>CAYOQB010000094.1:0-21610 GCA_964406035.1 uncultured Solibacteraceae bacterium | reverse complement strand
CCTCCTGGTCCCGAACCAGGCGCTCTAGCCAGGCTGAGCCACGCCCCGAACCCTTCCAGTATACACCCCTATGGCTTGTTTTCGCTGCTGAACACCTTGTTCGCGATCCGCCACTGCCCGTCCCGCTTCAACAGCACGAAATAGTCCGTGATCTTCACCTTCGGATAATCGAACCGGACCGTCGCGATGCCCGCGTTGCCCGTCACCTCCACCTTCTCGATCCAGCGTTTGCGTTGCGGCTCCTCCGGGTTGACCACGCCTTTGAAACCGGCCGCGTACTCTTCCAGGGTCCAATCCACAAATTTCCCGTCCTGGCGAATTCCCTGAATGTGCGCGCCGGGGTGGAACGCTGCGCGAATGTGCTCCGCCTGTCCCGTCGCGTGACCTTTCAGATAGCTTTCAATGGGAACCCGCGCCGCGGCAGTGTCGGATTGAGCCAGCAGCGGGACCGTCGCGGTTACCACCAACAGAATCGTTTTCATGCCGGATGGACGGCGAACCGGCCGAAATGTCACAGTGGTTCGGTGTTTGCCACCGCCATCGCTTTTCTTGTGCCGCTGACTCTGGACGTGATCCCCGCACCAGCCCAGGCAAGACGCGAGCCCGGCGAGTTGAACCTGAATCGCGGTGTCTTCCTGCAGGCCGGGGACCTTCAGGCACATGGCGAATCCCTCCTGCGACGCCATGGCTTGCGCATTGACACGACCGGCGTGCCGCTGCGGATCGAGGCAGGATCCGGACCCGGCGAGTCTTATCGCCTGCGGGTGACTCCCGCCGGTGCGAGCATCGAAGCCGAATCCCCCGCGGGCGCGCGCCACGGCCTGCACACGTTCCTGCAACTGGCGCAAAACGGATCGATTCCCGCCGTTGATATCAACGATCGTCCGCGATTCGCATGGCGAGGACTGCTGCTCGACACCGCTCGCCACTTCCTGCCGGTGGAAGACATCGAGCGCACCCTGGTCGGCATGGCTGCCGTCAAGCTCAACGTTCTGCACCTGCACCTGACCGACGATCAGGGGTTTCGCGTCGAATCCAAGCTCCACCCGGAGCTCACCGCGAAGGGTGCCGCGGGCCGCTTCTACTCGCAGGATGACATCCGCCGTCTGATCCGCTACGCCGCCGCGCACGGCATCCGCATCGTGCCTGAGTTTGACCTGCCGGGGCACACCACCGCACTTCTGGCCGCTCGGCCCGACCTCGCCTCCGGACCGCCGCCCGCCGCGCCCGAAACCGGATTCGGAGTCTTCGACTCCGCACTCGACCCCGCCAACGAGAAGGTCTATGAGTTTCTCGACTCGTTTCTCGGCGAGATGGCGGCCCTGTTTCCCGATCCCTACATTCACGTAGGCGGCGACGAAGTCACCGGCAGGCATTGGGACGCCAATCCGCGCATCGCCGCGTTCCGCCGGGCCAAGGGTTTCGCCTCCAATCACCAACTCCAGCATCACTTCATGAACCGCGTGCGGGAGATACTATCGCGGCACGGCCGGAAAATGATCGGTTGGGATGAGATCGTGGGTCCGGCCACTCCGGCTGATGTCACCATTCAGGCGTGGCGCGGCGCACATGCGGTGCTCGCGGCGGCGCAGGCCGGCCACCCCGTGATCGTGTCCTCGGGTTTCTATATGGATTGGAATCTGCCCGCCGCGCATGCCTACGGCAACCGCATGGACGGGACGGCTGCCGATCCTCTCGACCGCATGGAACGCTTTTTCGCTCCCCGCATTCCGGTGAAGCGAAAAATGTTGACCGAGGCGGAGCGGAAGCAGATCCTGGGCGGCGAAGCCTGCCTGTGGAGCGAGATGATCACCGCCAGCAACATTCACTTCCGTCTGTGGCCGCGGCTGGGCGCTGTGGCGGAACGCCTGTGGTCGCCGGCGCAACAGAATAATGCCGAAGACCTGTACAGCCGGCTGCCGGCGCTCACGCGGCACTTGGAAAGCATCGGTGTTCCGGTCGAATCCCAATATCAGGCAGGGATGCGGGAACTCGCCGGGACCGCGGAGGCCGGCCCCCTGCTGACGCTCGCCACCGCGCTCGATCCGGCCCGCTACGTCGAGCGCATCCGCTCCCGGCGATACACCACGGCGAGCCCGCTCAACGGCCTTGCCGATCGGATCCGGGCCGAGAGCCTCGCCGCGCGCGAGTTCAACGCCTCGCCCGAGGAAGCGAGCCTCGAAAGCTGGCGTGATGCCGCGTTGCAGGCTCGCGAGTTGTATCCTCAGGCCGAGATCCAAGCCGCCGCCGCCGACGTTCGGGCCGCCGCGGAGCTCGGGCTGAACCGCCGCAACCTGACGCCCGCGCGGAGGCGCACCGCGATCGCTAAGTTGAAGCAACTGGGCGATGCACGGCGGGAGCTGATCGTGGCCATCGCGCCCGGCGTCATCAAGCTGCTGGAGCGGCCGTAAGCGCTACTTCTTCAAGCGCTTGCGGGCGTCCAGAACCAGTGGCTCGGTGGAATCCGGCTTGATCGCCAGAAATGCCTTGTAGGACTCCGCCGCGCCACTGCTCTTCAGGCCTTCCTGGGCGCGCCCGATATAGTAGATCACCGGGGCAAAGTGATGGTAGGTCTGCACCTCATCCAGGAACAATCCGGTGGCCTCGCCTTTACGCTTCAGGCACTTGTCGAACTCGGAGTCGGCCTCAGCGAAGTTGCCCATTGCCAGGTAGGCGCGACCCATGGAAAAGCGCCCTAACCAGGTATCGGTGAGCTTTTGCGCCTCTTCGAACAGCGCCAGCGCCTCCCGGTTGCGGCCGCGCCTCAGTTCCGCTTCGCCTTCGATCAGCTTGGCGTAAATCTGCGGATCGCTTTCCAGGCGCTCGGAAAGCAACTTCGCGATCTTCATCGCCTCCGCCGGTTGTCCGGCCTCGATGAATCCAATCGCGCTGGTGTACAGCACCATTTCTTCCTTGCGCAGGTCGGAAGCCTTGCGGAACGCACTCAGCGCGGCTGCCGTGTTGCCGGCCAGCAATTGCGCCGATCCCAGCACCGCGGTCTTTTTGGCGACTCCGGCCACGTACTTATTGTTTTCGTCCTCGGCGATCGCCTTCGTCAGAATGGCGATCGCATCCGCTACACGGCCCTGGTACAACGCGACATCCGCCAGGCCCATCGCCCCCAGGGACGCGCCGCGTGCGTCCACGGCCTGCATGCGGCCGTAGATCTCCATAGCCTTCGCCGGCTGATTCGCGGCCAGGCGCGCCAGCGCCAGCGTGTCATAACCCTTCAGATACTTCGGGTTCGCCTCCACCACGGCGGAGGCCTCTTTTTCCGCCATCTCGAGATCGCCTGAGTACATCGCGAACATGGCGCAATTGCTGCGCGCCAGCGAGTATTTGGGATAGACATCCAGCGCCTTACGGCCTTCCTCCAGCGCCTTGCGCATCTCGCGCCGCTGATAGTACACGTAGGCAAGATTGCTCAGCCCGGAGAAGTCGGCCGGGTACAGGCGGGTCAGCTCGGTGAACTCGTCCAGCGCCTTTTGATGATTCAACTGGGTCAGGTAATAACCCCCGCGCAGCCGGTACTTTTCGCGATCGCTCAGCCGGTTGATGTTGGACATCGCCAGCTCGTAATAGCGGTTCGCTTCGTTTCGCTCGAAACTCGAGTACGTCACCGCCAGGCCGTAGAGCGCGCTGCCCAGGTTGGGATCCAGCTTCACCGCCTCCTGATACAGCTTGATTGCTTCCTCGGTTTTTCCGGCGAATCGCGCATCCTGCGCCCGGGAGTACGCCTGCGCGGCCTCGAGCGATGCCGCCGTGAACGTCTCCGCCGCGGCCAACTGCACCGATTCCGGCGTCCGGTCGCCCAGCGCCTTGCGGACTGCGCCGGCCAGTTTGCCGGTCAGCGCCAGGATCTTGTCCTTGCCCGAGGTCGACTCCTCGGCTCGCGCCAGTTCGTTGCCTGTCACCGAGTCAATCACCCGAGCGGCCAGGCGGAAAGTGCCTCCATCCTTGCGGACAGAGCCGGCTACCACGGCGCTGACGCCTTCGCGCACCGCCACCAGCCGGCTGACCTCCTCATCCAGGCGGGTAATGCCCGGCTTCAACTGTCCCGCCGTCCGCATCGCAGCCGCGCGGCTGTAATTCGAGATGAAATTGGCGCCTTCCAGGGCAAAGCCGAAGGTCGGCTCCAGCGCGCCATCGAAGACGCTGTCGCCGGTGTCGTTCTGGAAATCCGCGACCAGCAGCGTGACCGGTTTCGACGGAGCGCCCGAGGGCGTGGATTCGCCGTCGCTCAACAGCCAAAAACCCAGTCCGCCGGCGATCGCCACCGCCGCTCCCGCCCCCGCGAAAATCCACTTGCGGCGGCTGGCCGGCGGGGGCGCGGGGGGCGGCAGAACCGGCGCAGCCGGCGCCTGCATCGCGGGCATCGAAACGGCAATCGACTGCCGCCGCGCGCTGGTGCTGGACGAGCCCTGAATCGGCTGGGCTAAGCGGCTCAGGTTCGGATCGCTGCCCAGGAATTCGTCCAGATCGGCGATGATCTCGCTGGCTGACTGGTAACGGTTGTTGACGTCGATGGCCAGGCAGCGCATCACGATCTCGCTCAGCGCAGGCGGCAGATCCGGCGAAAGCTCGATCGGCGTGCGCGGGATCTCCTGCACCCGTTTCAGCAGGCTGGCGAGCACGGTTTCCGCCTTGTACGGCACCGTGCCGGTCAGCATCTCGTACATCATCACGCCGAGCGCGAACAGGTCCGCCCGATGATCGGCGCGCTCACCCTTGGCCTGCTCCGGCGACATGTAGGCCGGTGTGCCCAGGATCATGCCGCTCTGCGTCATGCCCTGATCTTCCAGGTTGCGCGCCAGGCCGAAGTCCATCACCCAGATCCGGCCCTCGGAATTGGTCATGATGTTCTGCGGTTTCAGGTCGCGGTGTACGATGCCTTCGCCGTGCGCGGCATCCAGAGCCAGGCAGACCTGCCGGATCACGTGCACCGTCTCTTCCACCGTGAACGGCCGCTTTTCGAGCAGCGAAGAGAGATCCTCGCCCTCGATATACTCCATGGTGATGAACTTCACCTGATCCTCGACCCCGAGGTCGAAGATGCGGATCACGTTGCGATGGCCGATCTGCCGCGACAGGATCAGTTCCTGCTTGAACCGCTCCAGAATCTTCGGATTGTTTCCCAGCTCCGGACGGATTACCTTGAGCGCCACCAGGCGGCCCAGCTCCCGGTCCTGCGCTTTATAGACGGCGCCCATGCCGCCTTCGCCCAGCAGCTTCAGGATTTCGTAGCGGCCCACCAGAACCGATCCCGGCGCCAGCGTGCGGGCGTCGCCGGAACGGTCCGCGCGCCGGTTCTCGCCAACCGTGGCATCCACCGCGATCGTCTCGAAAATGCTCGCGCCGCCGCGCTCCGCGGCCGAATCCATCGCGCTGTCGCAAACCGAGCAGCGAGCCACGCCGAACGGATTGCTATGGCTGCATTTCGGACACTTCACCGATGGTGCTGCTGGTTCCATTTCGTGAACGCGCGCGTCTCCCGATCCGGCCGGACAGGTGAGACTTGAATGTTATCACACAGCGTCTTTTGAGCCGCCGATTCCAACCAGCTTCGTCCCCGTTCGGGCGGACAGTCTGAGGCGCGGCAACCCAGCCTTGGACCGGCATGTCACACTGACAGAAGATGGCGAATCAGCAGCAGCTTGCCGCCTGCACTCCGCGAGCCTTGGCCGAGGCGCCCGAGATCCGCGATGCCGCGCAGTGGTTCGCGCGGGAGCGACAATGGATTCAGGACCGCCATCTGAAGCTGTGCCGCATTGCCGCTCCCACGTTCTTCGAAGAAAAGCGCGCCGCCTGGATTTCGGAGCAACTGCAAGATCTGGGTTGGGACGCGAAGCTGGACCGCGCCGGGAACGTCATCGCTACCCAGCGGGGCCATCAGGACCGGCCCGCCGTGGCGCTGACCGCGCATTTGGATACCGTGCTCGCGCCGCGCACGCCGGAGGAGATCCGCCAGCATCCGGACGGTTCCTTGCACGGACCCGGAGTGTCGGACAACGGCGCGGGTCTCGCCGGGCTGCTGGCGATCGCCGCGGCGGCGGCGAAGTTTCCCGTGTTCGAGGAAACGCCGGGCGGCCTGATGCTGATCGCCAACGTGGGTGAGGAAGGCGAGGGCAACCTTTCCGGCATGCGCTACTTGTGCCGCCCCGGCGGACCTCGCATCCAGGTTTTCGTGGTTCTCGACGGCCCGGCGACCGATCACATCACCTGCCGGGCGCTCGCCAGCCGCCGTTTCGACGTTTCGTTATCCGGTCCGGGAGGACACAGTTGGAGCGATCACGGCGCAGCCAACCCCGTGCATGCGCTCAGCCGGGCCATCACTCTGTTTTGCGACAACCGGCGTTCGGCCAACGGAACCTGCCGCAGCTCGTACAACTTCGGCGTGATCGACGGCGGATCCAGCATCACCTCGATTCCCGCCAGCGCCCGCGCCAAGGTCGACCTCCGTTCCGAGAATCCGGAGACGCTGGAGGAACTCACCTCGGCTTTGTCACTCGCTGTGGAGCAGGCGCTGGAGGTGGAGAACGCCCGTGCCGCCGGCGCGCGCCTGTCCGCCCGGATTAAGGAATTGGGCTCCCGCCCCGGCGGCCGCCTGCCGGAAACCTCGCCGCTGCTGCGCCACCTTTCCGCCGTGGATCAGCACCTCGGTATCCGTTCTCAGACTGATTGTTCTTCCACCGACGCGAACATTCCACTCTCGCTCGGCGTGCCGGCCGTATCCATCGGCGCCGGAGGTCAGGGCGGCGGAGCCCATACCACCGAGGAGTGGTTCCACGCCGAAGGACGCGAAATCGGTCTGCGCCGCGTGCTCCTGCTGCTGTCCCTTCTCGTCCGCGACCCGGAGATCCTGAGCCGTTGACCTCGCGCACCCGCTGGCAGGCCGGACTTGCCCTGCTGGGCGTCTCGGCGGTGTGGGGTTCCACCTTCGTGGTCGTGAAAGCGGCCCTGGCCGACGTTTCCGTTCTGCTTTTTCTGACGCTGCGATTCACCCTGGCCAGCATCTTTCTGCTGCTTTTTTTCCGCGGTCACGCCTGGAGCGGCAACTGGCGTCGCGACGCATGGCCCGGGATGCAGATCGGCTTCTTCCTCTTCACCGGCTACATTACACAGACCTTCGGGCTCCGGCTGACCACGCCCGCCAAGGCCGGCTTTCTGACTGCGCTGTACGTGGTGCTGGTACCTTTGCTGGGGTCCATCGTCTATTCGATCAGGCCGGGAGCAGCGGAGTGGGTTGGCGTCGGCGTCGCGACACTGGGAATGGCCCTGTTGACGCTTCCGGAGACCGGGTTCGGTTTCTCCCAGGGCGATCTGCTGGTGGCGACCTGCGCGATCCCGTACGCCATGCAATTGCTGCTGGTGGGCCGGTACGCTCCGGGATCGAATGCGGCGCGGCTGAGCCTGTTTCAGGTCGCCAGCGGCGCCGGGATCGGTTGGATGGTGTTCTGGTGGCTGGAAACTCCAAGAATCCAGTGGACTTACGCGGTAGTGCTCGCGCTGGGCATCACCGGCGCGCTGGCCACTGCGCTGGCGTTCGCGGTACAGACTTGGGCGCAGAAGCACACCAGTCCTACGCGGGCCGCGCTGATCTTCTCCACCGAGCCGCTGTTCGCCTGGCTGACCTCGTACTTTTTGAGCGGGGAGACGCTGTCCGGGAGGGCGTCGGCCGGCGCGGCTCTGATTCTGGCAGGTGTTTTGCTGGTGGAATTGAAACCCCGCATGGGGGTGGGGCATCCATCCAGATAGACCTTTCCATTCTGGTGAGTGCTGGCGGGGATCGTGCATATAATCGAAGTGGATTCCGGCCGATAGAGGAAATACAAGAAAGCTATGAAGTTCTCTGAACGCAGACTATTGCCAATCGCATTGTTGCTCTTCACACTGTCCCTGGGGATCGTGATCGGCACGCTGTTCAACACCGGCGTCAACGCCGCGAACAAGAACCAGCAGGCCGCGCCGGACGCGACTCCGCTGGTGGTGCCCGCGGCCACGCAGGTGGGCAATGAGTTCACCAAGCTGGCGCAGAAGCTGGACCCGTCGGTGGTGAACATCACCGCCGAGATCAACGGACGGAGCTCGCAAACCCGCCGTTCCGCCGGACAGCCTCCGGCCGACGACGATGAAGACGAGGGCGCGGACCTGTTCCGCCGCTTCTTCCGCGATAATCCGCAGGGCCGCGGCGGCGCGCCGATCCCGGTTCCTCCCCGCGCCTACAAGCGCGAGCAGGGCGGCACCGGTTTCATCGTCGACCGCAACGGCTACATCATCACCAACAATCACGTGGTGGACGGCGCGGATCGCATCAAGGTGAAGCTGCACACGGATCCTCTCGAGTACCGCGCGCGAGTCATCGGCGTGGACCCCGAAACGGACCTCGCCGTCATCAAGATCGACCCCAAGACGCCCCTCACCCCCGTCACCATCGGTAACTCCGATGCCGTGCAGGTGGGCGACTGGGCCGTTGCCATCGGCTCGCCGTTCGGGCTGGAAGCATCGGTGACCGCCGGCATCGTTTCCGCCACCGGACGCGACATCGGGGCGCAGCAGTTCCAGCGCTTCATTCAGACTGACGCCGCCATCAACCCCGGCAACTCCGGCGGACCGCTGCTGAACATCCGCGGTGAAGTCATCGGCGTCAACACCATGATTGCCACCCAGAACGGCGGATCGCAGGGCGTCGGCTTCGCGCTGCCCGTCAACATGGCGGTGCGCGTCTACAACGACATCATCAAGCACGGCCAGGTGCGCCGCGGCTCCATCGGCATCTCCTGGCAGCGCGACGAGAAGCCGGAAGTGCTGAAAGCCCTGGGCCAGACCGGCGGCGTTCTGGTGAATGAGGTGAAGAAGGGCGGACCCGCCGACAAGGCCGGCATCAAGGTGGAAGACCTGGTGATCGCGCTCGGCGGCAAGGCCATCCGCAACGGTGACGACCTGGTGGGCCGCGTCGCGGACCTCCCCATCGGCTCGGAAACCACCGTCACCGTCGATCGCGCCGGCAAGAAGATGGACTTCAAGGTCACCATCATGGATCGCCGCGAAGTCTTCGCCGACGATCCCCGGGTGTCCGGCGGCCGCGGCATCGTTCCCGAAGGCGAGGAAATCCAGCCTTCCAGCACTCAGGCCAAGTTCGGCATCAGCATTCGCACTCTGAACGACGAGGAGCGGGAGCTGACTCCGGACAAGCGCGGCGTGGCCGTCACCCGCGTCGAGGAGAACTCGTTCGCCGAGGACATCGGCCTGGTGGATCGCGACATCATCCTGTCGGTCAACCGCCAGCCGGTGAACTCCATCGACGATGTCAAGAACATCCAGGGCACGCTGAAGCCCGGCGACGCGGTGGCCTTCCGCGTGTTGCGCCGCGGCCCGGCCATCCCGCTGCGCGGCGGGGTTCGCGCTCCGCAGGCGCAGACGCTGTATCTCTCCGGCACGCTGCCCGCGCAGTAAGCCGCCGGCGAACTTCATCCAAACGGCCCAGGACCTTCATGGTCCTGGGCCGCTCTTCTTTTGCGTTCGCCTCAATCCGACATCAGGAAGATCAACGGCCGCACATCATCCTCCGGTGTCCATTCCCAGTAGCGCAGCAAAATCGCGTAAACCATCAACCCGGTCTCGCCCTCGCCGAAGAACAGGAACCGGACCGCCTGCTCCACCAGATTCAGGCGCGTCAACCCCAGGAAAATCGAGATCGGGTCGATCAATTCGCTGATATAGGCGATCGTGTTGGCGATGGCGATCGCCCCGTACACCTCAATCACGTAATCGCCGTCCTCCTCGCGGATCTCAACGTCAACGGGACACAGGAACTCGCTTCGGTTGTCGATCAGGTTGACGTGCAGGAAAGCCAGCGGCCCCTGGATGTTGTAGTGCTGCCGGATCTCCTCCCGCTTGCGCCGGCGAGCCTCGGGGTCGGTGGTCCGCAGCGGCACCAGGTTCACTTTCTTGCCCTGAATGGCGCGCGAGAGATCGCGGGAAGCCTCGTCGACAAAATACCCCCCGGGAATGCGCATCTCCGTCGCGCGCAGGGACCGTGACACCGTGCTCACCACCAGCACCAGCAGGATGAAGCACATGCCGATGATCAAACCGTCCGGACGTTCGATCACGTTGTCCACCAGGGTGTAGGTGAACACCACGGCGATCAGCCAGCAGTAACGGCTCAACGCTTTCTTGCCCTCGCGGCCCAGCGCGAGCGCCGCCGCCACCGCCGCGGACAACAGCAGCACCAGGACTCCAGTGGCGTATGCGCCGGACTGCGCCTCCACGTCGGCGCGGAAGACCAGCGTCACAATTACGCAAATGCTGAACAGCACCAGCACCAGCGGCCGCGTCAGGGACGCCCACAGCGGCGCCATTCCGAATCGCGGCAGGTAGCGCGGAATCAGGTGCAGCAGCCCGGCCATGGCGGACGCGCCGGCGAACCACAGAATTAGAATCGTGGAAATGTCGTAGACGGTGCCGAAGCTGTTTCCGAAGAACTGGTGCGCCAGGAAGGCGATGGCGCGGCCCGCCGCCTTGCCGCCTTTCTGGTAATCGGCGGGCTGAATCAGGAGTGTCGTGGCGAAACTGGAGCAGATCAGCAGGACGCTCATCAGGATCGCCGCCGTCGCCAGCAGCTTGCGCGTGTTGATGATCCGCCCGAAGGGAACCAGCGCGCCGCGGCGTCGGCGGCGCTCGTCGGCGTCGCCGCCGTCAATCAGCGGCATTACCGTGACCCCGGTCTCGAAACCGCTCAAGCCCAGCGCGAGCCGGGGAAACACGATCGCCGCGGCCACCGCGATGCTGGTCCAGTCACCCTGCGCCCGCAGGGCTTCCTGCCAGCGCGGCAGATATTCGGGATGGCTGGCGACTTCGGCGAAACAGCGCGCCAGCACCACGAAATTCAACGCGATGTACGGAATCGCCACGAACATCGCGAGGCCGATCGCTTCCGTAAAACCCGCCAGGAACACGCCCGCCAGCAGCGCCAGCAGAATCAGCGTGATCGGAATTTGAGCCTCGCCCAGATAGTCGTGAAGGTAAGGATTCTCAATCGCGTGCGTCGCGGCGTCCGCCGCCGACAGCGTCATCGTGATTACGAAATCCGTGCCGGCGAAGCCCAGCAGCACCAGCAGAAAAAGCTTGCCCTTCCAGCCGTGCAGCAGGTTCTCCATCATGGCCAGCGAGCCCTGCCCCGCGAAGGACCGCTTGGCCACCTGCGCGTACACCGGCAGCGCGCCCGCCAGCGTCAGCACCACCAGCAGCGCGGTCGCGATCGGAGAAATGGCGCCCGCGGCCAGCAGCGCGATGCCCGGCTGGTAGCCCAGCGTCGAGAAGTAATCCACGCCGGTCAGCCACAGAACTTTCCACCAGGGATGCGTTTCCTCGTGCGCGTGGCCCTCCTCGATGGTCGCGCCGCCCATCAGCCACTGCCCAACGCCGCTGCGGTATTCCGCCTTGGGAATCGGCAGCGTGGACCGGATGGGGATCCGGGCGGAGATTCGCGGACTTTCGGTTCCGGAGGCCATGGTCACCCGTAGCGTAACAGAACCATTAGACTTGCCAGCTTTTGTTTCCGCTTCAACGCGAGGCCAGCGCCGCGAATTGCCGCAGATGATGCAGGTCGTGGCCGGCGGTCCGTTCCATCAGGTCCCGGATGGTCAGCCGCCCTTCCGCTGTATGCGTCCCGTACCGCTTCCAGCCCGCCTCCGGCAGGTTGCGGAACAAGGCGACCTGCGCGTTGCGCAGCGCCAGAAATCGGACGATTGTCTCATCCAAGGATTCCTTCTCGCGTCTCCAGCCCTCCAGCCACGGGGCCTGGTCATACGAGGCGAGCACCGGATTGTCCTGGAAAGCGATCAGGCGGCAGCGCGCCGACATCACCAGTTCGAAATCGGCCAGATGCGCGAGCAACTCGTGCGCGGTCCACTTGCCCGGCGCCATCGGCTGCTTCATCGCGCCCGCGGGGATCTGCTCAACCAGCTTCAACAGCCGCTTCGGCGCGCTCGCCAGCGACTTCACCGCGTCCTTGCCTTCGATGTACTGAGCGTACGGATTCAGCGGCGGCCCTTTGCGCATGCTCCTATTGTGCGCGATTGGCGATCGAGCCCGGAACCGCGGCTCCGCTTTCCCCGAACAGCGCGACCGCTTCCTTGGACAAAAGCGCCCACAGGCCGTACACCCCAAGGGCGGTTCCGAACGGGACATTGAACAGCTCCACGCAGGAAACGACAATCGCCAGAATGCGCGCCCATGGCCGGAATCGCAGCAGCCCCACTCCGGCAATCAGATGCGGCACGGAAAGCAGCAGGATGATGCCGGTGATCACCGCGGAGATGATCGCCATCAGGGAGCCGGCAACGCCGTCCGCGTCAGCGTCCGTGGCGGCCACGAAGCCGGCCAGCCCGCCGCCGATGGTCATCACCAGCAGCGCTCCCAGAATCCCCAGTGCTCCAAATACGATATGCAGGACCGCGAGAAGTTTTATGTGTTGCGCCATCTGTGTGTTCCCCATTTCCACGCGAGAAGCCCGAATACGGGCAAGTAAATCCACCAGCGAAGCGGCGATACGCCTTGCCACTCGCCCAGCGGAATCCAGCGGATCAGCACTTCGTAGAAGAAAGGCGCTGCCGCCGTCCATAACAATAACCCCGGCGAGAGGTGAAACGCCATCCAGGGTACAAGCCACGTAAGGTACCACGGGTGGCAGTTGGCCGACAGGGCCAGCGTCGCGGCCGCGATCGCCAGCACGCCTTTTTCCAGCGCCGGCCGCAGCCACGCGACGCCCAGCGTCACCAGGGCCAGGGCGGCTATCGTTACCCGCTTGGCCGTTTGCAGATCGCCGTCCGCCAGCCAAAGCACCACGCCGAAAATGCTGTCATTGTTGCGCCAGCCGCCCAGGAAACCCGACAGAAAGCGTGCGTTCAATCGGATATCGCTCCAGTAGGGCAGAAACAGCGCCAGCGAGATCGGAACCAGCAGCAGCGCCTGCCAGCGGCGCTCCCGCCAGTCGAAAAACAGTGGGAACAAGGCCAGCGGCCAAAATTTTGTCAGAGCCGCAAGCGATAGCGCGGTGAAGCTGATGATCCAGCGCTTGCGCGCGGCCGCCAGCGCCGCGCCGGCCAGCAGCAACAACAGCACGGAATCGTTGTGACCATTCACCCAGAATTCAAACACCGGCAGTGGCGACCAGGCATAGACCAGCACCCGCTCCTCCGCCATGCCCCGCGCGCGCAGCAGTCGTAACAGCAGCACGATGACACCCACATCGCACAGCGCCGCCGACGCCTTGAACCAGAACACCTGGCTGGCGGCATCGGGCGCGAACGAGGTCAGGCGATAGGTTGCGTGCTCCAGCAACAGCAGCACGGGTCCGTACGCCGCCCGGAAATCCCGCAGCGGAATGCGTTCCGATACGGAGTCGCGCAGGTGAGCCCACTCCGGGTCGTCCGGACGCACCTGATACGGATTCCCACCCGCGGCCTGCAGCTTTCCTTCCCAGCGATAGCGAAAAATGTCGTCGGAGAACGCCGGATATACCGGCCACACCGTAAGCCGGAAGAGCAGCGCCGGACCCAGGATCCACCCCAATCCGGTTCGCCCCTTCTTCGCTGCCAGCCAGACCGCGCACAAGTGTATGATGGACAAGGCGCCTAAGAGCGTTATGACTTCGGGAACCGCGCTCCGAAGATCGGCTTGCAGCGCCAGCGCGAGGAACCCGGCCTGAAGCAGGCACGCGGCGAACGCGAGTCGTTTCAGGTGCGGCGTCATAGGTTCAGGTAGCGAACGGAAACGAACGTCATGTTAACAGCTTCCGCCATCCCCGCTTTTCTGCAGGGTGCACCCACTCTGGTGGACACGCTCTTCGACAATACCTTCGCCAACATCCACCGCCTGGAGTGGTTCGACTACGCGCTGCTGATTCCTTACTTCCTCATCCTGGTGATCTTGAGCGTCTACGGGACGCACCGCTATGAGATGATCCGCGCCTACATGAAGGCGAAGAAGGCCCGCCGGATGAATCCGGAGCCCGCGCAGCTCTTCGAGCAATTGCCGCGCGTTACCGTGCAGTTGCCGATGTTCAACGAGCGCTTCGTGGTGGAGCGCCTCATTGAGGAAACGGTAAAGATCGACTATCCGCGGGAGCTTCTGCAGATTCAGGTGCTGGACGATTCCACCGACGAAACGCACGCATACGCAGAGCGGTTGGTGAACGAGTACCGCGCTCTGGGCCATCCCATTGAGTACCACCATCGCACCAACCGGCACGGCTTTAAGGCCGGAGCACTGCAGGAAGGCCTGAAGACCGCCACCGGCGAGTTCGTCGCCGTCTTCGACGCCGACTTCATCCCTCCGCGTGACTTCCTGCGCCGCACCATCCATCATTTCGCCGACCCCAAGGTCGGCGTCGTCCAGACCCGCTGGGGCTACCTGAACCGCAACTACAACGTGCTCACCGAAGTCGAGTCCATGCTGCTCGACGGTCACTTCGTGCTGGAGCACACCGCCCGCTTCGGCAGCGGACTCTTCTTCAATTTCAACGGCACGGCGGGCATTCTGCGCGTCTCCATGATCGGCGACGCCGGCGGCTGGCAGCACGACACGCTCACCGAGGACACCGACCTCAGCTATCGCGCCCAGCTCAACGGCTGGAAATTTGTTTACCTGCCCGCCGTCGAGTGCCTGTCCGAGTTGCCGGTGGACATGTACGGCTTCCAGGTGCAGCAATCGCGCTGGGCCAAGGGTCTGATGCAGGTGGCGAAGAAGCTGCTGCCCCGCATCCTGAGGTCGGATCTGCCCTGGCGCGTGAAGCTGGAAGCGTTCCTGCACCTGACCCCGAACATCTCCTACCCCCTGATGCTGCTGACCAGCGCGCTGATGCTGCCGGTGATGATCGTGCGCTTCTACATGGGCGTCTGGCAGATGGTGGCCATCGATCTGCCCCTGATCATCGCGTCGTTCTGGTCCATTTCCGCGTTTTACCTGGTGGCGCAGCGCGAACTCTTCCCCCGCGACTGGAAGCGCGCCATCGCCCTGATGCCCGCGCTGATGGCCGGCGGCATCGCCCTGACCATCATCAACACCAAGGCGGTGATCGAGGCTGTTTTCGGTGTCGAAACCGCGTTCGCGCGCACCCCCAAGTACGCCATCGGCTCCAGCGCCAAGGTGAAGATCAACGACACCAAGTACAAGCGCAAATCCGGCTGGCTGCCCTACGCCGAACTCGCGGTGGGCGCCTATTTCTGTTACATGGTGGCGTTCGCCATCGAGACCTATAATTTCTTCGCCATCCCCTTCCTGATCCTTTTCGTGGGCGGCTACTGGTGGGCCGGTTTCATGACGCTGTACGAGGAGTGGAAGGGCAAGCTCGCCTGGGAGAAGGCTCGCCGGGTGGCGGAGCAGTCGGATTAGAGTCAACTTTTCCCAGTAACCGCGAGCCCCTTCGCCCGTATCATCGTTATGGCAAATCTGCTCGCGGACCTCCGCTATTCCCTGCGAGGCATCCGACGCAACCCGTTGTTCGCCACCGTGGCAATCCTCTCTCTGGCCCTTGGAATCGGCGCCAATACCGCAATCTTCACCTTGATGGACCAGTTGATGCTGCGCGAGCTGCCGGTCCGCGATCCCGATCAACTGGTAATGCTGTACCAGCGCGGAGTGCACAGTGGAAGCAACATGGGTGATCGCATGCACTCCTACCCCATGTACCGCGATTTCCAGCAGAAAGCCGCCCCCTTCTCCGAAGTCCTCTGCCGCCGCCTGATCGCCGCTTCCCTCAGCGTCGACAACCAGACCGAACGCGTCGCCGCCGAAATGGTCTCCGGCAATTACTTCGAGATGCTCGGCGTGAAGGCTGCCGCCGGACGGGTGTTCAGCTCCCAGGAAGATGATCGCACCTATATGGGGCACCCCTCGGCGGTGCTGAGTTACGACTATTGGGTCACGCGCTTTGCGGGCGATCCGAAGATCATCGGCCGGAAGATCCTGGTGAACAACTATCCCATGACCGTCGTCGGAGTTTCCGCGCGAGGCTTCAACGGCATCGATCCGGTGCGGTCGCCGCAAATCCGCGTGCCGATCCTGATGAAGGAAGCGATGGCGCCGGACTGGTTCTGGCTGCGGGTGGAGGATCGCCGTTCCCGCTGGGTGCAGGTCTTCGCACGCTTGAAGCCGGGCTACACCGCCGAATCCGCGCAACCCGCCCTCCAGGGCCTCTTCCGTCAGCTCCGGGAGTATGAATTGACACTGCCGGCGGCCGCCAAATGGTCGCAGTATCTCCGGGATCGGTTTCTGCAGGGAACCATTCATGTGCAGGCGGCGAAGACCGGCTACTCGCAAACGCGCAACTCGTTCTCGAAAGCCCTGGTGGTCCTGATGTCGATGGTCGGCCTGGTGCTGCTGATCGCCTGCGCGAATGTCGCCAACCTGCTCATCGCGCGAGCCGTAGCCCGGCAAAAAGAAATCGCAGTGCGGCTGTCCATCGGAGCCTCGCGCGGCAGGTTGATCCGCCAGTTGCTGGTGGAAAGCTTGGTGCTCTCGCTCGCCGGGGGCGCTGCCGGAATCCTCCTGGCGATGGGCCTCACTCGGGTGCTGCTCGCCACCGTGCCGTCGGAGGGCAATCCCCTGCTGCTCAGCGCCGAGCCGGACGCGCGCATCCTCGGCTTCACCCTGGCGCTCACGCTGCTGACCGGCCTGGTTTTCGGACTGGTTCCCGCGCTGCGCGCAAGCCGTCCTGATCTGTTCACCACCTTGAAGGACGCCGTGGGCAATCTGGCGGGCAGCGGCGGAACGCTGTTCCTGCGCAAGGGCCTGGTGATGGCGCAGGTGGTGCTTAGCTTCCTGCTGCTGTTCGGCGCCGGGCTGTTTGCCCGCAGCCTGCAGAACCTGAAGGCCACCGACACCGGCTTCCGCGAGATGGACAACCTGGTGACCTTCCAGTTGTCGCCTGCCTTGAGCGGCTACACCGCGGAGCGCTCCGCCAACCTGATCGCGGAACTGCTCGATCGCATCCGCGCCATCCCAGGCGTCAAGTCCGCGGGCCAGGCATCTGTCCCGCTGCTCGCGGGAAGCGAATGGGACAGCAGCATCGCGGTGGAGGGCCACAAAGCCGCCGACGGCGAGGATATGCAGGCCTTCATGAATTCCCTTTCCCCGGGTTACTTCGCCACGATGGGCATCCCCGTGCTCGAGGGCCGTGATTTCGAGCGCCGGGATATCGGCAAGGATTCACGGGTGGCGATCGTCAACGAGAAGTTCGCCCGCCACTACTTCCGGAGCAAGCCCGCCGTGGGCCGGCGTCTGGGGCTCGGCGGCGGCCCAGATGCCAAGCTCGACATCGAGATCATCGGCGTGGTGGCGGACTCCCTCTATGAAGGTCCGCGGGAAGGCGTCCGCCGCCAGATGTTCGTGCCGCACTGGGGCAACAACTCCGTTACCTTCTACGTCCGGGCGGCGCTCGGCTCGGAGCAGGCATACGGCGCGATCCGCAATGAAGTGCGCCGGATCGACGCCTCCATGCCCATTTTCGAAATGAAGACCCTGGCCGCCCAACTGGACGAAACCCTGCTCACCGAACGCCTCATCGCCATGCTCTCCGCCGGGTTCGGCCTGCTGGCGACGCTGCTCGCCGCAGTCGGTCTCTACGGAGTGATGGCGTACATCGTCGCCCGCCGGACCAAGGAACTTGGCGTCCGCATGGCTCTCGGTGCACAGCCCAGCGAGGTGCTGTGGCTGGTGATGCGCGAGGTTCTGCTGCTGCTGGCCCTGGGTTTGGCGCTGTCTCTGCCGATCGCCTATTTCCTCGGCCGGCTGGTGGAGGCGCAGCTTTACGGTGTGAAAGCCGCTGACCCCTGGACCGCCGGCCTGGCCATGGCGGTGCTCATCAGCGTTGCTACGATCGCCGGCCTGGTGCCCGCGCGCCGCGCCAGCCGGATCGACCCGATCCTCGCGCTCCGCTACGAATGAGCCCGGATTCCTCCGGCCTGCGCGTTAACAGGCAGGAGGTTACCCATGCAAATGGCAACCGATCGCGCCGGCGAAGGCCGGCTTCGCATCAGCGGAACGGATGAAGTACGAATTCGCGGCTACCGCTGGAGGCGCGACCAGATCCTGGGCTGTGAGCCCGCCGATCCCAACACCATCGCGGTCCTCTGCGACGACGACCAGGCGCAACTCTTTGCTTGTGCCCTGGAAGACGGCGACGAATTCGAGTTCGAAGCGCAACTGATGCCCGCCGTCGATCGCGCCCGCCCCCGCCGCTCCTATCGCTGCTTCCGCTTTTCCGGCGTCTCCGCGGTCGGCATGCGTCCTTCCGAAGACGGAACCGAAGTGACTCTGCGTTACGCCGAGTACGCCGAAGCTGCTTCCGCCTGAGCTAGCGGTAAACCACTCTTCCGTTCACGACCGTCATCGCGACCTTCACTTCGTGAATGCGCGATGGCGGAATTGCGAACAGATCCTGCTGGAAGACCACGGCATCGCCCAGCATTCCCGCTTTCAGCATCCCTTTGCTGTTTTCTTCGAAAGAGGCATAAGCGCCGCCCGCGGTATAGGCCCGCAGCGCCTGCTCCAGCGTCACTTTCTGCCGCGGCACCCAGCCGCCTTCCGGTTTCCCGTCCGGCGTCTGACGGTTTACCGCGACATGCAGCCCGCGAATCGGATTCACGTCAATGCACGCCGGCCAATCGCTGGAGAACACGAGCCGAGCCCCAGCGTCCAAAAGTGATTTCCAGGCGAATGACCAGGGCAGCCGCGCCGGCCCGATCTGCCGGCTCCACACCCCGCTCGATCCAGGGTCCGCGTGAATCGGCTGCATTGACGCCAGCACGCCAATCCTGGCGAAGCGCGGGATGTCCGCGGGCGAGATCGTTTCGATGTGCTCAATCCGCCAGCGGGCGTTCTTGTTTCCGTTGACGCGCAGCGCCTGTTCATAAGCGTCGAGCGCCATCCGCACCGCGCGATCGCCGATCGCATGCGTGTACACCTGCAACCCGCTGGCGTCGGCCTTCTCCACCATCTCCCGATAAAAGGGCTCGCTCCATGCCGGAGTGCCGCTCTCGTTCGATCCCTCGTACGGCTCCAGCATCGCGGCCGTCCGCGATTCGATCACGCCATCCAACATGATCTTGATCGCGCCTGCCTTCAAATCCGGGCCACGGAACCGCTCCTTCAGCGCACGGTACTTCGCTAGTTCCGTGAAGCGTGTCCCCGGCGGCACCGACATCGCCATGGCCACCCGCAAGGTCAACAGGTTCTGCTTGCGCAGTTCCTCATACTCCTCCAGCTCGGCCGGACTTCCCGACGCATTCTGGATCGACGTGATCCCCAGCGATGCGGCCAGTTTCATCCCGGCGAGCAGCGCCGCGCGCCGCTTCTCCTTGGTCGCCGGCGGGATGTGACGGCGAACCAGGCTTTGCGCGCCTTCCTTCAACGCACCCGTCGCCTCCCCCGAAGCATCCCGCACGATCTCGCCGAAGCCGGGCGCGCGCGTCTCCGGTCCGATGCCGGCGGCACGCAGCGCGGCCGAGTTTACCCATCCCGAGTGCCCGTCGTAGGCCGACAGAAACACCGGGCGATCCGCAACCACCGCATCCAGGTCCTCTTTCCTGGGCAGCCCGCCGGGCACGCAACTGTACTCCCACCCCGCTCCGGTGATCCATTTCTCCGAGGGGTTTGCGGCTGCCCACGCCGCCACGCGCTTCTGCATCTCGGCAATGGAGCACGCGCCCACCAGATCCACCTGCGACAAGCCCATCGAGCCCCCGCGAAAATGAATGTGCGCGTCATTGAAGCCCGGCGCAGCCAGCTTTCCTTCGAGATCGATCACTTGCGTGGCGGGGCCGCGCAGCTTCAGGACAGCGTCGTTCGAACCCACCAGCGAGATCCTGCCGTTCTCGAAAGCGATTGCCCGCGCCCAGGGCTGGGCGGGATCTCCGGTCCACAGTTTGCCGTTGTGCAGGATCAGGCCGGGGTCGGCCGCCAGCGGGAGCGCCAGCCAGGCAAGCAGGAATCGCATGCGATCCAGTATGCCTCAAAGCAGAAAACCCGGCCGTTTCCTCCGGCCGGGTCCCTGTTCGCTTTCGATCCTGCGTCTTAGTTACAGCGCATCTGACAACTTACGCCACTTGCGTGCGGTGGCGATGTAGGATGTCGTTCATCTGATCCTTCAGGTGGAGCTTCAATTTCTTGAGTCTGGTTTCTTCCAACTGCTCCTGTTCTGAAAGGTGGGTCTTCGCTTCGAGGTCCTGCAGCAGGTGGTCGTACTGAGCGTGTTGCTCGGCCAGACTGCGGAACTCCTCGCTGGTCGCTATCAGATGCGCTTTCAATTCATCTTGCGTGTTCTTCTCCATCAAGGGTTCTCCTTTTTGTGAGATCGCCACGCCGAGTCGAGTAGGTTGATTTCCTGGTTGGCTCGGTGGGTGATGGTGGTCATTTACCATTCCACAGCCGGTCACCGAGGGCCGGTCTGCATCATGAAAATATCATGAAAGCCGGCGCATGACAATAGCCGCCTCGGGAGGGTGATCGTAGTACCCCGGACGCACGCCAGCCTCCTCGAAGCCCAATGTTAAGTATAACTTACGAGCCGCATGGTTGCTCTGGCGCACCTCCAAAAAACAAGTTCCAGGGAACTTGTTTTGATGATTCCGGATCAGAGTTTGCGCCAGTCCCCGCCGCCGGAACCGCGGATCCACCGCCACATTCAGAATCTCGTATTCGCGCTCGGCGATCCGGCGCGACACCAGGAATCCGGCCAGCACCCCGTTCCACAACGCGACCTCGCAGTCGTGGCCCAGGTAATCCTCTGGCTCCCATTGAGATGCCTCGGGTGCGAACGCCTGAATCTGTTGCATCTGGGGCAGGTCCGCCGCGGTCGCCGCGCGGATCGTCACCGGATTCGGCAGCAGTTCCCGCAACAGGGCTCGCTGCGCCTCGCCGATCCGCGTCCAGTCGAAATGAAGCTCGGCGCGGCGGCGTCCCGCCGCGGCGATCTCCCGCCGCCGCACGGCATCGGCCATCAGGTGCGCGATCGCCTCCGCCATCTCCCCGCAATCGTCCGCGATCCATACCGTGACTCCGTGCTCCAGCCCCAGCCCCGCGCAACCCGATGACGTGGAGACCACCGCGCGCTCCATGGCCAGCGCCTCCAGCACCTTCAGGTTGGTCCCCGCCGATACCAGGGTCGGAACCAGCACCAGGTTGCAACCGTCGTACAGCGGCTTCACGTCGCGAACAAACCCCAGCAGCTCGATGCGGGGGTCGCGCGGCAACCCGCCGCCAGCGTATTCACGCCAGTACAGCTCCGGATCGGGTCCTGCCACCACCGTAAGCTCCATCCGGGGGCAGCGCTCCCGCAGCAACGGCCACACTTGTTCCGTGAAGAATCGATACGCCACGATATTCGGGAAGTGCCGGAAGCTGCCAATGAACAGCAGCCGCTCGCCTACGGGCTCCGGAGTAGGCCGGAAGCGCGACAAGTCCACGCCATTCGAAATCACGCGCGCGTGTTCGATACCCAGCAGCTCGCGATCCTTTTCCGACATCACTGCGACTCTGCGGAATCGCCGGACTGCGCCCTTCTCGAAGCGCTTCCACCGCCAGGCATCCCAGAATGCCGTGAGCGTGC
>CAYOQB010000093.1:0-22237 GCA_964406035.1 uncultured Solibacteraceae bacterium | reverse complement strand
ACCGGCTCCGTCGCTTCGCCTTATCGCGAGACGGAGGGCATGCAGGATGGCTCCGACGCAATCGCCGACTGGCCCTTGCTGAATGCCATGGTCAACACGGCCGCGGGCGCTTCCTGGGTTTCGATTCACAACGGCGGCGGTGTGGGGATCGGATATTCGCTGCACGCGGGAATGGTAGTGGTGGCGGATGGGTCCGACGCGTCGCGGCGGCGGTTGGAGCGCGTCCTTACCAGCGACCCCGGCATGGGCATCGTCCGCCATGCCGACGCCGGATACGAAGCCGCGCGGGACTTCGCGCGCGACAACGGCGTTCGCATCCCCATGGAGGAAAATTGAGCACGCACTCGGACCGCAACTGGCCGCGCGCCGGTGAGTGGCTGGCCGGATCGCAAGCCGGCGGGCTTACGGTGCTCGGAGCTCCAGTATGCAAGGGCTCCATTACGCCGGGGCACTGCGATCAGGCCCCCGCGGCGATCCGCGCTGCCCTGATGCGCTTCAGCACTTACGATATCGACAGCGAAACCGACATTCGGGACGTTGCCGTGCGGGACCTGGGGGATCTGCCGGTTTCGGAGATGTCGCCAGAGGAGATGTTCGCGCCCGTCCGCGATGCGATCGCGAGCGCGACGCGGCCGGTAGTGATTCTGGGCGGTGACAATTCGATCACCAGGCCGGGCGTTCACGCTTTGGGCGGCCTCGCGCACACCGGTTTGATCACAATTGATGCCCACTTCGACTTGCGCGACCTGGATCGCGGCCTAACCAACGGCAATCCGGTGCGGGCGCTTCTGCGCGACGGGCTGCCCGGCGCGAACGTGGTCCAGATCGGCATCCAAAGCTTCGCCAATTCCGCCGCCTACGCGCGCATCGCCCGCGAGGCGGGCATCACCGTCATCTCCTGCAAGCAGACCCACGAGATCGGGTTGGAGGAGTCGCTGCGTTCGGCATTCGCGAAGCTGGCGGCGCTCGACCGCATTTATGTGGACCTGGATCTGGACGTGATGGATCGCGGCTTCGCGCCGGCGACTCCGGGCTCACGCCCTGGCGGCGTGACGCCCTGGGAACTGAGGATGGCGGCTCGCATGTGCGGTCTGCATCCCAAAGTGCAGGCCATGGATCTGGTGGAAATGGACCCCGCACGCGATGTCGCCGACGTCACGGCCTTGACCGCCGCCGCTTGTCTGCTGGAATTTGCGGTGGGCTTCGCGCGCCGCCGCCAATGAGCGTTCTCGGCATCACCGGCTGTTCGCAACTGGTTACTCTCGCGGGCCCACCCCGGCCCCGCGTCCGCGGCGAGATGCGCGAACTGGCCATCGTACCCGACGGGGCGCTGTTGATTCGCGACGGCCGGATCGTCGCCGCCAGTCCGGGGGCGGAGGTGGAGCCCCTGTTCGGCGCCGAGGCTCGCGTCATCCACGCCGGGGGCCGCGTGGTGCTGCCCGGATTCGTCGACGCCCACACCCACCCGGTATTCGCGGGACACCGCGCTGACGAATTCGAGAAGCGCATCGAAGGCGTCAGCTACAAGGAGCTCGCCGAGCAGGGCGGCGGCATTCTGGCTACCGTTCGCAAAACACGGGAGGCTTCGGAAGCGCAACTGATCGACGCCGCGCGAGGCTACGCGCTCCGCTTCCTCCGCGGCGGAACCACAACCGTGGAGGCCAAGTCGGGCTACGGCCTCTCGTTGGAGCACGAGCTCAAGCTGCTGCGGGTGATCCGCCGTCTGAATGGGTTCACCGCTCCCCAGTATGTGCCGACATTTCTGGGCGCGCATGAAGTGCCGGCTGAACTTCGCGGCAGGGCTGACGAATACATCCGCATCGTGATCGAGGAGATGCTGCCGCGGGTGGCGCAGGAGAAGCTCGCCTCGTTCTGCGACATCTTTTGCGAGCCGCATGTCTTCGACACCGCTCAGGCGCGCCAAATCTTGTCCCAAGCGAAACAACTTGGCTTCGAGCTCCGCATGCACGTCGATCAGCTCGGCGATTCCGGCGGCGCGATGCTCGCCGCCGAACTCGGCGCGCGAACCGCGGATCATTTGGAACATACCGGCGACGAGGGCATCGCCGCGCTGCGGCAGGCCGGCGTGCAGCCGGTGCTGCTGCCCGGCTCGGTCTACGGGCTGGGCCTGAAGCAATATCCGCGCGCGCGAGCCATGATTGAAGCCGGGCTCGCCGTGGTGATCGCCACCGACTTCAACCCCGGTTCTTCCCCCGTCGCCTCCATGCCGGTGATTCTGTCGCTCGCTTGCACGCAGATGCGGATGACGCCGGCTGAAGCGATCACTGCCGCCACCATAAACGCAGCCTACTCACTGAACCTGGGAGACAAAGTCGGCTCGCTCGAAGCAGGCAAGGTCGCCGATGTGGTGATCCACGATTGCGCCGATTACCGCGAGATTCCTTACTGGATCGGCAATACGCCCGTACATGCGTTGTTCGCGGCGGGGGAGCCCGTCGCCATCTGACCGCCTAGGGAAGCGTCGGCATCGGCGTGGGTACGCGGCCAGCGAAGATGCCGCCGAAAAGCTCCAGAATCTCACTGTGCAGGAGCCCGTTTGACGCCAGAATATGATCGCCGCTCAAGCTCGCCGGGCCGCCTTGCATGTCGGAAATGCGCCCGCTTGCTTCTTCCACCAGCAGCAGCCCCGCTGCCATGTCCCACGATTTCAGGCCGAATTCCCAGAACCCGTCCAACCGTCCGGCGGCGACATAGGCCAGATCCAGCGCGGCGCTTCCGCCGCGCCGCACCCCATGCGACACCATGGCCAGTTGATAGAAGAAATGGACGTTGATGTTGTGGTGCCGCTTGCGGCTGGGAAACCCGGTGGAGCATAGTGAATCGCCCACCTGCGCCACGCGGGACACGGAGATGCGTTGCGAATCGAGATACGCGCCGCCCCCGCGCTCCGCCAGGAACGTCTCGCCGCGCAGCGGATCGTGAACCACGCCCGCCACCAACTCGCCCGCGCGCTCCAAAGCCATCGTGACGCTGAACATCGGATACCCGTGCGCGAAGTTTGTGGTGCCGTCCAGAGGGTCCACATACCAGCGGTATTCCGCGCCGCGCGTGTGCCCTCCGCCCTCTTCCGCCACAATGTCGTGATCCGGGAAGTTTGCCCGCAGGCGATCCAGAATCAGCCGCTCGGAAGCGCGATCCGCGGCGGTCACCAGGTCGAATTCGCCCTTGGTCTCGATCGCCACCCGTTGCCGGCTCATCTCCAGCAGCAGCGCGCCGGCCTCCCGCGAAATCTCGGCCGCCGTTTCCAGGCACCGGGTGTGCGAAAGCGGCAACCTTACTTCTCCACTTCGTAGAGGTACTTGATGTCGTCCTTGAACAGGAACAGGTTGGGCTCGCCGTTGCGCGTCAGACGAATGAACCGCTGATCGTAGAACTCGATCCGCCCCTGCACTTCCTGGTTGTCGCTTAGCCGGACGCGCACCGGAGTCTGCTGCTCAATCAGCTTCTTCAGGTACTTCACTTCCTCAAACGTCTGGTCGGGAGCTTTGACTTTGCTGGTTTTTAGAGCCACGTGATCTGACGGTCACCGGACTAACGCTCGCCCGGCGTGTCTCCTGAACCATAGTAGCCGTTCCGCGTAAACGCCCGCAAACCAGGACGGGACAATTCCACACGCAACGTATGGAAGCGGTTCTTCGACGGAGGAACGTTCCTGGGGTAATAGCCGATCAGATACTGCGTCCGCAGGTCGCGCAGGATGTCTTGAAAAGCGGCGTCCATCTGCGCCGCCGAGCCCGGCCGGAACACGCGCCCTCCGGTCCGCTCCGCCAGCGTCGCCAGCGCATTCTCCCCGCCGATGTTCCGCCCCGCGTCGTTGGTGATCGGCATCACCAGAATGGAATAGATCACCGCATCCGACAGGTGCGCGGCTTCCAGTGCCGCATGGAAGTCCTTGGTGGAAGTGGTATCGCCGCCATCCGTCACCACCACCAGCACACGGCGCCCGTCGCGAGCCTCGGCATCGTTCGCCGCCAGATAGATGGCGTCGTACAGCGATGTCCCGCCCTCCGGCTTGGCCTTGCGCAACGCGCTGTCGAACCGCGTCGCCTTGCGCGTGTAATTACTCTCCAGATAAACCCGCCAGTTGAAGGTGTACAGCGCGGCGGCGTCGTTAGGATTCCCCTCCCGGAACAGCGCCTTCAGGAATCTGCCCACGCTGTCGAATTCGTAGCGGAACTCACGGGCAGTGGACCCGCTGATGTCCACCAGCAGCGCAACCGATAGCGGCTGTGCCGTATGATGCTCAAAAACAGCCACTTCCTGCTTGACTTCGTTGTCGTAGAGGGTGAAATCGCCCTTTTCCAGCGATCCAACTAGCGCGCCGGTGGCATCCTTCACCGTCACCAGCAGCCGCACCAGCCGGACATCGGCGCGAAACACGTTCTCCTGCGCCCACAGCGTGACGCCGCAAGCGGCAGCAGCCACAAGGCACAAAAGGACCCGGCGGTAGCCGGATGGGACGCGGTTCGGCACCAAAACCTCATGCTAACAGACCCGCCCCGCGCTCATCCGGTTTCATCTACTCCTGCCGCAGCGCCCGCACTGGATCGATCGCCATCGCCCTCCGCGCCGGGACCCAGCACGCCAGGAACGCGACCGCCGCCATCGCCAGGACGCCCGCCGAATGCGCCAGCGGATCCCGCGGGTCCACGCCGATCAGCACCGGCGCCAGCAACCCGCCTGCGAGCATCGCCAGGATCACGCCCGCCGCGCTTGCCGCGCCCACCAGCCACAAAGTCTTGCCGAAAACCGCCCGCATCACCTGTGCCGGCGCCGCGCCCACTGCCACGCGGATGCCGATCTCCCGCGTGCGCCTCGCCACCGCGAACGCCATCACCCCGTAGATGCCAATGGCCGCCAGCAGCATCGTCACGCCGCCGAACGCCGCCAGCGAAACGGCCGCGATCCGCGTCGGCAGCAACGGCAGATTCATGTGCTCCTCCAGCGTCTCCGCGCTGTAAATGGCCATGTCCGGCTCCATCTCCAGAATCAGGGACCGCAGCCGGTTCAGCAGCTCGCGTTCGTCACCCTGAGTCCGCGCCACCAGCCGCATGATGCTGGTGTAGTCCTGGCTGGCGGCGAAGAACATCACCGGCTTGGGCGCTTCCGCCAGAGCGAGATATTTCCCGTCCTCAACCACTCCCGCGATCTCCCACACGCGGGAACGGCTGCGCACCCGCTTGCCCACCGCCTCCGCGGGATTCTTCACCTGGAGGATGTTCGTCGTGAAGGTCTGGTTCACGATCAGCACGCGCGGCGCTTCCTTCGTGTCGCGCTCATCGAACTCGCGCCCTGCGAGCAGCCTGGTTCCCAGTGTCCGGAAGGCTCCCGAGGATGCCGTGAACACCTGCGCCAGCGGTGTTTGCGACGCCGGCGGCTCGGGCTGTCCGTCCGGATACACGCCCGTGTTCGACATTCCCAGATCCAGCGGTACGAAGTCCAGATAAGCCGCCGACTCCACTCCCGGCATCGCCCGCAGGCGATCCAGAATCTGTTTCTGGAACGCCTTGCCGCGTTCCTCGGAGTAGCCCTGTAAAGCGAGGTCGAAACCCGCGGCTACCGCGCCCTTGGGCCGGAACCCGAGATCGACTTCCATGGCGCTCCGCAGGCTCTTCAGCATCAGCCCGGAAGCCGCCAGCAGCAGCACCGATAGCGTGATCTGCGCGCCCACCAGGATGTCCCGCACCGGCCAACGCCGCCGCCGCTCACTGGTGGCGTCATTCTTAATGGCCGCGGCCAAATCCGTGTTTGCCGACTGCACCGCCGGCGCGAGCCCCAGCACCACGCTGGTGGCCAGCGTCAGCGCGAGCGAGAACAGCAGCACGCGATAGTCAATTTGAACCGTTGTCTCCAGCGCGAAATCCACCGGCGGTCTAGCACCGGAGATGATGCTGACGCCCCAGTACGCGAGTATCACCCCGACCATTCCGCCCGCCACGGCCAGCAGCAGGCTTTCGAACAGCAACTGGCGGATCAGTTGGCCCCGGCTCGCCCCGATTGCCAGCCGGACCGCGGTTTCGCGCCGCCGTTCCGCCGCCCGCGCCAGCAGCAGGCTGGTCAGGTTGATGCACACCACGATCAGCATCAGCGCCGCCACGCCCACCAGGATGCTGGTGAATCCGATCACGGGTCCTCGCAGGAAACCGCCCGCCCAGCCCGGAGGAAGCAGCGTAAATCGCATTCCTTCGTTCTCTTTCGGGAAATCCTTCGCCAGTTGCGCCGCGATCGCATTCAGATTGGCCGTGGCCTGCTCTTCACTCACTCCCGGCTTCAGGCGGCCCACCATAAAGGTGTTTTGATCGCCGCGCCGGTCCAGGTACGTCGCGCCCGGCTCAATCTGCGCGGTCATCATGTCCGGAACAAAGATTTCGGCCGCATAAAAGCGCTCCACGCCGATAAATCCCGGCGGCGTAACGCCCAAAATCGTATAGGGCATTCCATTCAACTTGATGGTTCGGCCGGCGATATTCGGATCGCCCGCGAACCGCCGCTGCCAGGCCAGGTGACTGATCACCGCCACCGGATGTCCGCCCCGGTTCACGTTGTCCGCCGGCGTCAGCACCCGCCCGGTCACAGCCTTCACGCCCAGAACGTCGAAGTAGTCGCCCGACACCAGATAGCCCCACATGCGCGAATTGCGCCCGCCGCCCATGCTGGCGTTCAGGGGCACGATGCGGTACGCCGCCAGCCCGCTCAGCACCTGGTTGCGGTCCCGCAGATCGCGGTAATTGGGATGCGAGGTGACGGGAGCCTTGAAGCGGGGCTCCACCACCGCCACGAGCTCGTCGGGGCGCTCCACCGGAAGGGGCTTCAGCAGCGTGGAGTTCATCAGGCTGAAGAAGATGGTGGTGGCGCCGATTCCCACCCCGAGTGACAGCAATGCGATCAGCGTAAAGCCCGGCTGCGCCGCCATGCGCCGCGCGGCAAGTCGTAACTCAAAGAAAATGCGATCCATAGGGGTTCCCGATTCCGGCACTCTGGGTGCTTCCTGATTCTACGAGGACCGGGGCCCTCAGGTTCCGCGAAGTTCCAGACGGGGCGAAGCGCCACAAGCCGGCCCAAGGCGAGACCCGACTTCGCCCTCCGGCCAACGGAACAATAAAATTGCTTGCGCCAAAGAAAGAAAGCAAATAAGCTGTTAGTGAAAGTTGCTCCCCGAGTTATTCGGTCGGTTTCAATTGCGGCCGCGAGTCGAAAAGAATTCTCGGCGCGAGCGTCGCCGCCGCGATCGTAGGTTGCTTTGCGTTGTTCCTGCGTCCACACAACCGGGCGTAGTTCCCTTTTGAACTGCGCGCTGGGAAGTGAGGTCTTCCTCGTGCTCTCCCTTATCTTCCCCATGCCATTCCAATCACGGTTGCTAAGCTCCATCGTTCTTCTCGGGGCCGTTTGCCTGCCGGCAAACGCGCAGACGCGTTGTGATCGGTTGGTCTCCGCCAGCGATAACAGTGCCGGGCTGGTGGCGGGCGGAGGATTGGTCACCGTGTTCTGCACCGGCCTCTCCGGCATCCACGGCGTGCAGAACGCTATCGGCTTCCCGCTCCCCTATGAGCTGGCGGGCATCCGCGTAAGCGTGCGGGGCCTGAACGCGCCAATTTTGTCCGTCGCCAATCTTGGAAGCTACCAGCAGATCAACTTTCAAAATCCGGCGGAAACAAGCGACCGCATTCTCCTGAGTTATGACACATATGTGATCCAAGGCACGCTGCGGCTCCTGGTGCGGCCGGGCGCTGGCGCTATCGGCCCGGCGTTGTTCCGGGACGAACGCGGGTACGCAATCGCGCAACATGCCTCGGACTACTCGTTGGTGACCAGCGAAAATCCGGCCCGGGCGGGCGAGCACATCATCCTGTACGGTACGGGGATCACCAACTATAGCAATGTCCGCAACGCACCCGCGTTCGGGATGCCCGCGCCATCCGAGCCGCTGGCGTGGACCCCGGCCGAGACGAATCCGGCCCGGCCCGTCAACGGGCCATTCATGACCTTTTTCGGCCCCGATGGAATCGGAGTGTTCAAGAGCTTCTCATGGGTGGGCTTGACGCCCGGGACCGTTGGAGTGTTCCAGATGAACTTCCAGATGCCGGAAAAGCTGGCGAAGGGAGCTTACTGGCTGATTGTGTCGCGGGCGTACGAAGAAGCTGATGCACGGGGAGTACGGTTGAATTACGTGAGTTCCCGCAGTGTCGGCTTGTACGTGGGGGAGTAGCGCATGTATCGAAGGGAGTCGCGGATTCCGAGAGGAGCGCGGACACAGTCGTTGCAACTGAGCGTTATCGGAGAGGCGACGTTATGACGGCGCGAGCAATCCTTGGGATCTTTCTTCTAAGCAACCTTACCTCCAGTGTTGGCGCGCAAACGTTAGAGGTCCACCAGAACATTATCGGGCTTACGGGATCGGTGGATACTTTGTTCCCGGCCTGGGGAAACACAACACGGATATCGCTTAGTTCGAATGCCCCTCGCCGGTACCGATTCGTCGGGTTTGAGCCGTTTACTGACCAAGGGGGCGACCTGCTCTTGACAACGCCCGCCGTAGGTACAACACCGCAGCTCGTCTACGTCGCTCTGAACCCGGAAGTAGTCCCATACCTACGTCCGGCGACCTATCAGAGATTCATGCAGTTTGCTCTTGTGGACCACCCGGAGGTGGTGGCAAGGGTCTTGGTAACCGTCCGGCTGTTTGCGCGGGGACTGCCTGCCGTAAAAGCCGTGGTCGCCGCAGCAACTATGCGCCAAGAAGCTTCGCCCGGAGACGTCGTGACGATCTTCGGCGAGTGGCTTGGCACGCCTCCGCTGCAGGGAAAGTTTGGTGTCAATGGTACTTACCCTCTGGCTTTAGGAAACACGGAGGTGAGGTTTAACGGCATTCGCGCACCGCTCCTGTACGTGAGCAACACCCAGATCAACTGCATTGTGCCGCAGGGCTTGGCCGGGCAGCGGTCGGCGAGCGTCGTTGTACAGCGGCTGTTTCCACCAGCCTCTTTCCAGGCGGAAGCGTTCCACCTGCCGCTGAAAGAAACAACGCCGGGCATCTTCACGGCAGACGGCAGCGGAACCGGCCTGGGGTTCATCTTGAACACGATCGCCCACAGCCAGACCGTTGTGAATTCGGAGGTGAACCCCGCCGCGCGCGGTACGCCGATCACGTTCTTCGCCACCGGCGGCGGCCAGTTGAAGCCGCCCTACCCTGACGGCGCCCTCGTCGCTGATATCTTCATCCCGCCTGTGCTCCCGGTGTCGCTGACCATCGGCGGGCAGCCGGCGCAGCTTCTCTACGCGGCTGCTTCGCTGGGCGAGCCGGGGAAGCTGCAGGTGAACGCCTGGGTCCCACAGAACGCCGGCACCGGCGAGCAGCCGATCGTGCTGAAGATCGGCGACAACGACAATGCCGCGCAGAAAGTCACGATATGGGTGAAGTAGGGAATCCCACTCGGTGCTCGCAAAGTTCAAGAGACTCGGGAGTAGCTTGAAGGGGACTCTATGCGTTATTCCATGTTGCTTTGCTTAGCAGTTAGCCTGCCGGCAGTCGGGCAAACCAATTGCAGGCTGGTCGCCGCGGCGGACTACACGGAGGGTCTGGTTGCCAGTGGAGGATTGGCCACGCTCTTTTGCACTTGGCTTACCGGAATTCAAGGCATTCAGACCGCGCAGGGATTTCCACTGCCTTATGAACTGGCCGGCGTCCGAGTGAGGGTGGCCGGAATGGATGCGCCAATCCTGGCTGTCGCTGATTTCGGCGCTTACCAGCAGGTGAATTTCCAGAATCCAGCACAAACGTTTGATAACAATCCCGGTCCTTATTCGCTGGAGGTGATACAGGGCGCTCAAAGGCGGGAGGGCGGATTCCGCCGCATCGGTCCCTCGCTGTTCCGCGACGCCAACGGCTTCGCGCTCGCGCAGCATGCCTCGGACTACTCGCCAGTTACTCGCGAGAACCCGGCGCGGGCGGGCGAGTACATCATCCTTTACGGCACGGGCATAACGAATTACAGCAATGTGCGGAACGCACCGCCGTTCGGGATGCCCGCGCCGCTCGAACCGCTCGCCTGGACCCCGCCGGAAACCGATCGGTTCCGGCCGATCAATGGCCCGTTCATGCACCTGTACCCGCCTGATCCAAGGCCGATGGCGATGTTCATCAGGTTCTCGTGGGTAGGCTTGCTTCCCGGCTCAGTGGGTGTGTTTCAGATGAACTTCAAAATGCCGGACAGGGTCACGACGGGAATATATACCTTTTTTTTAGAACGCGCCTATGAGGTGAGTGACATAAGCGGAACGAACATCGTATTGGTGGATAGCAGGAGCGGGCGGCTGTGGGTGGCGGAGTAGCGATCCCACACCCGCTGTTCGGCGGAAGGATGCCATTCGGAATCACGGAGCGGAAAAAAGGCGTGTGGGTTCTGCGGGAGATGGCGCCCAAGGCAGCGCACGATGTGCGCATCAGCAGCTCTCTGCTCCGGCTCGCCGACCAGAGAGGCAACTATCTAGCAGAGACTAGCCAACGCACGGTATCGCCCTTACCCGCTGGGCGGCAGCTCATGCTTGACGATCCGGCAGGCACGATTCGACTTAAGTCAGGGTGGCGGGTCTTACTCCCACCGGTTCGGCACGAATTCGGTAGCAGATCGAGAGGATTCGAATGCGTTATTGTATGTTACTCAGCGCGATAGCTCTTCTCCCATGCGGCTGCCTGCCTGCTCATGCGCAGGAGTTTTGCAGGCTGGTCTCCGCGGCGGACTACAAAGAGGGTATGGTTGCGAGCGGGGGATTGGCCACTCTCTTCTGCACCGGACTTACTGGAATACAAGGTGTTCAAGCAGCGACGGGATTTCCGCTGCCCTATGAACTGGCCGGTGTACGCGTGAAGGTTGCCGGAATAGACGCTCCCATCCTGGCGGTCGCTGACTTCGGGGCTTACCAGCAGGTCAACTTCCAGAATCCCGTGGAAACGGATGATAAGAACGTATTGGGCAGCTATCGCATCGAACTGACCCAGCGAGGACTGCGGTTCCCAGCTGGAGACAGCCGCATCGGTCCCTCGCTGTTCCGCGACGCCAACGGCTTCGCGCTCGCGCAGCATGCCTCGGACTACTCGCCAGTTACTCGCGAGAACCCGGCGCGGGCGGGCGAGTACATCATCCTTTACGGCACGGGCATAACGAATTACAGCAATGTGCGGAACGCACCGCCGTTCGGGATGCCCGCGCCGCTCGAACCGCTCGCCTGGACCCCGCCGGAGACCGATCGATTCGTGCTGATACGCGGCCCGTTCATGACCCTTTACCCGCCGGATGAAACGAGCACTTTTATTAGCTTCACCTGGGTAGGCCTATTGCCCGGCTCAGTGGGTGTTTTCCAGATGAACTTCAAGATGCCGGACAAAGTCACTACGGGAAGATACCAGCTCGGCGTGCGACGGGCCTACGAGGAGATCCCACCGTGGCCGCTGACGCGTCGGATTCACACCGTGGGTAACGCGCTGGCGTCGCTGTGGGTGGCGGAGTAGCCAGGCTAAGTTAGCGAAATCACCACCCTGCCGCGAGCCCGTCCCCCCTCCGGCCATCCCACCCGCCGGCGAGCCACTTCCGGCCCAGGCGATCCGTCTCCACGTGGATGCCCACCACCAGCGCGCCCACCGGGCTCGCGCGCTCCACCTTGTGACCCATCCGCTCCAGCCGGTCCAGCGTGTCCGGCGACAAGCCGCGCTCGGCGAAGATCTGGTCCGGCATCCACTGATGATGGATTCTCGGCGCATCGATCGCCGCCTGAACATTCATCTTGTGGTCGAGAACATTCAGCAGCGCCTGCATTACCGCCGTGGTGATCCGCGTCCCGCCCGGCGCTCCGATCACCAGCACCAGCTTGCCGTCGCGCGAAACGATGGTTGGAGTCATGGAGGACACCGGACGCTTGCCCGGCTGAATCGCGTTCGCCTCGCCCTGGATCAGGCCGTAGGCGTTCGCGCCGCCCACCTGGGACGCGAAGTTATCCATGTTGTTGTTCAGCAGGATTCCGGTGCCGGGCACGGTGACGCCGCTGCCGAACCCGCCGTTCAGCGTGTAGGTGACCGCCACCGCCGCGCCCGCTGCATCCACCACGGCGTAATGCGTGGTTTCCAGGCTCTCGTATCCGCTCAGGTCGCCGTGTCCGAGCTCGCTGGAGGGCGTCGCGCGGTCCGGCTGAATCGATGCGCGCCGCCGCGCGATGTAGTCGCTGTTCAAAAGGCCGCGCAGGGGCACCTTGACGAAATCGGGGTCGCCCAGGTACTGGCCGCGATCGGCGTAGAAGCGGCGCATCGCCTCGGCCAGATAGTGGAGTGCGGCGGCTGATCCTGCGCCATGTTTCTCAAACCCGGTGTGTTCCAGGATGCCCAGCATGTGCAGGAGTCCGACCCCGCCGCTGGAGGGGGGCGCGGCGGTGACGATCTCGTAACCCTTATAGGAACCCTTGAGCGGCTCCCGCTCCACCGGGCGGTAGGATTTCAGATCCTCCAGCGAGATCAGCCCGCCGTTCTTCTGCATCGCCGTTGCGATTCGGCGCGCGGTCTCGCCCTGATAGAACTCGTCGGGACCGCCTTTCTGGATGCGCTTGAGGGTGGCCGCCAGTTCGGCTTGCACCAGCAGCTCGCCGGGTTCGAAGAACTTCCCGTCGCGCAGGAAGATGCGCCGGGAATCCGGGAACTGCGCCAGCACGCCGGACCGGGTCAGCGCCGAGGTGCCATCGCTGTTCGGCGCAATGCGTCCCGCCGACTTCAAAGACTCCGACATCGCGTACGAGACGGGGAATCCCTTTGCCGCCAGGTCAACGGCGGGCTGAATCAGCTCCGTCCAGCTTTTCGACCCGAACTTGCGGCGGGCCAGCTCCATGCCGCGCACGGTACCCGGAACGCCGGCGGCGCGCCAGCCCACCAAATTCTCGATGGTCAGCTTGCCGTCCTTCAGGTACATGTCGCGCGAGGCTTTGAGCGGCGCGCGTTCCCGAAAGTCGACGAATGCGGACGTGCCGTCGGGCTGGCGGATTACCATGAATCCGCCGCCGCCAATATTGCCGGCCGCGGGGAGTGTCACCGCGAGCGCGAACGCCACCGCGATGGCCGCGTCCACGGCATTGCCGCCGTTCTTCAGCACGCGGAGTCCGACCTCGGCGGCATGAGGCTCCTGCGCCACCACCATCGCCTGGCGGGCGCGAACCGGTTGGCGGGCGTTGGCGGAGAGAGCGAGAATCAGCAGCAGGGCGAGGGGTCGCATGCGGAGATTCTATATCAGCTGGATACCAGCGCCGGTTCTACTTCTTCGCCTCCGGCTGCGGCTCCTTCACATCCAGCAACTCGACATCAAAGATCAACTCCGCCTTCGGCGGAATCTTGCCCCTGCCCTTCTCCCCATACGCGAGCTGATACGGAATCACGAACCGGCGCTTCGCGCCCACGCGCATGCCCTCGAATCCCGCGTCCCAGCCGGGAATCACACGGCGCTTGCCCTGCTCAAACTCGATGGGCTGATTGCGGTCCCGCGAGGAATCGAACTTCGTTCCATCGCGCAGCCAGCCGGTGTAATGGACCACGAAGATCTTGCCCGCCTCGGCCAGCTTCCCGCTTCCCGGCGCGACATCCACATACCTCATCACATACTGCTGCTTCACCGCGCCCTTTACGGCGGGAACCGTTTTGGGCGTCGCATAACGCGAACAGGAGGCGAGCAGCAGAAACAGGGGCACACAGCGCAGCATGGTTACAGAGTAGCGCCTCCCCGTCGGCGCCTGGTGTTGTGCCCGCTACAACGGCGGAGCGGATTCGCAATCCCGCCGCCGCCGACCTACACAACCAGCCCCAACCGCCGCGCCTCTCGCTGCAGGCAGTAAACGTACGGATCCCAGTTTTGGGTCCAATCGATGTTGCATTCCACCTCGGCGTCCAGGTTCGGGGGAATTTGCAGGCGAGCGGTAGCAACGCATTGCGTCCGCCTCAGCGACTGGGCGGCCATGCATTCTTGGATCCCGGCGAGCAGCATCATGAAGAGAATCAGCGAACCTATGCTGGACGCCGCCTCTATGTAGCCCGCGATCACCACGTTCGCCGGCAAAATATAAAAGATCCACTCCTGGCCACTGGGGGCGTTGGAGAGACCGAAATCATTCACCGGTTCCGAGCGCTTGCGGCCCTTGCGGATCGACCCCAGGTGCATTCCCACGCGACGGATGGTCGCGACGTCCTTTTGCACGCTTTCGCGCAATTGCACCCCCAGCAGCTGTGTTCCATCCAGCCGCAACACAGCTTTCGGGTCCGCGCGAAGCTCCTTGATGAGCGCTTCGGCCGCTGCCCGGCTGGGGGCCGCGCGCTTGACAGCCGCCGCGAACGCGGGATGGTTCGCGGCCTGAACCACGAGCCGCGACGGGTGGAACTTCAGGTTGGGAGACTCGCGATCCAGGATGGCGAGTGCCGCCCGGATCTGATCCTCGGTGTCCAGCCTCATCGAGGCAATGCTGCCGATGGCCGTAATGGCGTTCCCATAGCGAACGGCATCGCTGTTCAAGCTCGTCAACTTGGCGAGCGCGGTCATGACCCTCCTTCCATAGGCCCAAGCTGGGTCGTCAAGGTTGCTAGTCTAGCAAGCTGTTGGAGAGCTGTTTTCTGAGACGCTGCCGCTGTTGCAGCAGCGCTACGGCTTTTTGGTCACGGGCGGCGTCACCGGCTTGGGCGCCGGAGTTCCCGGCGCGGCGGGCTTGGTTACGGCGGGCATCGTCGGAGCATTCTTGTCGTACAGGTCGATGATGTCCTTGGTGATGTCCACGGTATTGGAGGCGTAAAGCACCGGCGTCTGCGGATTGCTGACGTCCAGGATGACGGCAAAGCCGTTGTCCTTGGCGTATTTGTCGATCACCACCATCATCTTCTGGCCCAGATCGCCCAGCATCTTCTGCTGTTCCTGCTCGAGCTCGGCCTGGGCGTCCTCGGCATCGCGGTTGAAAGCCTTGGTCTTGCTGTCGATCTGGCGGACGAGATCATCCTTGGCGGCCTGCGCCATGGTGTTGCCGCCTTTTTGCAATTGCTCCTGGAGGGCGCGGATCTCGGCCTGCCGTTTCTCGAGCTCGCGGCGGCGCGGCGAGAAGCGATCCTCGAGGGCCTTGGCGGCGACCTGTCCGTCCTTGGTGCCGACAATGGCGCCCTGGATCTGGATGACGCCGACCTTGGTGGGCGCGGCGGATTGCGCCAGGGCGCCGAGGGCCGCTGCGAATCCGAGCGCAACCACTTGAAACTTCTGACTTTTCACGTAAATCTCCTCACCTGAATTCAATCATGCTAGCACACGAAACTTAGAAGGTGCGCCCGATGGAAAAACGGAATGTACTGGCGCGCTCCGCGAAGCTCTGCGGGCGCCCGAAGTTGGCAAAATATCCCAGGAAGGTGGCTTCGTTGGGAAAGAACGAGCGATCCGCCACCAGCGGCGGCTGCAGCACCGCGTTCGCGCGGAGGGGATTATAAGCCCAGTAGAACCGGAAGGGAGCGTTCACCACCGGCATCAGCACCTGCAATTCGACGCCGGTGGAGGCGCGGAAAACCTGCGTGCCGCGCGCGATCAACGCCTGCCGGTCGAAGTTCGCTTCGGGGAACGTCGTATTCAACTGCTCCACGCGCGATTCGTTCAACTGGAGTTGGTTGGGCCGCAGGACACGGTTCGCGCCGATATCGAAGAAGGCGGCCAGGATCACCGGGCCCACGATGGGGATGCGGTACTCGAAGTTGTAGACAGCCTGGCCGTCGCCGCCCGGGAACACGATCTGGTAAATCGGCACGGTCTGCGTGATGGGCGCCTGCACGGTCTGCCCATTGGAATCGACCACCCCCTGGGTCCGGGCCGAGCCGTCGGCGTTCAACACCGGGATCACCGACGAACTGGGGACGTAGGCCACGGGACTGATGCCCCAGATCTGGAAGCCGCGGATATCGTTTTCGCCGCCCATGAAGAAGCGGTTGAACGGCGGCGCGACGCGCCCGCCATAGCCGGTGATGAAACGGACCAGGCCATGCATGCCGATCACGTGACCGCGCTTGAAGCCGGCGCGGAAGTACTTCAGGTCCACGGTGGGCTCGAAAGTGTTTACATTCCCGCCCAGGAAGCTGCCGGCGAAGTTGGTGGAAACGAAGATGCTCTTGCCCGCCGTGGGCGTGATCGGGTGATTCACCGTGTTGTAGGAGTACGTGGGGATGATCTGGCTGGTCTTGATGCCGCGCAACTGGTTCGGTCCGGCCAGCGCCTGCTGGAAATTGATGAACTGGAAATACTGGTCGCTGGCGGTGGTGGACGTTGTGATGTCCTGCGTGTTGTAGCCGTAGCTGAGCCCGAGGCGGGCGAAGCTCCGCTTCAGCGGATAATTGGCGAACAGGGTGAATCCGCGGCCGTTGGTGGTGTAATTCAGCAGGTTCTGCTGGCCGATGGCGTTGAAGATCGGCAGCAGGTTGCGGCCGGACAGCAGCGAGACTTCGCGGCCCTGATCGTAGTTGAAGCGCTGCAGGAACACGGTGAAGCCGACCTGAATGGGCTTGTCCAGGAAGTACGGCTCAGTAAAGGAGAAGGTCACGTCGCGGACGCGGTCGCCGATCTGGGCCGACAGGCTGAGCGTCTCGCCCAGTCCGAGAAAGTTATTGGTGGCGTACTGGAACCCGATGAAGCTGCCGGCGATGCCGGAGACGCCGCCGTTCAACTGGATGGAGTTGCGGCCGCGCTCCTTCACCTTCAGGGTTAGATCCACCGTGTTGGTGCGGGTGTCGCGCTTGATGTCGGCGGATTCGTTTTCCTTCAGGGTTTCGAAGTAGCCAAGCTGATTCAGGCGCAGAATGGAAAGCTCCCACAGCCGGGTATTGAAAACGTCGCCCTCGTCGATCAGCAGTTCCCGGCGGATAACCTTGTCGCGGGTGGTGGTGTTGCCGGAAAAATCGATGCGGCGCACAAAGAACTGTTTGCCTTCGTCGACCGAAATGGTCAGGTCGATTTTGTCGGTGCCCGGCAGGGGTTCAAATCCCGGCTCGCCCACGAAGTCGATATAGCCGAAGCCGCCGTAGAGTTTGCGGAGCTCGTCGAAGCCCTTGCGCAGCTTGGCGGTGGAGAAGATGTCGCCTTCGCTCATCTGGAACACCGGGCTCATCAGCGATTCCGGGGTGCGGAACAGTTTCACGCCGACGAAGTTGATCTTGTTCAGCTTGTAGAGCTTGCCTTCGTCCACGTTGACGGTGAGGTCGGCGCGTTTGCCGGGCTTATTGGGGTAGAGCAGCGGGATGCGGAACTTGCCGTTGCCGCCCACGTCGCGAAAGTCGACCTTGTAATCGGTGACCTTGGCGGTAAAGTAGCCCTTTTCCTGATAGGCATTCTGGATGCGCGACATGTCCTCTTCGAGCTTGGTGGAATCGAAAGTCTTGGAGAACAGGTTCTCGAGGAGGATGGAGCGCGGGATGCCGACCGGGCGCAGGTTGCGCATGGCGCGGATGACATCGCGTTGCGAAAAAGCGCTGTTGCCGAGGACCTTGATGTTGCCGACTTTCACTTTAGGTCCTTCATCGACCTTGAAGGTGACTTCCACCGAGGAAGGCGGAATCTGCCGCAGATCCGGCTCCACCTTGGCGTACTGCCGGCCGCGCTCCGCCAGGTACTCCTGCAGCACCAGCCTCGCGCGCTGGACGCGATTCGGGTCGTACTGCGACTCCACCGACAATCCGACCTTGCGATCCTTGAAGCGATCCAGAATCTCGGAGATCGTGATCGACTTCATCCCGTCGTACTTGATGGATCGGACGATGCGCCGCTCGGTGACGATGAAGCGGAGAATCCAGCCTTCCTTGCCCTGTTCGCGCTCCAGGCGGATGTCGTCGAAGCGGCCGGTGTTCCACAGCGCCATGAAGTCTCGTTGCAAGGCGTCCTCGTCGAACTTGTCGCCCTTGCGGCTGAAGATGATCGCCCGCAGGGTGTCCTGCGGGACGCGCCGGGCGCCGCGGAACTCGATGGCTTCAATAACGTCGGCGAATCCCTTGGGAGCCTCGGGCGCGGCGGTGCTGGGAGTTTGGAAAGGACTTTGCTTCTTCTGTGGTTGGGCCTCGGGCTTGGGCGGGTCCGGGGTTTGCGGAACCTGCTCAAACGGATTCTGCTTCTTTTGTTGCGGGGGATTGGGCTGCGGCTGTTGAGCCAGCAAGGTTGTCCCCACAATTCCCGGAAGCAGGATCACACAACTGGCGATCAGGCGTCCGGGCCTGTTGAACTTCATCCTCTAGAGGCCGTTCCTTTCCACTGGCTAATCCCGGCTGACGCGGCCCGGAAGCTCATGGTTTCATCGGGTGGAACATGTTCGTCCAGGCGAACTGATCCGTTTTTCCGAATCTCCTATTCTAGCGGAAGCGAAGGAGGCGGTGCAGCAGAATTCTGTTCTTCAACTATTGCAACGACTTCGGGTGGGGATGGAGGCGGCGCGGCGGGCGGATCGGGAAGCCGCATCCGGCCCAGGCAAAGGCCAAATAATAGATGACCGACAGCGGCGGCGGGCTGCGCCGCCCGCGCCGGCACCCAGGAGTTGATGTTGGGCCAAATCCATTCGAACGACAGCAAGTACCAGGCGAGCGACAGCGTAACCGCGTAAATCTGGACCCGCCAGCGGCTGACGCTGCCCCCGGCGGCGAGGCCGAAAAGCCCGCCCAGCGTGCCGCCGATGGCGAGGGTCAGCGCAAATCCGGCCACGGTGTCGAAGCTCATGCCGGCGCGGAAGGAGCGGTCGCCGAAGAAGGTGGAGCCCATCAGGTTGGGGAAGGTCCACCAGGCACGCCCGTGCCACAGGGAATTGAGAACGAAGAGGGCGGTCATCACCAGGCCGCCGGCGATCCCCGCCTCGATTCCGCTGAAAGCCCGCCAAAGAAGCCGGCCGGAGGGCCGCGACCACTCGGATTGCATGAAAAGACAGCCTCATCCTAGCACAAGGGTGAGGCAACGCCGCGACGGGATGGGGAGGCAAACAGTGACACAATCGAGGTCATGAGGCGCGTAGTCATCACCGGGATGGGCGCCGTGAGCCCGAACGGCATCGGCGTGTCCGAATTCTGGGAGGCGACCCGCGAGGGACGGAGCGGGATCGGCCCCATCAGGCGCTTCGACGCCACCGAGCTCCAGGTCCGCGTGGCGGGGGAAGTGAAGGATTTTCGCGAGGAAGACTGGGTGGAACCCAAGGATCTGGCGCACACCTCGCGAGCCACTCCGTTGGCGATCGCGGCCGTGGCGGAAGCGTTGCGCGAGGCCGGAATCGAAGCCGGCGCGATGTCGCGGGAGGAACTTCGCGGCATCGGCGTGATGGTCGGCTCGGGCGGCGGAGCGGTGGAGTTCACGGAGGAGCAATATCGCCTCTTTCACACCGGAAAGTGGCGGCAATGCTCGGTTTACGTGGTGCCGACGTCGACCATCGGGACGCTGGCGAGCGAAATTTCGATGAAGTTCGGCTTCCGCGGCGCGAGCCACGTGATCTCCACCGGATGCACCTCCTCCACGGACGCAATCGGGTACGCCTACCGCAACATCCGGTTCGGGGCGGCGGACCGGGTGATCGCGGGGGGTGTGGACGCTCCCATCGCGCCGCTGATCCTGCGCGGATTCCAGGCAATGCGCATTCTTTCCACGCGGTGGAACGACCAGCCGGCGCGGGCGTCGCGGCCGTTCTCGCGGGACCGCGATGGGTTTGTAATCGCGGAGGGGGCCTGGTTTTTCGTGCTGGAGGACCGCGAAGCGGCGCTGGCGCGCGGCGCGCGAATCTGGGCCGAAATCCTCGGGTACGGTTCGACTTGCGAGGCCTTCCACCGGGTGCGGCTGGAGGAATGCGGCGAGGAACCGGCGCGGGCGATCGGGCTGGCGCTGGAGGAGGCAGGCGTTCCCGCGGAAAAGGTTGACTATGTCAACTATCACGGCACTTCAACGGAGTTGAACGACCGGGTAGAGACGCGGGCGATCAAGCTGGCGCTGGGAGCGCACGCTTACCGGGTGCCGGGATCGTCGCTGAAAAGTCTCATCGGACATCCGCAGGGGGCGTGCGGCGCTGCCGGCCTGGCGGCCACGCTTCTGGCGATGCGCCACGGCGTGCTGCCGCCTACAGCCAACATCGACGTGCCGGACCCGGATTGCGACCTGGACTACGTGCCAAAAAGCGGGCGGAAAGCGGCGATCGGGCACGCGGTTGCCAACTGCATCGCGTTCGGAAGCAAGAACTCGGCGTTAGTGGTGCGGAACGGGGAGGCGTAGGGAGACCGGGGGCGGTCTCCCTGTGCTCGGGACTTTTTCAGGAGCGCTCGCCCGCGAGTTCGAATTCCTCGATGGCAGCTTCCTGAAGAATGGGCTTGGCGATTTCGGTGAGCAGGTGATCGGCGCTTTCCTCCTCGCCGAGGGTGTGGGACATCAGCGTGGCGACGTCGCGTTCCCCGATCAGGCGGGCCATGCTGCGGATCGTCCCGTAGGCGGAGATCTCATAGTGCTCCACCTTCTGGGCGGCGGCGATGAGGGCCAGATCGGCCGCGATTGAGTCCTTCTGCTTGCCTTCCTTGATGGTTTCCTGGCCTTCCTCGATGAGGCCCATCATGCCGGGGCACTCCTTGGGCTGGGAGTCGCCGCCCAGCAACTCGATCGACTTTTGCAGGCGTTCGATCTGCATCTGCGTCTGCATCAGGTGCTTTTCAAAAGCTTCACGTAGCTTGGGATGATGGGCGGCCTGGGCCATCTTGGGCAGCGCGTTCAGAAGCTGGCCTTCGGCGTGGAGCATGTCGCGCATTTCGTCGACGATCAGTTCGCGTAGTTGAGTCATGAATGATTTCCTCCGTAAGAATGAAGTTCGAAATGGTCAGGAGCGCGTTCTTTTCACCGGAACGCGTTTCGCGGAGCGCTTGCTGCCGCCGTTGGACTGGCTGGAGCTGGAGCCGCCGTTCGATTCGCGAGGCTCGCGGGTGCCGCGTTCCTCGGAGAGGAACTCCTGAAAAGCGGGCGCGGTGACGAGTTCCCAGTCGCCGCCTTCGTTCCACGGTCCCCGAACATCGGGTTCGCCGCGATCGCCCAGGCCGGTTGAGTCATTGAAGTACTGGTCGACAAGGCCTGGCGTGGGCGGGATGCGTCCGATCGAAAACGTGGGCTTGCCCATGCTCTCCAGGGCGGCCGCGAAGGCCTTCATGTGCGTGATCTCCCGGCTCATCAGAAACTGGAGGGCTTCGATGGTGCCGGGATCGTCGGTGAAATCGATTAGGCGTTCGTAAACGATTTTGGCGCGAGCCTCGGCGGCGATGTTGCTGTGCAGGTCGACATCGAGTTCGCCGGTGATCTTGAGGTAATCCGCCGTCCACGGGTTGCCCTGCGAGTTATAGAGGTTCACTCCGCCGCCGCCCGCGATGGCGATCAGCGGATCGGCTTCGGCCGCATGGCGGTCGCTTTTGGAGGGCTTCAGGTGCATGCGGGCGAGCGTGCCAACCACTTCCAGGTGGCTCAGCTCCTCGGTCCCGATGTCCATCAGCAGGTCTTTCCGCTCGGGATCGTCACAGTTCAGACCCTGAATGGAATATTGCATGGCGGCGGCCAACTCTCCGTTTGCGCCTCCGAACTGCTCCAGCAGCATGTTGCCGAAGCGCGGGTCGGGTTCGCCGATGCGAACGGTATACATGAGTTGCTTGACGTGGTGATACATGGTCCTCCGGCGTAAACAAGCCTGTCCGCGAGAGTTGCGGCGTGCTCGTTAGTGGACGCCGGGGCGGGCGGTCAGCGTTTCCCGGGCAGTGCGCGCGGTTGTGCCGGAAGGCACATGTTTACGGGTCAGGCGATGCGCTTCCAGGCTCTGCCGTCCCACTCCCACGTGTCGTCTTCCGTTGCGCGGGGAGTGCCGCCGTGCAGGACGATCACTTTGCGATCGCTGTCGTAAGCCATGGCGTGCATGAAGCGCGGGCCGGGCCCTTCCACCTTGCGCCCGGTCCAGCGGACGCCGTCCCAGATCCAGGTATCGCCCTGGATGGCGAATTCGCCGGGACGGGGGTTGCCGTTGTCGCCGCCATAGGCCACCATCTCCCCGCGTGCGGCGTCAAAAGCCATGCGGTGCCGCGCGCGGAGGCCGGGTCCCTCTTCCGAGAGCAGCTTCCAGGCAGTACCGTCCCATTGCCATAATCCCGCTTGGCGGCCCTTTTCGTCGATGCCGCCGTGCAGCAGGGTGACGCCGCGAGCCGAAT
>CAYOQB010000092.1:8315-22345 GCA_964406035.1 uncultured Solibacteraceae bacterium | reverse complement strand
CGCGTTCCCCACGCTGCCTGTCCGGCCTCGCCCGGAAGCGAGATACGCCTCAGCGATCTGCTCGAAGCAGTTCTCCGGCAGGGCGGAGTTCACGGGATCTCCGGTATCGAACTCCTCGAAGTCGACCCACTCGGGTCCGTCCGGGCCAGGCATTCGCCGGCGGTAGCGGACCATCCGTTTGTCCGGGATGTTTGCCGCGAACTCGGCGTAATGCAGCAGCGTGATCCGGTCGAGCGGCGAGCCTAACGTCAACACCTGCACACCCGCCTGCAAGGCTTTCTCAAAGGGGGTTCCTCGCCCGTATCCCTGTTGGAAGGGGTGATCCCGCGTGAGCCATTCGGCTTGGGCTCCGATGGCGACCGCGCCGGCGTCGGGGTGATCGCTGCGCAGGGCTCCGGGCCAGGTGCGCAAAGTTTCCGGCAGGACTCCGTAGTCGCGAGCGGCGCGCGCGATGCGTTTGTCAAAGACGGGGACCTCCACTTCGTCGGAGTCCTCGTAGAACGGTTCGAAGTCCGCGTAGGCCATCAAGGTCCCCTCGGGTCCAACCACGTCCTGCAGCGCCTGCACCAGGACGTTTACGCCCCCGGTGATGGGACCCACCGAGCGGAGTGCGGCATGCACCATCACCAGCGCCCCAGGGGAGAGGCCAAGGCGAGTCAGATCCCCACCAAGGGAAGAACGAGTGGACACTTTCTGCATGTGAGCGGGTGGGACTAGACGCCGGCGCCTTCAGGGAATTCGATGTCTTGATACAGGCGACGCAGCGGAAGCTCGATTTCGAGGCTCGCCAGCTTGGCGGCTGAATCTAGTCCTTCATATTCCCAGAGCGCCCAACTTCCATCGGCTTGCTTTCGAAAGATCTCGACGCGCGGGTCCGACTGAGACACCAGAACGTACTCCCGGAGCGACTCGATGCGGCGGTAGCGTGCGAATTTGAGTCCGCGGTCGTAACGCTCGGTGGAATCGGAGAGGATCTCGACGACCACGATCGGGTTCAGCAGGACATCGGAAGCTTCCAGCATCGGCTTGCCGCACACAACGGAAACATCTGGATAGAGGAATGTTCCCGGGGTAGCGCGGACCCGGGCGTCGGACGTTGTGACACGGCAGTTTTTTCCCGCCAGGGCGTTGTTCAATTCGGTTACGACGCGACCAGCCAAGGTCGCATGCACGAACGTCCCGCCCGACATCGAGTACATCTCGCCGTCGACATACTCGCTCTTAAACTCCGCCGCCCGGTCCAGGGCGAGGTACTCTTCGGGGGTAAGCCGCGCGACCGACTTGGCCGACATGATTCTATTGTACCCGCGCTAGACGATCCGCCCGTCACGCATGCGGACAATGCGGTGCGCGTATTCCGCCGCTTCCGGATTGTGGGTGATCATCAGAATCGTCTGCCCCAGCCGGTCATTCAGATCGCGCAGAATTCCGAGCACCAGATTGGAGTTCTCGGTGTCCAGGTTGCCGGTGGGTTCGTCGGCCAGCAGAATCGCCGGGTGATTCACGATCGCGCGGGCGATGGCCACGCGCTGCTGCTCCCCGCCGGAGAGCGCCCGGGGCTTGTGGTGCAGGCGGTCCGAAAGGCCGAGTAACTTGAGGACGTCCTGAAACCACGGGTCCGGGGCTTGACCCGACTTCCCGGAAATGTGCCGCGCCATTTCGATGTTGTCGGCGGCGGAGAGGGTCGGCAGCAGGTTGTACTTCTGAAAAACGAAGCCGACGCTGTCCCGCCGCATGGCGGTACGGCCCGCTTCGGTCATCTGCATGACGTCCCGGCCATTGATGTGAATAGTGCCCGAAGTGGGCGGCGTCAGGCCGCCGAGGATGTGGAACAGCGTCGACTTGCCTGAACCGGAGGGTCCGACGATGGCGAGGAACTCGCCCCGGCCGACATCCAGATCGATGCCGCGCAGCGCCTGCACGTCCACTTCGCCCGCGCGGTAAACCTTCTTCAACCCCCGGATCTCGATGATCGGGGCCTCAGTCATAGGACAAGGCCTCGATCGCGTCCTGGCGCGCGGCTTTCAAGCCCGGGTACACAGCGCCGATCATTGCTCCTACGATCGCGATCACGGTGGCGATGGGCCACCAGTCGGGTACGATCACTTGCGACATGTTGGGCACCAGCGTGGTGATCAGCAGCCGGGTTCCGTACGTGAACAGGATGCCGATGGCGGATCCCACCAGGGCCAGCAGCGCGGTTTCCCGCAGCAGGATGCCGACAATAAATCCGGGCGATGCCCCCAGCGCCTTCAAAATGCCGATCTCGCGGGTCCGCTCCAGCACCGCCGTGTACATCGACAGGAAGACCACCAGGAAGCCGATCAGCAGCCCGAGCCCGATGATCACGCTGATGAATTGCCGCAGCATGGGGATGTTGTCCACGCTGAACAGGGAGGAGAACTCGTCGATGGAGTAGATCCGATAATCGGTCAGGCGGTCCTTGAGAGCCGCGATCACCGGCTCCAGGTTGGCCTTGTCGTCCAGCTTGACGTAGATCGCGGTCAGCTTGCCGGTGTTCGCCGACAAGTCCTGCAGGACGGCGATGGGCGCGAAAACACGGGAGAGCTTGCCAGCCTCCACCACTCCGGCAACACGCCAGTTGGTGTTGAGCAGGTTCTGGGTGTCGCCGGCCTTGATCTGCTTGGTCCTGGCCCAGACCTCGTCGACGACAATCTCCTGAGCGCCGCTCCAAGGCGCGCCTTCGAGGTAGCGGAAGCCGCCGCTCATGGCGCTGAAGCGGTCCAGGTCGATCCCGGTGATCGAGTCAATGCCGCCGATCGGCTGCACCAGAACCCCGGTCGCCAGCGCCACGTGGTCCATTTTCTGGACCAGGGGCAGGACATTGGCCGAGAAGTTGGTGCTGAAGCCGATGATCGCGCTGCCCGGAGCGCGGATGATGATGTCCGCGCCGCCGCCGCGGGTCCGGTTCGCCATGTCGGTCAGCATGCCCCGGCTGACCCCGACGAGCGTCAGGATCATGCACACCTGGACCCCGATCGCGGCGGAGCTGAGCAGGGTTCGCACCGGACGGTGCTTCAGGTTTTCCACAACAAGGCGATTGGTCAAACTATCAATGATACCAGTCTGGTACGAGGCCGGACCTATAGTACTAAGGCGACTCACCCGATCAGTTCATTGCGCGGACTCCGCCCAGTGTGGTGAAGTGGAGGAAGACTGCGTACGGACAAAGGTATCACTATGAAACGCTTGGGTTTTGCACTCTGCCTGCCGCTTCTTCTCCTGTTGGTTTCCTGCTCGCGCGATCCCAAGGAGCAAGCCCAGAATTACGTCGAAAAGGGCAAGTCCATGTACGAGAAGGGTAAGTACAAGGAAGCCTCGATCATGTTCCGCCAGGCGCTGAAGAAGGACGCGCGGTTCGGCGAAGCCTACTATCAACTGGGCCTGACCGAGCTGAAGCTGCAGCGCTTCACGGATGCGGTGCGGGCCCTCCGTCGCGCGGTCGACCTGCAGCCCAACAACGAGGACGCCCACGTGAAGCTGGGCGACATCTTCCTGCTGGCCTATTCCAATGATCCCAAGCGGCCCAAGGAGTACATCGAAGAGATCCGCGAGCTTTCGGAAAAACTGCTGAAAAAGAATCCGAATCACTACGACGGCTTGCGCATGAAGGGCTACGTCGCCCAGGCGAATAAGGACGTGCCCGGAGCGCTGGAGGCCTTCGAAGCCGCGAATCGCGCCAAGCCTCTGCAGCCGGAAGTGACCTCCGTTTTGTTTCAGACCCTGGTGGCCAGCGACCGCTTTCCGGAAGCTGAAAAGCTGGGGCTGGAGCTGATCGAGAAGAACAAGAACTACCCCTTGATGTACGACCTTCTCTACATCCAGTACGCCGGCCGCAAGCGGCTGGAGGATGCCGAGAAGATGCTGCAGAAGAAAGTGGAGAGCAACCCCAAGCAGCCCACCTTTCTGACGCAACTGGCCTCGCATTACCTGGCGCTTCGCCGCCAGCCGGAAATGGAAAGCACCGTCCAGAAGCTGGTGCAGCCCGGCGCGTTTCAGCTCGGGCATCTGCTGGCGGGCGACTTCTTCCTGCTGCGGGCGCGGGACCTGAATCGCGCGCGCCAGTTCTACGACGCGGGTATCCAGGCAACTCCCGCGGAAAAGGCCGTTTACCAGAAGCGGATTGTGGAATTGCTGGTGCTCGAGAACAAGAGCGCGGACGCCGCGAAGCTGGTGGACGAGGTCCTGAAGGCGAATCCCAAGGACGACGACGCGATCGCCATGCGCGCTTCGATTCAGATCCAAAGCGGGAACAAGGAGCAGATCCAGACCGCCGCGACGGACTTCCAGAGCCTGGTGGCGAAGAACCCCAAGAACGCCCTGCTGCGCTATAACCTGGCTCGGGCTTTGCTGGCCAAGGGCGAGGTGGATCAGAGCAAGGCAGAGTTGGAGGAAGCGATCAAGATCCGGCGCGACTTCATTGCCGCTCGTGAAGCGCTCGCCCGCCTCTACCTGACTCGCGCCCAACCCGGGAACGCGATCAAGGAAGCCGACGAGATCCTGAAGCTGAGCCCGAACTACCTTCCGGCCAAGCTGATCCGCTCCAGCGCCCTGTTGGGATTGGGCGAACGGGAGCAGGCCCGCGGGGAGCTGGAGGAAATCAGCAAGCGCAATCCGGAGAATGTCGAAGCCAGGTACCAGATCGCCTATCTGGCATTCGTGGACAAGAAGTTCAAGGAGTCGGAGGAGATTTTCCGCAAGATTAACCAGTCGAATCCCGACGACCTGCGCAGCACCGTGGGAGTGGTGGAAGCACTGTCCGCCCAAAACCGGCACGCGGACGCGATCGAGCTGATGAAGCAGCAGTTGGCGCGCAAGCCGGACCGCGACGAAGCCAAGGTGATTCTCGCCGGACTCTACGTGCGCAGCGAACGCTATGACAACGCCATCCAGCTCTACGATGAGCTGCTGAAGAAGAATCCGAAATCGGCCAGCGTAATGTTCCGGATGGGAGAAACCTACCGCCGCAAAGGCGACCTGAACGCTTCCATCGACTGGCTGCGCAAGGCCAGCAGCACGAATCCCAACGATCCGGGCGTGCTCCTGCAGCTCGGGCTGCTGCTGGAGGGCACCGGCAAGCGCGATCAGGCCCGGCCGCTGTACGAGCAGGTTCTGAAGATCGTGCCGGATGAGCCAACCGCGCTCAACAACCTGGCGTTCATCAAGGCGGAGGATGGCGAGGATCTGGACACCGCGCTGACCATGGCGCAGAAGGCGCGGCAGAAACGCCCGCAGGACGCCAACATCGCCGACACGCTCGGCTGGGTGTACGTGAAGAAGAACCTCAACGAGGACGCCATCCGAATCTATAGCGATATCGTCAAGCAGGAACCCCGCAATGCCAGTTTCCGCTACCATTACGGCGTCGCCCTGATGCAAAAAGGCGACAAGAACCGCGCTAAACAGGAGCTGGAAGTCGCGCGGCAGAACAACCCCCCGCGCGGCGAGGCGGAACGGATCAAAGACCTGCTGGCCCGGAACTAACGGATGCTGCGACATCCGGCGGTCCCGTATGTAGCGCCATTTGCAGTTTTCATGGGGTTCCTGGCGATCCGCCAGTACCTCCCGGTTTCCGACCGCGCCGACCTGGCCATCCGGGTCGTGGTCCTGTCCGCGATTCTGCTCCTGGTTTCTCGCCCGGTGCTCGATTTCCGGGTGCGCAACTGGCTGGGAACAATCGGGATCGGGATCGGCGTGTTTCTGATTTGGATCGGCCCGGACGTCCTGATTCCGGGCTACCGCAACCACTGGCTGTTCCAGAACTCGTTCCTAGGAACGCTGAAGACGTCGCTTTCGGCGGATGCCCTCGGCGACTCCGTCTCCCTGTTCCTGCGGTCCTTTCGGGCGATCCTTCTGGTCCCCATTTTGGAAGAGCTGTTCTGGCGAGGCTGGCTGATGCGCTGGCTGATCAACCCGGCATTCGAAAAAGTACCGCTGGGCGCCTACAGCGCGCAGTCGTTCTGGATTGTGGCGATCCTTTTCGCGAGCGAACATGGTCCCTATTGGGACGTGGGCCTGCTGGCGGGTATCGCCTACAACTGGTGGATGATCCGCACCCGCAGCCTGGGCGATTGCATCCTGGCCCACGCGATCACCAATGCCTGCCTCTGTGGCTACGTGCTGGCGACCGGGAAATGGGAATATTGGCTGTAGACGAAGTGTAAGCTCCAGTACGCTTACAGCACTGCACTAGTACTAACTTCAGGCGTTTCCCATGACCAACGGTTGACAGGTTCGCTTCGGCACTCCATCCTGGAGACTGTCCGAAAAAGACAGCACGTCCCAGGAGGAAAACCAGTGCGTCGTTTCACCCTTTTGATCGGAGTTACGCTGCTGGCTCTCAGCGCGACCTTAAGCGGAGCCACGTTCACCTTCGACACCGATCCCTTCGCGGGGTCGACCGCTCTCACCACGCCCGGCAGGCAGGTCGTTGGTGGCGAGCCGTTCATCACCTTCAATATCGCCTCGGATGTTTTTGTGATCAATCAGGACATCTTCGGCGTCGGTAACCAGGAGCTGTTCGCCAACGGTCTGATCGCAAGTATCCCGACCAGCGGCGTGAACATCATCGTGTTGCGGAGCTTCGACGATGACAACAACACGGGAACGCCCTTCAACGCTGGTAGTGCCGCGAACCTGATCGCTTCGCAACTCACCGCCGACGGTCCGGGCTTCTTTATCTATTTCAATCAGGGCCTGGACCTTCCGCGCCTGGTGTTCTCCACCAACCTGAATGACAACACGGCTGATCTGAAGATCCTGGCACGGCTCACCAACCTGACCGGAACGCAGGGTCAGAATGCGATGGCAAACTTTACGGCAGCCAACTTCGATTTCGCCGTGCCGGAACCCTCGACGTTTGGGATGATGGCGGCGGCGGGCGTGTTGTGGGCGGGAATGGCGCTGCGGCGTCGCGCTCGGGGCTGATCAAGTCTTACTTGGTAGCGACATAGCGGCTCGGACCTGACGGTTCGGGCCGCTTCTTCGTTTGGGCTAGCGTTTCTTCGCCAGCAGCTTCTTGGCGAAACTCTGGACCCGCTGCTGCACGGCATCGCCGGCCGCTTCGGGACCCTGGACTCGGAAGTCGAGCACCACGCCCCCCTTCAGCGCCACCAGGCCTCCGCGATCCGCATCCAGGGTGCGGAACGCGCCTTCGGCCAGTTTGACTTCACGCCCGCCCCGGTCCTTCTTCATGCGGTCGAACTCGGCCATCGCCGCGGGTTCGGAGCCGAACAGATTCAGGCGAGCGGTCAATGTCCGGGAGGGCCCGGCGTACACGCAGTGGGTGGCGCGGGTCTGGTCCGAGCTGGCGCGGAGCACCGCTTCCTCGCCCAAAATGGCGGAGGCTTCCGCGGGTGTGAGCAGCGGGCAACCCAAGGATGCCACGGCCGAAAGCATGACCAGCAGAAAAGCTCGCATACTTCCAGCGTATAGCATCCGGCCTAATAGGGCCGGGCCGTTCCGTTCTTCAGTACCCGTTCGATCAGCTTCCGCATGGCCTCGGTGGCCTCTTCGGACCGGCGCTCCATCCGCTCGGCCAGGCGCTCATGCTCTTGGGAATTCCGGTCCAATTCCACTTGGAGCTTCCTCATGGCTTCTTCCCAGTTCCGGTTCGTTTCGCTGAGCTTCAGGTCGCGGGCCCGGCTGAGTTCCTCCATCGCCATCGCGAGCTTCTCCTGCAACTGCTCCACCTGGCCGCTGGACAGTGTTCGGACGCGGTCCAACTCGGCTTTCAATTGAGCAATCATCTGGCTGAGATTGCCGACGGGAATCCGGACGTTTTCCCGCTGCCGTTCCAGCACGGCAAGTTCGGCTTCCACTTGTTCCTGGCGGCGCTCGACGTCCTGCTGGACCCGGAGGACGTTTTCATCCTCACGCCAAAGCTTCACGAAATCCGCGACCGCAGCCGGATCGGTAACTAAATAGCTCTTACCGTCCCGCCGGAACCAGACCAGGTCCTTCTTGAGCGTCTCCCGCAGCCGTTGCGCGAGTTCGGAATCCAGTTCTGAGCCGCTCATCACAATGCGGGATCCGTCCAGCAGAATGAAGTTGTCCTCGCCTGGCGGCAGCGGGGCGGGGCTTGGCGGAGGCGGCGGTAGAGCCTCCCGTGCGGGCGGAGGCAGCGGAGCCGGGCGAGCCGGCGGCGCCACAGGGGGAGGCGCCGGCGGCCGCGCCGGCTGGGCCGCCGCGGTGCACAACAGCAAGGGAAGCGCGAGACTGGCCAGGACCACCGCGGAGCGCGTAGTCAATGGCTGCGAGAGCTTGCGTCCGGCTTCCAAAATTCGATCCACCCGCCGCTCGGTTCTCACTCCGCGCGCCATCGCCACGCCTTCAAAGCGGGGGCGCCGTGCGCGGACGAAGCTCAACAGGTACTGCGCATACTCCGTACGATCCGCCACGCGCAGGGCCGAATCGTCACATGCCTGCTCGGCGAGATCCGAAAGTTGCGCCTTGAGCCACCAGGCCAGCGGATTGAACCAGAAGATCGCGCGGTGGAACGCAGCCGCGGCATGGATGTAGAAGTCGCCACGGCGGACATGCTCGCGCTCATGCGCCAGGACGGCGTCGAGCTTCGCCGGCGGCCACTCGGTCCAACGGGCGGGAAGCAGCACTGTGCCGCCGATCGCCGCGGGCACGGCGAGATCCTCGGATTCGCGGACGCACTCCAGCCCTTCCACAGGGCGGCTTCTTCGAACCAGCCGTGCCGCGGCCCACAGCCCGGCCGCGAATCGCAGCAGCAGTCCCAGGGCGACTCCCATCCAAATGGCGGAAGCGGCGCTCTGCCAGGACGGCCGATCCAAACCGTTCGCGGGGATCGGAGTAGACTCAGGCCTCGGCGCGATGCGGTGCGCGACGGTCCCGGCGATCGCCGCCGGCTGAACGGCGCGGAGCGCCGCGGCGGCAGGCGCCGGGGTAGCTACCTCGGGCAACTCGATCTCGAGAGGGGGCAAAACCGCCATCAAGCCGGGCATCAACATGGCCGCCGCCAGAATCATGCTCCAGCAGGCATGCTTCACCGGTGCGTCCTGAACGCGAAAGGCGCGGAGAGCCACTCCAGCCAGCACTATCAGCACCGCCGAACGCACGGCGGATTCCCAAATCAACGTCATCGCCCTTCTCCCTTCTCCTTCTCGCGCGCGATCTTGTCCGCCAGCCGCTTCAACTGCGCTTCGTCGAGCACATCGTTGTCCACAAGGCCAACCAGAAGCTGCTCCACCGAACCGCGGCAGAACCGGTCGATGATCTGCCGGACCGCCTGCGCAGCCAATTGTTCGGGCGCGTCCACCGCCTTGTAGTAATACGTGCGAGCATCCACGCGGTGCTGCACATATCCCTTCTCCTCCAGCCTCCGGAGCACGGTCCGGACGGTCGAATCTTTCAGGGGCCGGTCGAGGGAGACACGCAGCGTGTCGGCGGTGACCTCGCCCTGTTTCCAGATGAGGTCGAGGAGCGTTTTTTCGAGTTCGGAAAGTTCGCGACGCATCGTAACGTTACATAGTGTAACGGATGACGCGATGGAGGTCAACAGAAATCTTGCGAGGTTTACATCACCAGCAGGGCCGCCATCAACTCAATCCCGTCCCACAGGTTCTGCAGGCGGATATTCTCGTTGAAACTGTGCTGGTTATTATCATGGTTGGCGATGGGGACGCTGATGGTTTTTGTTCCCAGCACTTCGCTGATCATGTAAATGGGAACGCTGCCTCCAGAGGTCGGCAGCTTGATTACCGGCGCGCCGCGGACGCTTTCCGTGGTGGCGATCACCAGCTTGGAGATGGGCAGGTCCATCGAAGTCCGCTCGGCGCGGTAGCCGCCTTCGCGCACCTGCACCCACGCAACTTTGGGATGCGCCATGCGGACCGCCGCGTCGGGCTCCTTGTCAGTGACGAAGTATCCTTGCTGCCGGATGTGTTGGATCACGCGCGCGGTCGCCTGCTCCGGCGAGATTCCCTTCACCAGCCGCATATCGATGGTGGCGGTCGCAGTAGCGGGGACGACATTGGACGCGCCGGAGCCCACGCGAGCGCTGGCCATTCCGCGGACGTTTAGTGACGGGACGTTGTACAACTCGATGAGACGCTTGCCTCCGCCTTCGCTCCGGCCGAGCCACAGTTCCTTGCGAATCTCGGCGTCATACTCCGGCGCTTCCGCGATGGCGCGCTGCTCCGTGGCGGACAGCGGCTCGATACCTTTGTAGTAATCCTCCACCAGCACGCGGCCGTCGTCATCCTTCATGCTGGCAAGCAGCCGCGAAAGCATCATCGCGGGATTGGGCGCCCAATTACCATAGTGACCGCTGTGCAGCTCCCGCTTCGGCCCGTAGACGGTGACATCCAAGGTAGCGACCCCGCGCGCGCCGAACACGAGCTGCTGCCTGCGGCTCTGATGCACGGGACCGTCGCAGATCAGCCAGACATCGGCGGTCAGCAGGTTCTTGTGCAGCTCCAGGATGCGCTTCAGGTTGGTGGAACCCGCCTCTTCCTCGCCTTCGAAGAAGAACTTGATGTTGGACTGAAACGGCAGCTTCGCGTTGCGGATGGCGTCCAGGGCTGAAGTAATCGTGATCACCGGAGCCTTGTCGTCGCCGGTGGATCGCGCATACAACCGCCATTCGGGGTCGAACTTGCCGTCGGTGGGAAACGGCAGGATCCTGCCGCCCTGGTCCACCGGCTTGTCGCGCAGCACGGGCTGAAACGGAGGCGAGGCCCATTCCTTGGGATCCAGCGGCTGCCCGTCATAGTGTGCGTAGAAGACGACAGTCCGCTGCGCACCCGGCTTCAGGATCTCGCCATACACCGCCGGGTTCGCGCCGGGAGCTTCCAGCAGCCGCGCCGCCACGCCGCGCTTTTCCAGCATGCTCTTGATCAGTTCCGCGTTCTTGCGGATATTGTCGCGATCGCTGGCCACATTGGGGATCGACAAGAGGTCGATGTATTCGCGCAGGATCTGCGCCTCCTTGCCTGTTCTCCAATCGCGCGCTGCCTTGGCGGCGGGGTTGGATTGGGCCAGGCAAAGCACGGCCATCGACAGCACGGGCAGAAAGCGAAGCATAACGACCTATGTTACTGCCGGGATGGTGAAGCGGGCCACCCGGTCAGCCACGTAACTGTGGCGGGAGCTTTCGTCAGCCGTGTTTCGCCCGCTTCCCAGCGATAGGCCGGGAACTCCGCGGTCATGGCCAGCAGTTCCGGGATGGTATAGGCGCGGCAATGCGAAACCAGCCCGTCCCAGAAGATCAGCAGCGGCAAAACCGGAATCAGATACGTGAACAGCAGCCACTCCCAGCGCAGCGGCCGCATTCGGAACATGGTCAGGAGAACCATGACGATGATCAGGGGCGAAGTAAGAATGGTGAGGGCGGATCGCCGGGAGAGTTCGAAGATCGCCAGGGGCTGCGCGCCGCGGACAGCGGAGTCCAGGATCTGGCGCGCCGCCTCCGCCCGGAAATGGTGAAAGCCGTTGACCAAGGTGCGCAGTCCCGTTAACTCCGGCGGAACCTGCAGCGCGTTCACCGGCTTCCAGTGGAAATCCGGAGGCAGGACGCGAGGCGGATACAGGTCCGTGAGCAGCACCGGCGCTCCCAGCTTCCGCGCGACCGCCAGCATGGGACCGCCCGCCCCGGACGCGAGGTCGACGATGCCGTTCGCGCCGGAGCCCCGCAGCGCGCCGGCCACAATGGGCGCGATTGTGTCCTCGACGCCGAGATCCGCCGAGACCTTCCGGAGATATACTCGCAGCCCGTCCCGGAGCACGTCCGGCAGCCAGGGCTGGTCGTTGAACTCGAACAGGTGCGCGCGCCCCACGCCGGGCTACTTCGCCACCGGCCAGACCGTCACCTTGCGGTAGAAAACCTTCTCGTGATCGCCCTGCAGCATGATGGGACCCGGCGCTGCTTCGTCGGCGTCGAGGGCTCCGCCGGTAATTCCGTCGATCGCCTGGTTGTCGTGAACCTTCTTGCCGTTCAGGAACACGGTGACTCGGTTGCCGACGATCGTCGCTTCCATGGTCTGCCATTCGCCGATCGGCTTGGACGCGTTCATCGCGGGAGCGACCCGGCTATAGATGCCCATGTGCCCTGTGGGAACGGCGGGCTTGCCGAAGTCGTCGAGCACCTGCAACTCGTAACGCCCGCGCAAATAGATTCCCGAGTTGGAGTCCTTCTCCAGCTTGTACTCGCAGCGGATCCTGAAGTCCGAAAACTTCTGCTTCGACACCAGGTTGTTCGCGTGCGGATCGTTGGTCATCACTCCGTTCTCCACCTTCCAGCCGCTGGGCTTGGCGGGGTCTTGAGTGCCCCAGGTTGACTCGATGCTCTTGCCGTCAAACAGTTCCACCGGGGCGCCGAGCTTTAGCTTGGCGCTGGAGTTGAGATTCGCGGGCCACTGCGGCGGGCGCACCCCGGTCCAGTTCACGGTGCCGCCGTCCACCGCCGTGCGAACCCCCATCAACTTGCCGCCTTCTACTTTGGCGCGGTGCACAACTTTCTGTCCCTGTCCATGAGCCGGCGCGAAGACCAACTGATCGCCCTGGATGGCGATCTCCGGCAAAGGGGTCACGCTGCCGCCGCGATTGAGGAAGCTGCCCGTGATCTTGCCGCCTTCTTCCTTAACTTCCAGCCAGTAGACCCAGCCGTTCGCGGCAGTAATGTCCCACTTGCCCAGGAAGGGATTCTGCGCCGCCGCCGCGGTGATCATTGTCAGCATCAGCCCAAGGGTACGCCTCGTCATAACTTCATAACCTAACACAAGCCTTTGTCACGCCTGCGATAAAATGAGGGTTCGGCCCTGCAAGGACCCCGGCCGATCCGAACGATGTTCGAAATCTCCGTACAGCAGACATTCTCCGCCGGCCACGCTCTTCGCGAGTACAAAGGCAAGTGCGAAAACGTGCACGGCCACAACTATCGGGTGGAGGTAACGGTGGCGGGCGAGAAACTGAACCGCATCGGCCTGCTGGTGGACTTCACCGACTTGAAACGCGAGATGAAGGCGATCATCGAGCGGCTGGATCACCAGTTCGTGAACGACCTGGAGCCGTTCACGAAGTTGAATCCGTCAGCGGAGAACATGGCGCGGTACTTCTACGAGGAACTGCAGGGCTCCCTGCGCGGCAATGAGGTGCCGGTGGAAGTCACGCAGGTGCGCTTGTGGGAGACCGACGGACAGAGCGCGACCTTCCGGCCCTAACGACGCCCTTGCACTCTTGACATCAGCGGAGTAGAATTTTTGGAACTTGGTTTTGGAAGTTGGTGCTCCGTGCGGGGTTTGTTGTTGGGGAAAGGGTTCCGCACGGAGCCTAGCTGCTTTGCTTATTTAGACGGACGAACCCCGCCGAAGTTTTGTTCCAGCGAAAAATTTTTGCGAGTTTCTCCGCGTTCGGTTGTTCGGCAACGGACAGCGTAAGCGGCGAGAAGAACACCGCTGTATCCGAAGTAGCCAGAGTGTTCCGCATGCTCCAGCACGGCTCGGATCTCACAAGATCATGGAAGCAATTGGTCTGATTCCGTTCCCAGCCACGAGAACTCCCCCACGGCTCCGGAATCTTGTCAGTTATCTTCATTGAGAAGCTTTCATCAAATCTTTCTCCAATAAAATCAAATAGTTGCAGAAGCATCTTGTCACTCCTCGGGCGAGTGTGCTAATAATGTTCGTGGAGCTGCCGCATCTTCCCCCGGTTGCGTGCAGGCGCACCGCGAGCCCGAAAGCCGGTGCCCTGGAGAGCGGCAAGCGACCATCAAGCAAGCATTTTGATTGGAGGCAAACATGAACATTCGGCCGCTCTATGACCGGATCGTAGTCAAGCGCGTGGAAGACGAAGGCGAAACCAAGGTGGGTGGGCTGTTCATCCCCGATTCCGCCAAGGAGAAGCCGCAGCGCGCCAAGGTGGTTGCGGTGGGCAAGGGCAAGCGCCTGGAAGACGGAAAGCTGATCGCACTCGATGTTCAGGTGGGCGACGAGATTCTGTTCGGCAAGTACTCCGGCAGCGAGATCAAGATCGACGGCGAGGAG
>CAYOQB010000092.1:0-8305 GCA_964406035.1 uncultured Solibacteraceae bacterium | reverse complement strand
CTGTTGATCATGCGCGAGGACGAAGTGCTCGGCATCATTGACAACACCCAGAAGCTGGCGAAGAAGTCGGCGTAATCAGGAGGACAAGAAATCATGGCTGCAAAACAGATTGTATATAGCGAGAGCAGCCGCCAGGCGATCCTGCGCGGCGTGAACCAGTTGGCGGATGCGGTGAAGGTGACCCTCGGTCCCAAGGGCCGCAACGTCGTTCTGGAGAAGAAGTTCGGCGGACCGACGATCACCAAGGACGGCGTCACGGTCGCCAAGGAAATCGAGCTGAAGGATCCGCTGGAGAACATGGGCGCGCAGATGGTGCGCGAGGTTGCCTCCAAGACCTCCGACGTCGCGGGCGACGGCACCACCACCGCGACCATCCTGGCGCAGGCCATTTTCCGCGAGGGCGTGAAGAGCGTGGCCGCCGGCGCGAATCCGATGGCGCTGAAGCGCGGCATCGAGAAGGCGGTGGAGTTGGTGGTGGAAGGCGTTAAGAAGCTGTCGAAGCCGGTGTCGGGCGAGATGATCGCCCAGGTAGGCACCATCTCCGCCAACGGCGACGCCACCATCGGCAACATCATCGCGGACGCGATGAAGAAGGTGGGCAAGGACGGCGTCATCACGGTGGAAGAGTCCAAGACGATGTCCACCGAGCTGCAGACCGTGGACGGCATGCAGTTTGACCGCGGCTATCTGTCGCCCTACTTCATCACCGATCCGGACCGGATGGAGTGCGTGCTCGAGGATCCCTACATCCTGATTCACGAGAAGAAGATCTCCAACATGAAGGACCTGCTGCCTGTGCTGGAGCAGATCGCGCGGTCGGGCAAGCCGCTGCTGGTCATCGCCGAGGAAGTGGAAGGCGAAGCGCTGGCCACCCTGGTGGTGAACAAGCTGCGGGGCACGCTGAACGCCTGCGCTGTGAAGGCGCCCGGCTTCGGCGACCGCCGCAAGGCCATGCTGGACGATATCGCCATCCTGACCGGCGGCAAGTCGATCATGGAGGAGACCGGCATCAAGCTGGAAGGCGTCCGCCTGGATGACCTGGGCCGCGCCAAGCGCGTCACGGTGGACAAGGACAACACCACCATCGTGGACGGCAGCGGCCAGCAGAAGAACATCGAGGCGCGCATCAAGCAGTTGCGCGCGCAGGTGGAAGAAACCACCTCCGATTACGATCGCGAGAAGCTGCAGGAGCGGCTGGCGAAGCTCGCCGGCGGCGTCGCGGTGATCAAGGTCGGCGCGGCCACCGAGACCGAAATGAAGGAAAAGAAGGCTCGCGTGGAAGACGCTCTGCATGCTACCCGCGCGGCTGTCGAGGAAGGCATCGTTCCCGGCGGCGGCGTCGCTCTGCTGCGCGCGGCGAAGGAGCTGGACGGCATGAAAGCCGAGCACGACGAGAAGATCGGCTACGACATCATCAAGCGGTGCTGCGAAGAGCCGGTTCGCCAGATCGTGGGCAACGCCGGTCTCGAAGGCGCGATCATCATTGAGAAGATCCGCGAGAACAAGGACGCCAACTTCGGCTTTAATGCCGCCACCGAGGCCTACGAGGACCTGGTGAAGTCGGGCGTCATCGATCCGACCAAGGTGACCCGCTCGGCTCTGCAGAACGCCGCCTCCATCGCGGCGCTGATGCTGACCACCGAAGCCATGATCGCCGAAATTCCGGAGAAGAAGGCCGCGGCTCCGATGCCCGGCGGCCACGGTCCCGAAATGGACTACTAAGAAGCAGCCTCAAGCTGCCTTCACTTCAGCCCGGTTCCCGAAAAGGGAGCCGGGCTTTTGTTTTATCTCAATGCCGCCTGCTTCTTCGCGGCCGCCAGCATCGCGTCCAGTTTTCCGCGATCCAGATAGCGCCCGCGCGTGATCACCGCATGAATCCTGGCGGTCTGCCCGATGTCCCGCAGCGGATTGCCATCCAACAGAACCAGATCCGCCGGCGCACCCTTGCGGATCTCACCGCTGACCTCGCGAACGCCCATCCATGCCGCCGGCGCCACAGTGGCGCTGCGCAGGGCTTCCGCCGGCGTAAGCCCCGCCTTCACCAGCAGCCGCAACTCATCATGAACCGAGAAGCCGGGATAGATGTCGCGCAACCCCAGATCGGTTCCCGCGAGAATCGTCACGCCTTCGCGCTGCATCAGCGCGACCAGTTGATAAAACCGCTGCAGCAGCAGTTGTCGCGCAGCGGTCGGCTTGCGGCTGAAAGCTTCGTTCCAATACTTCACCAGGCTCACGGGAACGTACTGCCGCCGCGGGTCGGATTCCAGTTCCGTGCTGCCCCGGTTGGTGATCGCGTATTCGGCGGTGAGGTTCGGCATCATGGCGACACGGTTGGCCGCCATGCTCCGGAACAGCTTCGCCGCCGCCGCATCGTCAAAGCGACCGAGCGCGGCCGCCGGGGATTCGTTGCGGCGCGTCGCCACGGCGAGCGTGTTCTCAACCAGAGTGGCCATATGCTCCAGCGAGGCTTGCCCCGCGGCGGCCGCCTCTTCCGGCGTTACGTCGAGCGGAACATGCCCGGCGAAACGGATCCGCACTCGCCGCGCTTCGTCCGCCAGCGCGAAGTAGGCCTCGCGAGGCACGGCGTTGTGGATCTTGATGAAGTCCACGCCCTGCTTACGCAGGGACCGCACGGCTGCGCGAGCCTGGGCCGCGGTTCGGACGATCAGCCGGTCCGGAGCGTCCTTGGGACCATCCACGTACGGTCCGGCGCGATAAATTGTGGGTCCGTCGAGTTCGCCCGCCCGAATTTGACGCCGCCACTCGTCCACCCTGGCCAGGTCGCCGCCCATGTCGCGGACACTGGTCACCCCATTGGCGAGCAGCGCGGGAAAGGCGGCTTCGGTTCCGAGCACCAGGTGCACATGCGCGTCCCACAAGCCTGGGATCAGAAACTTGCCTGCGGCGTCGATCTCGCGTACGCCGCCGGGTAGGCGAACCTGCTTCCCAAGCGCCGAAATGCGGCCGCCGCGGATCAGGACGGTTTGGCCTTCCTCCACGGCGCCTCGTGCCGGGTCAACAACCGTAACGTTCCGCAAGGCGATGGGCGGCTCCGCGGCCACGCACCAGGCCGCGAGCAACAAGTGCAACAGGGTCAATCTCAGCACGGCAACAGGCTAGCATCCGCGCCTGCGTTTATATAGGATCAGGTTTGCCGTTGGGATCGCGTTAACATGGCTCGTCGATATTCCGCGGGACTCACTCCGGTGAACGCCCGGAAGGCTTGGGTAAAGTGGCTCTGGTCGTAGAAGCCCGCATCAGCCGCGACGGCCGCCAGCGGTTCCGTTCCGTATGCCAGCGCGCGAGCGGCGAACTCCAGCCGTTTGCGGCGCACCAAGGCACCGGCGCTGCACCCCCGATAGCGCCGGAAGGCGCGGGCCAGGCTTGCGGGATGCACGCCGGCGACCGCGGCGATCCCGGAAAGCGTCAGCGGCTGCCGGAATTCCGCGTCGATGTAGCTCAAGGCGAGGCGCAGCCAGTGCGGCTCGCCCGACGCCGGTCCGAACCGCGCCTCGCGCACAACCCCCGCCAACATCTCCAGCACCAAGCTCTCCAGCGCGATCCCGGAGGCGCTGTCACGGTGCGACCATTCGCGCTGAAAGCGGAACGCGAGATCGCGAAAGGGGCCGCGATCCAGGTGCGCGGCTCGCGCCAGCACGCCCGCGAACGGCTGCAGCGAGGTCGCGCGCGCGCCTTCCACAAGCACCACCAGACTTCTCGCTCCCGTACGGCCGTAACGGTTGGCATGAATCTCCCCGGCGGGTTTCACCAGGATGCTGTAGCGGGAACAGTCGTACTCCCGCCTGGAAAGCTTCTCCTGAAAGCCGCCGCCGGTAACCACGCTGATGGCGAACTCCTCGTGATAATGGCTCTCCAGCGCTTCGTAAGGGCGATGCCGCGCCTCCAGCACGCGAAATCCGCCGAGGTTCAACACCCGAAGTTCCTGCCCGAACGTGATTCGCGGCTTTGACGCCGCGGTCTGTTGCTCCGCTGGCCGCATTGTCTTCATCCTAGCCCGGACGTAACTATTTATCCCCGCTAGACAACCTGCCTTTGCTCGCGCCGCGAGTGATACCGTTCTCAGAACAACTGCGGGAGGTCCTCATGTCGAAACGCGTGCTTGTGGTTCTATTAGCGGCTGGCCTCGCGGCCGCCCCTGGGTATTCTCAGGTTGTCTCCGGCGCCATCACCGGCCGCGTGATGGACCGCAGCGGAGCGGCGGTGCCGGGCGCGAAAGTCGTTGTCACTAACCAGGAGACGGGAGCTGTTCGCGAGACGGAATCCAGCAGCGAAGGCTTGTACCAGGTGCCCACCTTGCCTCCGGGAACCTACCGCCTGGAGGCGACGCAGCCCGGCTTTAAGGCCGCCTCCGTCACCAACCTGCAACTGCTCATCGATCAGACCGCGCGCGTGGACCTCACGCTCGAAGTCGGCGAGGTCAGCGAGCGAGTGACCGTCGAAGCAGCCGCGACCCAACTCAAAACCGACACGCCGACCATCGGCCAGGTGATCGAGGGCCGCCCGGTCGTGGAACTGCCGCTGAACGGTCGCAACTTCCTGCAACTCGCCTCGCTGAGCGCCGGCGTGGCGCCCGCCACGCTCGCCAGTTCCGAGTCGGCCAGATTGGGCCGCGCGCAACTCACCGCGCACGTCGCCGGAGGACGCGGCAGCTTCAACAGCTTTCTAATTGACGGGCAGGAATCGCGCGGCGCGCGCTTCGGCGAGACTTCCATCCTCCCGCCGCCCGATGTCGTCCGCGAGTTCAAGATCCAGCGCAACTTCTACTCCGCCGAGTACGGCTCCAGCCCCGGCGTGATCAGCGTCGCCATCAAGAACGGAACCAACCAGTTCCACGGCTCCGTGTATCACTTCCTGCGCAACGATGTCTTTGACAGCCCAGGCTTCTTCGACGGCGGCAACAAGCCGCCTTTCCGCCTGAACCAGTTCGGCGCGACCTTCGGCGGCCCCATCATCCGCGACAAGACCTTCTTCTTCGGCGGTTGGGAGAGCCGCCGCCAGCGACGGGCCAACCAGCAGTTCGCGCGCGTGCCGGATCCGCGCTGGCTGGCCGGCGATTTTTCGAGCGTCGCCACGCCGATCCGCGATCCGCTGAACAACAACCAGCCCTTCCCCGGCAACCGCATCCCCGCCGATCGCCTGTCGCAGGTGGCTCGAAACTTCGCTGCGGCCGGCATTCCCGCGCCCAATACCAATCAGGCGGCGGGCAACTACACTGACGCACCGTCCAACCTGGACGACTTTGACCAGTACCACATCCGCGTGGATCATTCCTTCTCGCAGAAGGACACGATCTTCGCCCGCTATTCGAACTCTGTCTGGGACGTCATCAACCCGGGACTGACGCCGTTCCGCGGCACCAGCTTCCCCCTGAACGGCCGAAACGTGGTGGTGCAGGAGACGCACGTGTTCTCGCCCACGCTGGTGAACACGCTGAAGCTCGGCTTCACCCGTAACTTCATGGCGACCAGCTTCGCCGAGGTCGCCGATCAGAACCAGGCGGCGCAGCTCGGCCTGCGCAACACCGAGACCGCGCCGGCGGACTTCGCCCTGCCGCGCATGCAAATCGCCGGCTTCGGAGCCCCCGGAGCGCCTGTCTCTTTCGGGCACTGGACCAACACCTTCCGCCAGTGGACCAACACTTACGCGATCTCCGACACGCTGGCCTGGGTCAAGGGCAAGCACAACATCACCATGGGAGTCGACTTTCGCCACAACCGCGCGCCGCAGTTGATCACCAACCAGAGCGTGCCGCGCTTCCAGTTCACCGGGCAGTTCACCGGCAACGCGGTCGCCGACTACGTCCTCGGCTACTACCAGTTCGCCGAGACCGCTTACACCCGGCAGGTGGGCGATTACCGCATGACGCAATACGCCGGCTTCATTCAGGACGACATCAAGCTGCTGCCCAACTTCACCTTGAACCTGGGGCTTCGCTACGAGCACCAGTCGCCCTGGCGCGAACACGGCGGCTCGGAAGGCCACTTCGACTTCACCACCGGAACGAATGTCCTGCGCCGCCCGCCCGCCGATTACGGATTCAACATCAGCTCGCCCTTCATCCGCGTCTCCGGCGAGCCGCACACCTTCTTCGGCGACTATCAGGACTGGGCGCCGCGCGTGGGTTTCGCCTGGAGCGTCACCCGCAAAACCGTCATCCGCGGGGGCGCGGGAATGTTTTACGCCCTGAACCAGTTGAACGACGTGCTGGCGATCGCCAGCAACCCCGGCGCGCGCGTAGTGATCCAGTCCGCGCTGGCCGCCAACCAGCGGCCGCGTTCCATGGACACGCTGTTCGATCCCCCGGCGCAAGCCGCGGTGTCGGCCGGCGGCGTCATCAACATCGCCGACCGCGAGCGCCAGTCGCCGTACATGGCGCAGTGGAACTTCAACATCCAGCGCGAGCTTCCGGGTCAGATGGTGCTGGAAGTCGGCTATGTCGGCAGCATCGGGCGGCAACTGGTCGGACGGCTGGACTGGAATCAGGCGCCCTTGCTGCAGCCCGGCGATACCCGCACGCTGCAGCAGCGGCGTCCTTACCCGCAGTGGGGCTCCATCTGGCAGTTCATGGGCGGTGAAAACTCGAACTACCACGCCGGAACCGCGTCGCTCGAACGCCGCTTCAGCAAGGGCTTCAGCTTCATGGCCAACTACACCTGGGCGAAGTCGATGGACACCTACTCGTCGTCGATTGACGACGGCAGCACGCCGCATCAGATCTACAATGCGCGCTTCCTCGAATACGGGCCGTCCGCCTTCGACATCACGCATCGCCTGGCGATCAATGGCATCTGGGAGCTGCCGTTTGGCAAGGGCAAGCAGTATCTGAACGCCCTCCCCACCGCCGCCAACTGGATCATCGGCGGTTGGCAGGTGAACGGAATCTTCCAGACCCAGACCGGCAACCCCTTCACCGTCACGGTGGTGGGCGATCAGTCCAACACCGGAACACTGGCCACGCACCGTCCCAACCGCATCGGCGATGGCCGTCTGGACAATCCGACTCCCGCGCGCTGGTTCGACACCAACGCATTCGTGCTGAATCCGCGCAACACCTTCGGCAACAGCGGACGCAGCATCCTGCGCCAGGACGGCGCGGCCAGCCTGGACATGTCGTTCTTCAAGAACAACTTCTTCCTGGAACGCCGCTTCAACCTGCAGTTTCGGGCGGAGATCTTCAACATCACCAACATCGTGAACTTCGCGCGGCCGGGCATCGCGGTGAACGGCGCGAACTTCGGAGTGGTCACCGCCGCGGGACCGGCGCGCGAGGTCCAGTTCGCGCTCCGGCTGGTGTTCTAAATGACAAAACTCATCCTGCTCGCGCTGGCGACCTTCGCGGCGGCCGCCGCGCCGCCGGATTTCCGTTCGCTGGACGCGTTTCTCGATGAGGCGTGCGCCAAGATCAAGAGCCCCACGCTCGCGCCGGCGGGGGCAATCGCCCCGTCCGGAATCGCCGCCGATGCCGCGAAACCGCGCACCGGCTGCGCCGTGGTCCTGGTCCGCGACGGCAAGGTGGTCTACCGCCGCGCCGTCGCCGGATTCTCGCTGACCGAAGCCTACACCATCGCTTCCGCTTCCAAGTGGCTGAGCGCCGCGGTGGTGATGAAACTGGTGGAAGAAGGCAAGGTTTCGCTGGAGGAGAAAGCCGGGAAGTACTTCCCCGCCGTCTCCGGACCCGCCGCGGACATGACCATCCGGCAGATGTTTTCGCACACCGCGGGACTTCCCGGTTCGCTCGAGAACCATCCCTGCATGGTCCGGGGCGAAGGCCCGGATTGCGTGATGCAGCTTCTGAACATGAAGCGCGTCGGCGATCCCGGCATGGCTTTCGCGTACGGCGCCAACTCGATGAATGTGGCAGGCCGGATGGTGGAGCTCGCGGCCGGCAAGCTTATCTCAGACCTCTTCGACGACCGCATTGGCCGTCCGCTGGGCATGAAGTCGACGGAGTTGAAGTACCCCAGCCGGCAGCAACCGCAGGTGGGCGCCGGCTTTGTATCCAGCGCGGAGGATTACGCGAAATTCGTCGCGATGATCCTGAATCGCGGCAAGGCCGGCGGCAAGCGGGTCTTGAGCGAGAGGTCGATCGCCGAAATGGAACGCGACCAGACGGGTGGCGTAAAGATCGTCTTTAGCCCGTACACGCGCCTGGCAAACGTCAGCCCCGCACTGCCCGGCACGCGCTACGGACTCGGCGTGTGGCTGGAGGAGATGGATGCGAACGGGCGCGGCGTGGTGATCGGATCGCAGGGCGCCTGGGGTTTCAGCCCGTGGGTGGACCGCG
>CAYOQB010000091.1:2534-22420 GCA_964406035.1 uncultured Solibacteraceae bacterium | reverse complement strand
CTGCGCGGATTGCAGATTCTGGCGCTGATCGCCGGCGTGGTATTCTTACTGAAGTTCAGATAGAGGCGCGGAGATCATGAGTATCCGGGCTGTGTTTCCGGCGACACCGGAAGCCCGGGGAAAGGGATCAGCAGCATTCTCCGCCGAAGCCCGATTCCGAGTCGCCGGAACGCGGGCTGGGGGTGTCCGGTTAAGACCGGCCCACTGTCATCCGATCCAGATTGAAGCGGACCCCGAGGTCCGGCGGGATCGGGTGGAGCGCTATCGGAAACGGCGCGGTGCCGCATCCCCCAAGCACCGTCCGCTCCTCCAGCGGCTTACGTCCTCTACTCTGGTGTACAAGCTATGAATGCATTTGAGCTCACCAGGGCTTTGATCGACATTGAATCCGTCACGCCGAACGAAACGGCGGTGGGCGAGTATCTGCACGCCTACCTGAGCGGGGTGGCATCGCGTTTTGACGGACAGGTGGAGATGATGCCGGTGGAGCCGGGGCGTGCGAACGTGTTCGCGCGCTTTGGCGATCCCGTGGTGACGTTCTCCACGCATATGGATACGGTGCCTCCGTTCTTTCCGTCGTCGGAAGACGCGGATCACATCTGGGGCCGGGGCGCGTGCGACACCAAGGGCATCATCGCGGCCATGATTCATGCGGTGGAGAACCTGCTGGCCGCGGGTGAACGGAATCTGGGGTTGCTGTTCGTGGTGGGCGAGGAACGGAACTCGGCGGGCGCTTACGCGGCGGCGAAGCAGCCGCGCGGCAGCCGCTACCTGATAAATGGCGAGCCGACCGAGAACAAGCTGGCGCTTGGCGCGAAGGGGGCGTTGCGATTCGAGATCCTGGCGCGGGGCAAAATGGCGCATTCGGCGTATCCGGAGCTGGGCGAATCGGCGATTGAAAAGCTGCTGGAAGTGCTGCAGCGGCTGCGAAGCGCGCCGCTGGCCAGCGATCCGGTGCTGGGCGCGAGCACGTTGAACATAGGCACGATCAACGGGGGCCGCGCGCCGAACGTGATCGCCGATGAAGCCCGCGCGGAAATCTTCATTCGCCTGGTGGACGGCGGGGAGGCGGCGCGCGAGATGGTGCATCAGGCGGCGGCCGGCTTCGCCGAGGCGCGGGAGGTGTTGTGCATCCCGGCCCTGCGGCTGGGCACTCTGCCCGGCCTGGAGACCACCGTTGTGTCGTTCACGACGGATATCCCGGCGTTCGGCGGCGCCTGGGGCGAGCCGTTCCTGCTGGGGCCGGGGTCCATACGCGTCGCCCACACCAGCGAAGAGCGCATCCCGAAGAAAGAATTGCTGGACGCGATTGGAATTTATCAGCGGCTGGCGAGCGAACTTTTGCGAAGGTCATGAACTCCAAGCAACTGGAAGTCGGAATTCTAGGCGCCACCGGGATGGTGGGCCAGCACTTTGTCAATTTTCTGAAGGCTCATCCGTGGCTGCGCGTCGCGTGGCTGGGCGCGAGCGACCGCTCCGCCGGCAAGCGCTATCGCGAGGCCACTGCGTGGCGGTTGGACGGCGACATGCCGCCGAACGTGCGGGACCTGGTGGTGCAGGACTCGAAGCCCGGCAATGGCGCGCCACGGGTGCTGTTTTCCGCGATGGACGCGTCCGTGGCCACGGAGATCGAGCGAGCGTTCGCGGAAGCGGGGCACGTCATTATTTCCAACTCGCGCAATCACCGCATGGAGCCTGACGTGCCGCTGCTGATTCCGGAGGTGAATCCGGAGCACCTGCGGGTGATTCCCGCGCAGCAGCGGAATCGCGGCTGGCAGGGCATGATCGTGACGAACCCGAACTGCTCCACGATCGCCATGGCGATGGCTCTGGCGCCGTTGAAGCCGTTCGGAATTCGACGCGTGCTCGCCACCACCATGCAAGCGATTTCCGGCGCGGGCTACCCCGGCGTCGCCTCCATGGACATCACCGCCAACGTGATCCCGTTCATCGGCAGCGAGGAAGAGAAGATGGAGCAGGAGACGCAGAAGATCCTGGGCGATTTCAGCGCCGATGCGGTGATCCCGCTGGCGGCTCGCGTGAGTGCGCAGTGCAATCGCGTTCCGGTGGTGGACGGGCACCTGGTGGCGATCTCGGTGGAACTGGAAAAGAAGGTCCGGCGTGAGGAGGTCCTCGAGGCCATTTGCGGGTGGAAAGGGCTGCCGCAGCAGCGATCTCTGCCGAGCGCGCCCGCGCAGCCGCTGATCTACATGGAGCAGCCGGATCGCCCGCAGCCGAGGCGCGATGCAGCGCGGGAGAACGGCATGGCCGTGTTCGTGGGGCGCCTGCGCCCATGTCCGGTGCTGGACTGGAAGTTCCTGGCCCTGGCTCATAACACGATCCGCGGCGCGGCCGGCGCCGCGGTGTTGAACGCGGAACTGATGATGTCGGAGGGACTGCTGGAACGATGATCGTGATGAAGTTCGGCGGCACGTCCGTCGAGAGCGCGGAAGCGATCGCCCGGTGCGCGGGAATCGTGCGCGCGAGAGTGGATCGGAAGCCGGTAGTCGTCGTGTCGGCGATGGGCAAAACGACGAACCGGCTGCTGGCCATTGCGCAGGCGGCCGTCGCCGGCGGGCGCGACGAAGCCCAACTGCTGCTTAAAGACCTGCAGGAGTTTCACCGCCGGGAGTCCGGGATGGACGGCGTCGTTGATGAGCACTTCCGGGAGCTGACTGACCTGGTGAACGGACTCGCTGTGCTGGGTGAACTCACGCCGCGCGCAACCGACGCGATTGCCAGCTACGGCGAGCGGCTTTCCAGCCTGATTGTTGCCCACCTGTTTCAGGGTCATGGCTTGCGGACGGTTCCCGTAGACGCGCGATTGCTGATCGTTACCGACCGCCGCTTCACGCAGGCGACGCCGGACTTCGCCGCCACCTATGCGAACCTGCAGCGAGTGATCCCGGATCTTGCGGATCGCGTCCCTGTGATGGGTGGCTTTATCGCCGCAACCCCGGACGGCGTCACCACCACGCTGGGACGCGGCGGGTCCGATTTCACGGGGGCGATTGTCGGAGCGGGTTTGAACGCCGAGGAGATCCAGATCTGGACCGATGTCGACGGGATGTTGACCGCCGATCCGGGGCTGATTCCGAACGCACACCGGCTGAAGCGGTGCTCTTTCGCAGAGGCGGCGGAGCTGGCGTATTTCGGAGCCAAGGTGCTCCATCCGGCCACGGTGATCCCGGCCATCGAGCGCAACGTCCCGGTGCGGATCCTGAACTCGCGACGCCCGGACAATGAGGGTACGCTGATCGTGCGCGAGCCCGTGTCCTGCGCCAACGCGATCAAGTCGATCGCGTGCAAGCGCAACATCACGGTGGTGAATATCGTCAGCTCACGGATGCTGATGGCGCATGGCTTTCTGCGGGGGATCTTCGAGATCTTCGACCGCTTTGAGACGCCGGTGGACATGCTGGCGACCAGCGAAGTAAGCGTATCGCTGACCATTGATAACACGCAGGCGCTGGAGCCGATCCTGGCGGCGATTCGCGAGTTCGCCGAGGTCAGCGTGGAACGCGACCAGGCGATCGTTTGCCTGGTGGGTGAGGATCTTCGCAACCGGCCGGGCGTCGCAGCCCGCATCTTCCGCGCGCTGGAGAACCTGAATATCCGCATGATCTCGCAGGGTGCGTCGCTGCTGAACGTCAGCCTGGTGGTCGCCTCCAGCGACCTGAAGAGGGCGGTGGAACTGTTGCACGCGGAGTTCTTCCGCGAACTGGATCCGGCGGTGTTCGAATGAAGCTGGCGATTGTTGGTTATGGCCGCATGGGGAGGATGGTGGAGTCGCTCGCGCCGGAATACGGGTTTGAGGTCGTGGCGAGGATCGACGCCGGCGGCGACCTTGCGGAGGCGAGGAGCGCCGATGTTGCGGTCGAGTTCACCACGCCGGAGGCCGCGCTGGCGAACATTCAAGCTTTGGCTGCGCTGCGCGTGCCGGTCGTCTGCGGCACCACGGGCTGGTTCCAGCACTTGGACGCGGCGCGAGCGGCCGTCGAGCGAAACGCGGGCGCGCTGGTGTACAGCCCGAATTTCTCCGTCGGGGTCCAGGTGTTCGCCAGGCTCGCCGGCCTGGCTGCGTCGCTGCTGAAGGACGAGCCTGAGTACGAGGCCTGGGCGTGGGAAATTCACCATTCCAAGAAGAAGGATGCCCCCTCCGGAACGCTGCTCAAGCTGGTGGACGCAATGCGCGCCGCCGGGTACGCACGCGCGATCGACACGAGTTCGTCCCGCGCCGGAGCGCATCCGGGAACGCACGAGATCGGGTTTGATTCGGCTGCCGACACCATCACGCTGCGCCACTCGGCGCGCTCCCGCGAAGGCTTCGCCCGCGGAGCATTGAAAGCCGCGCGTTGGATTCGCGGTAAAACCGGAGTCTACGAATTTTCCGAAGTTCTCTTCGGCGCTGAAGGAGGAAGCTAAATGTTCACAGGATGTGGAACCGCGCTGGTCACTCCCTTTCACCTGGATGGATCGCTCGATGAGAGCACCCTGCGCCGGCTGGTGCGGCGTCAGATCGAGGCCGGCATCAATTTTTTGGTACCCTGCGGCACCACCGGCGAAAGTCCCACGCTGACGCGCGCGGAGCATCTGCGAGTGGTCGGCATCACCATAGAGGAGGCATCGGGGAAGGTTCCGGTGCTTGCGGGCGCGGGCGGGTATAACACGCACGAAGTGATCGAACTGGCCCGCGAAGTCGCCACCCTGGGTGCGGACGGCATCCTCTCCGTGACGCCGTATTACAACAAACCCACGCAGGAGGGCCTCTACCAGCATTACCGGGCGATCGCGGCAGCGGTGAACCTGCCGATCATCCTTTACAGTGTGCAGGGGCGGACTGGCGTGAATCTCGAACCCGCCACACTGAAGCGGTTGGCGGAAATCGACAACATCATCGGGGTAAAGGAAGCGTCCGGCAACATCGCGCAACAGGCGATGGTGGTGCATCAGGTGCCGGAAGAGTTTCTGGTTCTGTCCGGCGATGACGCGGTAACGATCCCGCTGATCGCGCTGGGCGGGCGAGGCTTGATTTCTGTGGTGTCGAATGAAATTCCCGGCGAAATGACAGAACTGACCGCGCACGCCCTAGCCGGGGACTTCGCCTCGGCGCGCCGCGTGCAGCGCCGTTTCCTGCCGTTGATGGAAGCGAACTTCCTGGAGTCGAATCCCATTCCGGTGAAAGCGGCGATGGCTCGCATGGGGCTGCTGGAGCCCGTCTGGAGACTGCCGCTGGTTCCGCCGTCCGCGGCCACCGAAACCAAGCTGGAGATCATTTTGTCCGAGCTTGGGCTGCTGAAGGAAACGCATGCAAGCTGAGATCGAAGCGTTGTTCGAAGAAAAGCCCGCAGCCTATTCGGAAGCGGCATTTGCGCTGTTTGCCAGGTTCAAAGCGGCGCTGAATGCGGGTTCGATCCGCAGCGCGTCGCTTGATCCCGATTCGCCCAGCGGCTGGCGAGTGAATGCGTGGGTGAAGAAAGGGATTCTGATCGGGTTCCGCATGGGCGCGATTGTGGACATGTCGATCGACCGCTCCCGCCAGCCCTATTTCGACAAGGCGACCTGGCCGGTGAAGCAGATCTCGGCGACGGACGGCGTTCGTATTGTTCCGGGCGGATCCTCGATCCGCGACGGATGTTATATCGGCAAAGGCGTAACGTGCATGCCGCCGATGTACATCAACGCCGGCTCCTATATCGGCGATGGAACCATGGTGGATTCGCACGCGCTGATCGGGAGTTGCGCTCAGATCGGCAGCAACTGTCATATCTCGGCCGCGGCGCAGATCGGAGGCGTGCTGGAGCCCGTGGGCGCGCTGCCGGTGATCATTGAGGATGACGTCCTGGTGGGCGGCAATTGCGGTGTGTACGAAGGCACCGTGGTGAAGCAGCGCTGCGTGCTGGGCACGGGCACGATTCTGAATCGATCCACACCGGTTTACGACATCGTGCGCGGCCGGACTTACAGCGCGTCGGACGACCAGCCGCTGGTGATTCCGGAGGACGCGGTGGTGATTCCCGGCTCGCGCGCGATCCAGAACGGCCCCGGCAAGGAGTGGGGCATTTCGCTGTACACACCGGTGATCGTGAAGTATCGCGATGCGAAGACGGACGCGCGGATTCAGTTGGAAGATTTGCTGCGATAGGCGCGTTCCAGCGAGTTCAGAACGGCCCGCGCACTGCGCTCCCAGGTAAATTCGCGAGCACGCTCGCGCCCTTCCGCGGCAAGCCGTTCGCGAAGGGGTTCGTCCTCGACGACGCGCCGCATGGCCTCCAGCAGAGCGCTGCGATCGCCGGGATCGCAATACAGGGCCGCGCCGGCCGCCACTTCCCGCAGTGGCGGGATCGAGGAGCAGACCAGCGGTACGCCCGCCGCCATCGCCTCCAGCACCGGCATGCCGAAGCCTTCGAAGGTCGACGGGTACACAAAGGCCCAGGCATCGCGGAACAACTCGTATAACTGGTCGCGCGGGATCCATCCGGTGAGGCGTACGAAGTCCGATGCATTCTCCGCCGCAATCCTGTGCTCCAGCGCCTCCGCATGGAAGCCGCGCATCCCGGCGATCACCAGGCGGAACTCCGGGCGGCCGCGGCGGAATTCGGCGAACGCACTCACCAGCAGATCCAGGTTCTTGTGCGGATGCAGGGTGGACACGCAGAGCAGGTAGGGCTGCGGACGGCCGCGGCGCAGCGTGAAAAACTCGGGCTCCACGCCGTGGTGGATCACGTCGGCGGCGTGGACCCCGTAGTGCTTCTCCAGGTCCGCACGCGTCGCCTCGGAAACGGCGATCAGGCGCTGAGATCGCCTCACGCTGCCGTAAAGCAGCATCCGCCAGAAGGGCAAATCGAACCAGCGAAAGTGCTCCGGATGGCGCAGGTGTTGCAGATCGTGAAACACGGTCACTTGCGGGCACGGAGCCAGCAGCGGCGCGGTGAACCCGGGGTTCAGCAGAACGTCGACCTGGTCCCGGCGCAGCGCGCGAACCAAGCCGGTCTGTTCCCACGCGATCCGCCACGGACGATTGCGGGCTTGAACCGGCTGCACGCGCTTCACAAAGTGCTCCGGCCCGAGTTCGATGCCGGTCTCCCGGTTCGTATAAATGACGAACTGATGTGGCGGATCGAGCGCGCCGAGAGCGTCCAGCAGGCGTCGCAGGTAGATTTCGGTGCCGCCGACGCCGCCCGGAATCAGGTACAGCGCGTTGACGCCGATGCGCATTATTTCCGCAGACGCTTCACGGCGTCCTGAGCCACCGTGTTGTTGGGATTCAAGCTCAGGGCGCGCTGGTATTCGGCAAGAGCTTTGTCCGGTTCCTGCGTCAACATCTCATAGACGTTGCCGCGATAGACGTAGGTCATGTCGTAGTTGGGCTCCACCGCTTCGGCCTGCCGCAGAGCTTCCAGGGCGGCGGCGGCGTCCTTGCGCCGCCCGTGCGACATCCCGATCAATGCATGGGCGTGAGCCTTCCTTTCGAGGGAGGCCGCCAGTTGAAACTTCTCCAGGGCGCCCGTCGAATTTCCCGCGCACTCCAGCGCGAGCCCCCAGTCGATTGCCAGTTCGTAGTTCATCGGTTGCAGCTTGGAGGTCCGCTCGAACTCGTCTACCGCCGGTCCGCACCTGCCCGATTCATACAGCGCGTAGGCGAGCTGGAAACGCGGCCTCGCCTTGGAGGGCGACTTCCGCACGGTGTCTTCCCACAGCGCCAAGGGGCTGCTCCATACCGTGGCGCGGCGATAGGTCGCGACGCTGAAGATGAGCAGCAGGACGCCGGTGGAGGCGGCGAAGGTCATGGCGCTGGTCCGCCACCGCCGGGCGAACTCCAGCGTGATCATCAGGAGTCCAAAGAAGGGCAGGTACATGCGCCGCTCGGCGATCGGGTCGCGGATGGGCACCACCGTCGATGTGGGCGCCAGCAGCACCAGGAACACCAGCAGGCCGTAGCACGCCAGCGGGTACTTGCGGCGATAAATCCAGGCGGCGGCCGCCAGGCCCAGCAGCGCCACCCACCACAGGATGCCGCCGTGCTCGAACGCGGTTCGCGCGATCGGGAACTCGGGATCAATGTTCAAGTCCACGGGGAGCACGTACAGCCGCAGGTAGGTCCAGATCGCGCGACCCTGCGTGAAGAAGTATTGATACCAGGTCAGGTCCCGCAGGCCGAAGCCGGCGGTGTCGGCGCTGGCCAGCAGGCGCAGTATGAGTACGGCGGCCGCGACGCCTCCGGCCAGCATCGGAACGTAGAGCCTCCAGTTGCGGCGAATCCCCGCGAGCGAAAATCCGGGACGGAAGAAGTAGTCGGTGAGCAACAGCAGCGCCGGAAGCGTCACCGCGTGTTCCTTGCTGGCCGCGGCGAGGCCCGCCAGGACCAGCACCGCGGCGCTGGCGCCCCACCCGATCGCTTCTCCCCTCCACAGGAAGACCGCGAACGCCGCGAGGAAGAACATCAGGCTCAGCACCTCGGAGCGGCTGGAAACGTAAGCCACGGATTCTGTTTGCACCGGGTGGACCAGGAAAAGCAGGCCGGCGAATCCGGCCAGAAGCGCCGCGCGCGGCTTTGCTTCCCCGGCGAGTTGCAAAACCTTCCAAACAGCCAGGCCGATCAGCAGCCCGTTCAGGAAGTGCATCAGCACATTGAGCGCGTGATAACTGTACGGTTCCGTTCCCGAGATCCGGAAGTTAAGCCAGAAGCTCGCCAGCAGCAGCGGCCGGGTTCCTCCGGCTCGCAGCCAGGCGGGAAACGGCTGATCCGGGTTGAAGTCTGGACGGAAGAAAGCGAACGCCCGATCGTCGAACAGGAAGGGGCCGTTTAGCGCCGGGCCGTAGAGTTCGAAAACGAAAAACAGGAGCAAGGCCAGGGCGCCGGCGTAGATCCACCACTTTCGCGAAGCGGGCCTGGCCTCAGACCGCGGCGTGGGCGCCGCATGTTTCTTCTTATCGCCCTTCACGAACCGCCTCCGACTCCCGCTCCCTGCTGTTCAATTGGAACTCCAGGATCGCCACCCGCTGGGTCAGGGCGATATTGGAATCCTTCATCTCGGAAATGATCAGAGAGAAGCGGTAGAACACCGCCAGAAAGACGAACGCGGCCAGCAGCAGCAGCGCCAGGGGACCGTCGCGTACGCCGGCCACTTCCGCGAACCAGGCCAGGCCGGAGCGCCATCGCGACAGCGCCAGCAGGACCAAACTGGCGATCAGCCAGCTTACCGAATACTCCACGCGGATGTGGCGGCGCCGGACCGAGCCCAGCACCCAGATCATCAAAATGATGCTTAGTATCGTTGTCAGGTCCAGCAAGCGGTCCATGTCACTGCCTCCGTTTGCGCTGATCAATCTTCAGGATATTCACGAACACGCCCAGCAGGACGTGAATGATGTAGTAAAGCGACTTCCAAGCAGTGATGGTGCTGCGGCCGGCTTTGCGCGGCCGCGATGACACCGGCACCTCACGGAAGCGAAACGCGCGGCGTTGCAGCACCACCAGCGCCTCGATCTCCGGGTACTCCAGAGGGAATGTTCTGCTGAACACCGCCAGCGCCCGGCGGTTGACGCCCACGAACCCGGAAGTGGGATCATGCACCGGCTGTCCGAGAATCGGCCGCAGCACGGCGCGGAAGAAGCGCACGCCGATGCCTCGAGCCACGGTAGTCGCCTTGGCGTCGCCGTTCAGGAAGCGGGAGCCGATCACCATCTCGCAGCCGGTGGTCTTCAGCACTTCCAGGATCTCGGGTACGTGCTTGGGATCGTGCTGGCCGTCCCCGTCCAGCCGGATCACGTAGTCGAAGCCCATCTCGAAAGCCAGGCGATAGCCCGCCTGGACACAACCACCCAGCCCGAGGTGATGCGGCAAGCCGAGCACATCCGCGCCCGCGAGCTGGGCCAGCGTTCGGGTTCCGTCCTCTGAGCAATCGTCCACCACCAGCACCGGCACTCCGGGGAGCGTGCGATGCACTTCCTCCACCACGTGGCCGATCGCTGCCTCTTCGTTGTAGGCGGGGATGAGGATCAGGTAGTCGCCCCTTCCGGACGCCGGCTTCACAGTTCCGCCACCCGCTTCAGCGAAATGCGATGCCGCTCCAGCATTTTGGACATCTGCAGAGGCTCGATCCGGCGGGACGCGGCGATTGCGCGCCGTTCGGCCAGGAGTGCGCGCAAGCGCTTCAGCGTTTGCCAGTGGGCTTGGAGCACTACCCCGAACAGCCCAAACGCCGACCCGCCGCCCTGCACAAACTCGCCGGCCTTGCCGCGTCCGCCGAGCATCGCCAGCAAATGATAGAAGTAGCGGACGGCGGTAAACCAGGGCAGCAGCAGCAGGTGTTTGCGCGGGAAGTTGCGGATCGCCAGCCACAGGCGGTTGCGTTCCACGTGATACGCCTTCAGGCGGGATGCCCGACCCGCCGACTGCGAATAGCGATGCTCCACCACCGCGGCCGGAACGTAGACGCATTCCCAGCCGCGCCAGCGGGCGCGCAGTCCCAGGTCCGTGTCCTCGCAATAGAGAAAGAAGCTCTCCTCGAATCCGCCGGTTTCCTCGAGCATCGCGCGGCGGTACAGGGCGGCGCACCCGCTGGGACAGAGGACGTCAGCTCGCTTGCCATATCCTTGCGGCGATTCGCCGTGGCCGCGCTGCCGGCTGGACCCGTCCCGCGCTATGCTCATGCCCGCCGAATCGAGCGTGCCGTCCGGCATGCGGACCTGAGAGGCGGCCATCCCGACCTCAAACCGCGGCATCGCGGCCACCAACGCGCCAAGCCATTCCGGAGCCGGGACTGCGTCGTCGTTCAGCGCGGCGACAAATTCCGCTTCCGACCCGCGCCACACCTGATTGATCGCCGCGCCGTAGCCCACGTTGGCGGAATTCCGCAAGAACCGCACGCCCGCCCATTGCGACTCCCAATCCGCGGTCCGGTTTTGCCCGCTGTTGTCGACCACGCAAACCTCGAAATCCTGGAAGGTCTGGCCCGCCAGCGCGCGAAGACAATCCGCGAGAACGGCGTTCCCGCCCAGCGTGGGGATGGCGACGGTTACTTTCGGAGGGTGCAACTCAAGATTCTAACCTGATTTCGCGGTGAGCCAGTGCAGGATCACCATGCAGATCCAGCCCACCAGCCCCGCGGCCGGGATCGTCATCACCCACGCCCACAGGATGTTGGTGGCCACGCCCCAGCGAACCGCTTTCAGCCTCTGCACCGCGCCTACGCCCGCGATCGAACCCGCGGTCACGTGCGTCGTGGAAACCGGAAGCGCGAGTACGGTGGCGAACAGAATCGAGCCGGCGGCGGCGGTTTCCGCGCAGAATCCACTGCGCGTCTTCAGCCGCGTGAGCCGGGACCCCATGGTGTGAACGATCCGCCACCCTCCCGAAAGCGTGCCCAGGGCGATGGCCGCATGCGCCCCCAGAATTACGGACCAGGGTACGTCGAACGTCTTCAAGTATCCGGCGGTCACCAGCACACCGGTAATGATCCCCATGGTCTTCTGCGCGTCGTTGGTGCCGTGGGAGAGGCTCAGCAACGCCGAGGAAACTAACTGCAGCCTGCGGAAGTACACATCCATCGCCTTCGGACTGACGCCTCGGAAGCTCCAGTAAACCAGCAGCATCAGACCGTACGCGAATGCGAGGCCGAGAACGGGAGCAACCACGATGAACGCCAGCGTCCGGATCCAGCCCTCCACGATCAGGGCGTCCAGCGTGAAAGCCCAACCCCGGGTGAGCGAGATGTGCGCCATCGCCGCCCCGGCGTATCCGCCCATCAATGCATGCGAGGAACTCGTAGGCAGGCCCCACCACCAGGTGAGAAGATCCCACACAATCGCGCCGATCAACCCGGCCATGATCACGTACGGCGTCACGTAATCCAGGTTCACCATGCCTGCCCCCACCGTCTTGGCGACGCCCGTGCCGAATCCAAATGCGGCGACGAAGTTGAAAAAGGCGGCCCAGCCGACCGCCGCGAACGGGCTGAGCACCCGGGTGGCGACGATGGTGGCCACGGAGTTCGCGGCGTCGTGGAAGCCGTTGATGAAATCAAATGCGAGGGCGATGACTACGATGAGGATGACGAGAACGAGGGTCGAGTCCATGAATGGGCCGGCCGGCTAGCTGTTTTTCACAACTACCATCTGCAGAACGTCCGACACATTCTCGCATGCCGCCGTCGCCCCGGATAAGTACTCGTAGATCTCTTTCAACTTCATGATCTGCACCGGGTTCGATTCGTTCTCGTATAAGCGCGACATCTCCAGGCGCACCATCTGTTCTCCGGCGTCCTCCAGCCGGTGGACTTCCAGGCAGTAATCGAGCAGCGGCTGGCCCTTTTCCAGCGCCATGAAAGCCTTCTGCAGCGCTCGCGCACACTCGTGGATGATCCGGCACAATTCCTTCACCATCTTCGGGATGGGCTCCACCCGGTAGGCGACCATGCGGTATGCGGCGTCCTCGATCCCATCCACCACGTCGTCCAGGTTGGCGGATAGGGACTGAATGTCCTCGGGATCCAGAGGGGTGATGAAGGTCCGATTCAGCCGCACGAAAGTGTCGTGGGTGATCTTGTCGGCTTCATCTTCCAGTATCTTGATCTGCTCCGAGCAAGCGGCGAGATGCGCGTTGCCCGCTGCCGCGCCGTCTTCCAACAGCTTGGCGGCTTTCACGATCAGATCCAGGTGCTGGTGAAAGAGTACGTAGAACTTTTCTTCACGCGGAAGAAGCTTCATAGGTTGCAGATCCGAACTGCCGGGTCAGCGAAAGAACCAAAGACTACCATTATGTTAGCCTCGGGATGCGGGGTCAATTTCGAATGCGTTACGATTCCGTAAATATCGGAAGTAGCTCATTTTCAGTTACTTCCGTCCCGCTCTCCCCTTCCAGATCGAGATACCTCGTGTCCAGCAGACGGCCGAGTTCCACGTTGCCCATTGCCGATAGCAGTGTTTGCTTCAGATTTGGATACTCCTGCTCCAAGCCGCTGAACAGGTCGCGGAGGGAGCGGCGCACGGTGCCCGTGCGCTGCGAACACCCGCAAGGGATCACCGGCGCGCCCAGGCTTTCGGCGAACCGCGCGGTCAAGTCCTCGGTGACGTAAACGAGCGGGCGAATCAGGCGGAAGTCCCTTTCTCTACTATACGTTATGGGCGGCAGGGCGCTCACCCGGCCGGTGAACATCGCATTGCGCAAGAAAGATTCGCAGAAATCGTCCGCGGTGTGCCCGAAGGCCACCACGTTGGCGTTCAGCCCGCGGGCGATCTCGTAAACGGCGCGCCGCCGGTAGCGGCTGCAAAGATCGCACCCATGCGTGGGCTGTTCCTCGAGCAGCCGGAACGACGGTTTGTCGTGATAATACGTCCAGTCGACGTTGCGCCCCCGCAGATAATCGCCAAGAGGCTCGAACGGACGCAGAAACTTGCCCTGCTCCACCGTGAAGGCGCAGACGCTGAAGTTCACCGGCGCGCGCTGCCGCAAACGCAGCAACGCTTCCAGCAAGGTGAGCGAATCCTTGCCGCCGGACAGCGCCACGGCGACCCGGTCGCCTTCGCGGATCATGCGAAAGCGTGTGACGGCATCGCCGACTTTCTTTAGAATTGCCTTTTCCAGGTCCACTCTCTTGAGTATAGGGATGGGCGGCGGGGAACGCCACGCGGGATCACGATACCGGCGGCGAGAATCCGGGCCGGCTGAGCGCCCTCTGCCGGCGAGCTTCGTACAGGAAGATGCCGGCCGCCACGGCGACATTCAACGATTCCACTGCGGCCGTCGGAATCCGGATCCCCGCTGTCCGGCGCGCCAGCTCCTGCCGGACACCTTGGCCTTCACTGCCCAGAAGGATGGCGCAGGGCTGCGCCAGATCGGAATCGTGCAGCAGGGCGGAACCGCCGGGCATGGCGGAATAGGGCACGATCCTGTGGTCCCCAAACGCCGCAAAAAGCTGATCCGTCTCCACTCCGGTGACGATGGGAAGCCGAAAAATCGATCCCGCGGAGGAGCGCACGCACTTGGGATTGTGCGGATTCACGGAACCTTTCAAGAAAACAACACCGCTGGCGTTGAAAGCCTCCGCCACGCGCAGGATCGCCCCGGCATTGCCGGGGTGCTGCACACCGTCGAGCACCATCACCAGCGGGATGCCGAATAAAACGTCCGTCAGATTCCACACAGGCGGCCTCACCAGCGCCATCACCCCTTGAGTGGTCTCGAAATCGGAGATCTTGCGGAACAGCGAATCGGCGACCACGACGACCCGGAGGTCGTGACCGGCGGGCGGCGCGAGGGTCAGGCGCGACTGCGCGGTTTCGCTCACCAGCACCACGGGAACCTCGCAGCGGCTGCGGAACGCTTCCTCGAGCAGGTGCGTCCCTTCGGCCACGGCAAAGCCGTCGGAGGTGAGCTCGCCGTGCTCGATGGCGCGGCGAATCTCTTTCAGCAGCGGGTTTTGCGGACTGGTAAGAACCTTCTGTTCAGACATTTCTGGGATCGTTACAATAAGAGTGTCGCGCAATTCAAGCCAGGTATGAGAACGGCCGCATGGGCAGGCGCGGGCCTGCTGGTGATCCTTGCCGCCGGAGCCGGCACGCTCCGGATTGCGCGGGAGATCCAGCGCCAGTCGACGGTGGACGAAGCGCGGCCCGCCGATGTCATCGTGGTCCTGGGCGCCGCCGAATACGCAGGCCGCCCCTCGCCGGTCTTGCAGGCGCGGCTGAACCATGCCCTGTGGCTGTACCTGCAGCAGATGGCGCCGCGCATTCTCACCACCGGCGGCGCGGGCGGCGATCCGATTCATACTGAAGGTGATGTGGGCCGGGCCTACCTGTCCCGCCGCGGCGTACCCTCGGAGGCGATCATCGTGGAGCGCGAGGGATCGAGCACGGTGGAGTCGACCACCGCGGTCGCCGAAATCATGGATCGCATGAATCTGAAGTCGTGCATCGTCGTCAGCGACGGATATCACATCTACCGGGTGAAGCGGATGCTGGAAACCAAGGGCCTGTATGTGTATGGCTCACCAAGGCCTTCGGACCTCGCCCTGGACGACTGGTCGCATCGCTGGCTGTACTTCCGTCAGGCCGTGGCCTACGCATTGTGGTCGGCCGGCGTCAAGATTTAGAAGGGTTTGTTACAATAACGAAGTTGTGGACAAGCAGCATCGGAAAGATCTAAAGCACGACGTATTCGTCGAAGAAGTCGCTCACAGCGTGGACTGGCTGGGTCAGCACCGGCAATTGGTGACCCGGATCGGAATCGGCGTGCTGGCGCTGGCCGTGATCGGGTTTGCCGTTACGGGCTACCTGCAGCGCCAGCAAAGGGAGCGGCAGCAGGACCTGTATCAGGCGCTGCGGATCTATAACGCCCAGGTGACCTCGGAGCCTGCCGGGCCCGGTCTGATCACCTATACCTCCAACGAAGCCAAGCAGAAGGACGCCACCAAGGCGTTTCAGGATCTGGCCGCGAAAGGCGGCGAGGAAGGCGCGATCGCCAAGTTCTACCTGGGGTCGATGGCGCTCGAAAGCGGCAAGACCGCTGACGCCGAAAAACTCCTCAAGGAAGCCGCCGATGGCGCGGGCAAGCAGTACGGCAGCGTCGCCAAGCTTGCGCTGGGCCAGCTTTACTACGGCACCGGCAAGAAAGCGGAGGGCGAAAAGCTGATCCGGGAGCTGATCAACAGCCCCACTGTCCTCGTATCCAAGGAGCAGGCCACCATCGCCCTGGCGGAGGTGATCGCCAAGGATAATCCGGCCGAAGCCCGGAAGCTGCTGGAGCCGCTGCGGACCGACCGCAGCGCCGTGAGCCGCGCCGCGCTTTCCCTGCTGGGATCCATCAGCATGAGCAACCCGCAGCCCGCGGCGACGCCCGCGCCGGCGAAACCCTGATCGCGTGGGCGCGTCCGGGAAACCGCTCGCCCATCTTCGTTTTCCGGTGGAGGCAAGCCGGGGCCGCCGCTTCGCGGAGCCGCCGCACCCCTTCCGAACTCCGTTTCAACGAGACCGCGATCGAGTCATCCACTCCCGGTCCTTCCGGCGGTTGGAAAACAAGACGCAGGTCTTCACCTCCGCGATTTCCGACCATTTCCGCAACCGCCTGACGCACACACTGGAGGTCTCGCAAATCGCGCGGACGGTGGCGCAGGCGTTGGGGCTGGACGAGGACCTGACCGAGGCGCTGGCGCTGGCGCATGACTTGGGACACCCGCCGTTCGGGCACGCCGGAGAGGTGGAGCTCGACCGCGTGATGCAACGCTTCGGCGAGCGCTTCGAGCACAACCGCCATGCCTTGCGAATCGTGGAGACCTTCGAGCAGCGCTATGCCCGGCACTCCGGTCTGAACCTGACTTTCGAAGTACGGGAAGGGCTGCTGAAGCACTCCCGCGACCTGGATCCGGCGAATGCATCCGGGTATGAGGAATATCTTCCCGGCCAGCGGCCTCCGATCGAGGCGCAGTTGATCGACGCTTGCGACGAGATCGCCTACAACACAGCCGACATCGAGGATGCCTATGTCGCGGGGTTGCTGCGGTTCGCGGATCTCGAACGGGAGTTGCCGATGTTCGCCTCGCTGTCCGACACCGTCAGCCGCGCTTACCCGGAGGCTAGCGAGAAGCTTCGATTGATGGAGATCACCCGGGGCATCATCAATGTCCTGGTGGAAGGGCTCCTCGAAGGCACGGTGCAAGCCGCGCGCGCAGTGGAAAGCCACGAAGGCGTCCGGGTTTATCCTGAGCGGCTGGTGCGGCTGGCGTCACCTGCGGCAGAGTTCAACCGCGAACTGAAGAGCTTTCTTCGGGCTCGGGTTTACGACTCCCAGGCGCTGGAGGAGGAGCGCATTCGCCTGACGCGCAAACTGCCCGAGCTGTTCGAGTTCTACTTGAGGTATCCGGAGCGCATGCCGGAAGCGTACCGGCTGGAGGCGGAGGGTCAGCCGCTGCACTGGCAGGTCTGCGATTACATCGCCGGGATGACGGACCGCTTCTTCCTGCGGACGCACCAGCAGGCTTGCGGCTAGCGGAAGGCTGCGCTTTCACCAGGGTGTCGATCCGCAGCCGAGGAGGACGATGGTGAGGGTCGTAACGAGAGCCCATCATAGGCCGGCGGATGCGCAGGATTTGATCAGCAGCCCCTGACCTGTCGGCAGCGCGAGTACGGGCCCTGCTCCTATGGCTTGCGCGGTGCGATCGATGGTGCGCGTCTGTTCCTGACAACCGGCGTAGGCGTAGTCATCCAGGAGAACGAACGCTCCGGGGGCCAGACGAGGCCAGAAGTGCTGCAGGGCGGCTCCCTCGGGTGCGGCGCAGTTTAGGTCGAGATGCAGGAACGCGGCGCTCTCCACCGGAAGTGAACTCAAGATCTCCGGAACAGCGCCTTGCACCAGCAGCGCGTTCGGCCATTCCTGAAAATTTCCTCGCACGCGATCCATGTCGCGGACATAAGCGCCGTGCCGGAGAGCCCTCTGCGCCACGGCAACGCGGCCGGACCGCATTTCGCCCTCGGAATATTGGCCGAAGTCCGGGCCGGCGAACGTGTCCACAAGGTAGAATTTGCGCGGAACCGCCGCCCAATCCAGGTAACGCATGATGGCGGAACTTATAAAGCCGGCGTTGACGCCGCACTCAATAAAATCACCGGGAACGCGCATGGCGCAAGCCGCCGCCCACAAGGCAACATGCACCCGCCACTCGAAATCGGGATCGATCCCGGCGCTTGCCGCGATTCCGCGGCTATAGGCGGCCCGGAATGCAGGATCGTTCCGGAACCGGGGTTGGTGAACCGTGAAGATACCGTCCGCCGCGTACCGGCCGTCGGCTTTCGCGATTACGTACCCCAGCCGCCGCAAGCATCCCTTTACCGCGCTTTTCAGCATATTCGGAGCGCTATCACGAACTATGATAAGCGACCGAAACTGTACTTAGAGAAATTCGCGGGGAATAGGAACTCGACTACTGCGGACGCTGGCGGAGCGATTCCAAGGGATCGCCTTTGCCCTGCCAGCGCCGTTGCTCCTTCTTGCTGGGCTTGCGCAGGTTCTTGGCCGAGAATTTGGGCGGTTTCGAAGCCGGGCGGGAAATTCGCGGGGTCTTGTCCTTGGGGTTGCCGAATCTCGGCTTGACGTCGCGCGCTTCGGCGTTAACGATCAGGCACAGGGCAAGCGCCAGCGACTTCATTCTCTACTGATCGGCGGAGCCGCGCTCCAACTGCAGTCGCACCACGTGGCCCAATTGCTGGGCGGTGAAGCCGAGCCCCTCGACAACAGCCTTCAAGCGTCCGTCGCGCCCGATCACCGCCACCGAAGAGGTGTGGGTGATCAGACCCTCCTCCGGCCAATAGACAAGGCCGAAGTATCCGGAAATCAACTGGATAGCTGGGTTGGGACCGGTCAGAAAGCGCCACCGCGCCGGGTCCGCGGCGTAGCGGCGGGCGTAATCGGCCAGAACCGCCGGAGTATCGTAGGCCGGATCCAACGTAATCGACAGCAGTGTCAGTGGAGCATCCGGGAACTGCCGTTGCAGCGCGGCGAAGCCCGCCGACAGCCGGGGACAAACCTCCGGCAGCGGACATCGCGTGTAGATGAAGTCGATAACCACCACGCGGCCGCGAAAGGCGGAAAGCCGGACAGTGCGCTGCTGCTGGTCCGTCAACTCAAAATCCGGAACAAGGTCGCCGATCTTGAGCTTCTGGGGCGGCTCCGGAAGGCGGATCGGTTCGTCGGCCTCGGCGTCGCCGGTGATCGTGGCGGCCGGTTTCCGCACCTTCCGTGCGACCGCGCCCGACTTGGAAACCCGCAGCTCGAACTCGACCCGGGAACCCGGCGTCAAGCCTTCCAGCTCGCCCGGTCTCTCCACCCGGAAGGGCATGGCCATGGCGGGCATGTAGCCTTTGATCTCGCGATGGGAAACGATCATCGTGCCGCCGGCGGGGTTGGTTTCGAGCACCAGGCCCTCCACGCCGTAGCGCTTCGCGCATCCACCCGAGCCTGCCAGCAGGATCAGCGGAAGTAGAGCACGTCGGGCCGGATGAACAAATTGATTTCCGAGCATGGTCCACATTCCATCTGGTAGTCAGCGCGGGCGGCGCGGACCATATTCTGAATCTCGACGGGTTCGAAGTCGGTGTGATGCGCGGTTACCGAAAGCCTCGGCCGGAAACGCTTCATCGTCTCGCGCGCCCCCGCCAGCGCCCGCGGCTCCGCGCCCTCGATGTCCATTTTGATGAAGTGCACCGCGTCCAGTTTGTGTTTGGCAACCAGGTTGTCGATGGTTGTCAGCGGCACCTTCTGCACCACCTCCGCGCCGGGGATCTGCAGGACGAACGTGTCGGTGGCGGAGTTGCGGGGATTGACGAACAGAGTGAGCGAGTCCTCTCGATCCCAGACGCCCTGGGGCTCGACGATCACGCGCCCGGCTTCGATCTCGTCCTTCAGGTTGCGCCGCAGGCAGGCCAGATTCTCCGGCGCTGGTTCGATCGCGATCACCAGCTTTGCTCCGGCTGCCAGAGCGCGCTTGGTGAAAACACCGACGTTGGCTCCGCAGTCCAGAACGATTTCGCCGGGCTGGACCGCGTGCGATCCGGAGCCGTAAATCTGGCGTTCCTGCTCAGCCAGGAGCCACGGAAGCTGTAGTTCGCTGCCGCTAGGCACCCAATACTTGCCCTCAGGGGTCTCCCACAACGCACGGCCCTCGGAGTCCACTTCCAGGCGGCGGCTGGCGTGCAGAATCCGATCTTTGATCGCCACCTGGCGCTGGTAACCGGAATAGGCGGACACGGCATCGTTGAAGGAGCAAATGGAGCTGCGCCCGGCCAGTTGCAGGGCGGCGAGACGAATGGGCGGATAGAACCGCGCCGCCACGGCGGCAAGGACGATCGCTAGCAGGCCCCACTTAAGGACGCGGAAAATCATTGGCCTTGCC
>CAYOQB010000091.1:0-2524 GCA_964406035.1 uncultured Solibacteraceae bacterium | reverse complement strand
TGCCGGTGCGCGGCGAGCGGAGAGAGATAGCCGGAAGGAAGGGCGATGGCGCCGCACCCGCACGTCGGTCAATCCCGCGGCCTCCGCCAGTTTTGCCAATTCAGATGGGTGGAAGGCAGCCTCCACCGAGATCGGCCCGTCGTGCAGGGTCACGCGGTCCCAACCGAACCACCAACTGGTGGCGGGCAGGAAGTAGTAGGCCAGGGGATGCCGCTCCAGATCGATGGTCAGCACTGCCTGCCGCGCAACGCGCCCCGCCTCGCGGTATAGGCGAACGATATGGTCGTCCGGAAAGTGGTGAAGAAACAGGGACGAGAAGACAAAGTCGAAGCTTGCATCGCGGAACGGGAGTTGAAAGGCGTCGGCCGCGACACGGTCCCCCGTCGCCGGCAGATGGCACAGGGAGTAATCGAGCAGGGTGACTCGGGCGTCCGGGTACAATCGCCGGGTTTCGGCGGCGAGGTCTCCGGAGGCGGCGCCGACGTCCAGCATAGTGAAGCACTTGCCTGGTGGAACCAGAGTCGCGAGAAGCTCGCGGAGGACGCGGTATGCCCCGGTGCTTCGATTGATGCGGGTCAGGTCCGCGAGACTGGCGCGAGCCTCTTCGGCGGGCAGCGTGTCGAGGATCTCGGGCCGGATCAGGCGTGGTCCTGTAGCCCTCGGGCGCATGTCAATCCCTACTATATCCCGCGGCCTCGACTATACTTTTAGGGAATCCGATGGACATGATGACCTCGAACACGGGCTGGATTGAAGTGGTCTGCGGCCCAATGTTTTCAGGCAAGAGCGAGGAGCTGATCCGGCGCCTGCGGCGAGCCCGGATCGCACGCAAGCGGGTGCAGGTGTTCAAGCCGGTGCTCGACGACCGCTACTCACTCACCGAGATCGTGTCGCACGGCGACATCCGCATGCCCAGCGAGACGGTCCAGGATACCCCGGAGATTTTGAAGAAGCTCGACTGGCGGACCGAAGTGGTGGGCGTGGATGAGGCGAACTTCTTCGGCCCAGCGCTGATCGAACTGGCGCAGCAGCTTGCCGATTCGGGCAAGCAGGTGATCATCGCCGGGTTGGACACGGATTTCATGGGGCGGCCGTTCGCGCCGATGCCGGAACTGCTGGCGGTGGCGGAGTCGATTGCCAAGACGCTGGCGATCTGCATGCGCTGCGGCAATCCCGCCAAGCATACCCAACGGCTGGTGGAATCGACCGATCTGATCGTGGTGGGCGCGGCCGGGATGTATGAGGCGCGCTGCAGACGTTGCTTCGAACCCGGGGTCCCGAAGCAGGAGTCGTTTGAGTTCAGCCGGCCGGCTCCGGCGCGGACAACAGCCGCGGATTAGGGCGGTTTCGTACCGCAAACGGACCAGCGCCACCGGAGTGTGTCCGATTGCATGAAACCTGCGACGCTCCCGGCCCATCCCAACCTGCAGTGATACAATTTGGGGAAGTACCCCTGTATCAGGAGGATGGACCACGATGACCGACAACCCTTACGCAGCACCAACGAGCAACAGCGGCGGCGGCATCAAGATCGCGATTCTGTTCGGCGCGGTTTTGGCGTTGCTGGCTGCCACTCTTTACTTGTACTTCCAGGTGAACACCCTGCAGACGGAGCTGGCGCAAACGCGCGAGAACCTTCTGTCGGAGGTCGCCAAGGTGCGCGAAACCTCATCGGTGACGGCGCAAACCCACGCCAAGCGCGTGGATACGCTGAAGGATGAGCTGGCGGCGGCACAGCGGCAGGCCGCGGCGGCAACGGGTCAGGCTCGGGCCGAGGTGGAGAAGAAGGCCGAACAGTTGGCGGCGCAACTCCGCGCCGAACAGCAGAAGCAGGCGGCGGCTATCAACGCCGAGGTTTCGAGCGTGAAGGAAGCGGCCACGGCGGCCAATACCAAGATCGGCGAAGTCTCGGGCGAGGTTTCCAGCGTGAAGACGGAAGTCGCGGCGACCAAGACCGAGTTGGAGAAGACGGTGGCCGACCTCAAGCGCGTGAACGGCGACCTGGGCGTGCAAAGCGGCCTGATCGCCACCAACGGCAAGGAACTGCTGGCGTTGAAGCAGTTGGGTGAGCGTAACTACTTCGAATTCAAGCTGGCCAAGACCAAGCAGCCGCAGCGGGTGGGGGACATCACGCTGCTGCTGAAGAAGGCCGACGAGAAGCGGAATCGCTTCACGGTGGAGCTGGTGGCGGATGACAAGCGGGTGGAGAAGAAGGACAAGAGCGTCAATGAACCGCTGCAGTTCTACACCTCCAAGGCGCGGCAGCCGTATGAGCTGGTGATCAATGAAGTGAAGAAGGACCAGATCGCCGGGTACCTGGCGACGCCCAAGGTGCAGTCCGTCCGGAACTGACCGGCGGGCTGCCTTTGGATAGCAGGATGCGGGCGCGGCTGCGAGGCCGCGCCCATCGCGTTTTTAGGGGATACATGGCGAAGGCTGAAACCGGGGGCCGGCTGGGGCATCGAATCTGTTAGACACAAGAAAAAGCGGCTCGGATTGGCTGGCGGGCAGGAAAGAGAAAAAT
>CAYOQB010000090.1:0-22556 GCA_964406035.1 uncultured Solibacteraceae bacterium | reverse complement strand
GAGCTGTACACGCTGAGCACGAAGAACAGGATCAGCCACAGGATCCCCATCACGTGCCAGTACCACGAGACTACGGCGAGAGTCTCCCGCCGCCGCGGCGACAGCGGATTCCGCGTCCGGTACAGGACCCAGGCCAGAGCTCCCAATCCGCCGATCAGGTGCACGCCGTGCCCGCCCGTGAACACGTAGTAAAACGAGGCGTGCGGGTTAGAGTCCATGAAGGCGCCTTGCGCGAAGAGCTGCCGCCAGGCGAGAGTTTGCAGGACCAGGAACCCGACGCCGAGCATCGCCGTGAACACCATCCAGCGCTGAAACATCAGGTGGCGGCCCTTGCGGTAAAGCTGGTGAGCGGTCTCCATGGTGGCGCTGCTGAGAACGATCACCGCGCTCGACCAGAGCATCAGGCTGGGCAGGGTTACGGGCTGCCAGAAAGCCTGGTTCTGAGCGCGCCACAGGAAGGCGACGATCAGCGCGGCGAAGGTGGTCAACAGGTAGCCGAAGAAGCACAGCAAGAAAACCCAGAACAACCCGCGCGGCCGGCGAGGTTCTTCGAGCGATGAGGGCATCACCACCATGTGTCCGGTTTTGCCGATGCGGGGGCTGAGTAGATCCGACATAAAGAACTGCTAGTGCCTATTGTCTCCGGTTTCCGCGCGCGGCGGTTCGTTGCAATCCCGCCAGGCGCCGCAACGCGGTTACTTCCGCGGCGCTGAGCTCGCGAAACGTGCCGATCTCCAGCCCGCCGAGCTCCAGCGGGCCGATGCGGGTGCGGACCAGCTTCAAAACTTTCGCTCCCACCGCCTCCACCATCCGCCGCACCTGGCGGTTACGGCCCTCGGTCAGGATCACTTCAAAGTGCGTGTACTTGCCCGAATCGCGGACGCGGGTCACAACTGCTGGACGCGTGGGACCGTCGGAAAGCTCCACGCCGCGGCGAAGTTGATCCAACTGCTCATCCGACAGTAAGGTGGAGGCCTTCACCAGGTAGGTCTTCGGGATCTTGTACTCGGGATTGGTCAGGCGCTCGCCGAGCTGGGTGTCGTTGGTGAGCAGCAGCAGGCCGCTGGTGTCCTGGTCGAGGCGGCCGATGGGGGAGACGAACTGTTCGACGCCGGCGAGCAGGTCATAGACGGTGGGGCGGCCCTCCGGGTCTTTGTAGGTGGTCAGGTAGCCTTTGGGCTTGTAGAGCAGGAAGTAAACCTTATCTTCGGATTCGAGCGGCTTGCCGTCGAACAGGACCTGGTCGCGCGCGAAGTCGATCCACTGGTCGGGATTCTCGGTGCGGCGGCCGTTGACGGTGACGCGGCCGGCGTGGATCCAGCTTCGGGCTTCGCTGCGAGAGCCGAGCCCCGCTTTGGAAATAACGCGCTCCAAGGTCTTCTGCTGCCGCGGCGATTTGCGGGAGTCCTTCAATCTTCTATGATGCACAGGAATGATCGAGTGCGTTCCCAATTTTTCGGAGGGACGGGACCTCCGCAAGGTGGAAGCGATCGTGGAGGCGATCCGGGCCACGCCGGGGGTGCTGCTGCTCGGCTGGGAAGCGGATTGGGATCACAACCGGGCGGTGGTGACGTTCGCGGGCGAAGCGGAAAGCGTGCTGGCGGGCGCGGTCCGGGGAGCGGGTAAGGCGGCGGAACTCATTGATTTGCGATCGCACGAGGGGGTGCATCCGAGGGTGGGAGCGGCGGACGTGATTCCGTTCGTGCCGCTGGACGGATCGGACCTGGCGGAGTGCGCGGCGGTGGCGCATCGCGCCGGGGCGGAGATTCACGAGAAATGGGCCATTCCGGTTTTCTTCTACGAAGCGGCGGCGCGCACGCCGGAGCGGCGGCGCCTGGAGAAAGTGCGGCGCAAGGGGTTCGAGCAGTTGCTCGGCGATGTAGCGTCGCACATTCCGGACGTGGGCGGCACGCGCGTGCATCCCACCGCGGGGGCGAGCTGCGTCGGCGCCCGCGACTTCCTGATCGCGTTCAACATCGACCTGGAGAGCGCGGACGCTGGGGTCGCGCGGGCCATCGCGGCGCGGGTCCGGGAATCCTCCGGCGGGTTTCCGTTCGTAAAGGCGATGGGGCTGTTTCTGCCGTCGCGAGGTTGCGCTCAGGTATCAATGAACCTGACTCGCTTCCGCGAGATCCCCGTGGAGCAAGTGTATGAAACGATTCAGGCGGAAGCGGCCCGCTTGGGAACGGCGATCCGCGCGCCGGAGCTGATCGGGTTCGTACCGGAGGCGGCATACCGGACGGCGCCGCGATTCTACGAGCGAGCCCGCAACTTCACTCAGGAGCGGGTTATTGAACGGCGTATCGCCGGGCTCAAGCTATACTCGTAAGTCTATGATCGCCGAAATCATCCTTGGTATCGGCCTGCTTGTCTTTCTGGCGCACTTTTTTACAGCGCTGTTTCTGCGCACCAGAATCCCGGACGTGCTGCCGCTGATGCTGCTGGGAATTCTGCTGGGCCCGGTGTTGCACCTGGTGACGCCGCGCGACTTCGGCCGGGTGGGCAGCGTGATGAGCCAACTGGCGCTGATCGTGATTCTGTTCGAGAGCGGGATCGCGCTGGACCCCAAGGTGCTGGTGAGAGTCATTACGCCGATTGTCCGGCTGACGCTGATCACGTTCGGGGTGACCGTGGCGGCGGGATTCGCGGTGGCTTACTACGGCCTGGGGATGAGCGCGCTGCTGGCCGGATGCACAGGAGTGGTGCTGGGTGGAACTTCGGCGGCGGTGGTGATCGCGCTGGTGAAATCGATGAAGATGCCGGACCCGATGGGGACGGTGCTGGTGCTGGAATCGGCGCTGGGCGACGTGCTCTGCATCGTCATTCTGCTGGGATTGCTGGAAGGCGCCGCGGTGGGGCGGGTGGAGCCGCTGAAGATGGTGGGGCACATCGTGGCGTCCTTGCTGATGGCGGCGGCTATTGGGCTGGCGGGAGGCCTGGGCTGGCTGCTGGTGCTCGACCGCGTACGGCAGTTCCCCAACACGGCGTTCACCACGCTGGCGGTAGTGTTCATTCTGTTCGGGGTCGCGGACGCGATGGGATTCAGCGGGGCGATCGCCGCGCTGGCGTTCGGCGCGACTCTCACCAACTACCAGTTTCTTCCGCTGCAGGGCCTGCGGCTGTTCCGCGAGCGGCAGTTGGGCACGCTGGGCTCGGCGGACGTTTCTTTCTTCCTGGAATTCCTTTTCCTGCTGAAAATCTTCTTCTTCGTCTACATGGGCGTTTCCATCCGGCTGCAGGATCTCAATCTGATCCTGTGGGCGGGGGCGTTCTGCGCGGTGGTTTATCTGGCGCGGCTGGTGATCGTCCGCCTGACCGTATTCCGGGAGAACGCCAGTTGGTTCGACCTGGGGATCGCCTCGCTGATGGTCCCCAAAGGGCTGGTTTCGGCCGTGCTGGCGGGAATGATCGTGGAGCGGGGAATCGACGGCGGCGAGACGGTGAGGAACTTCACCTATATGGTGGTGCTGATCAGCATCACGTTGAGCGCGGTGATGATTCCGCTGGCGGAGCGGCGTCCGGTGCGCGCGCTGTACCAAAAGATCTTCGCCAACAAGGAACGCATTGATGACGGGACGGCGCCGATCGCGGCGGTAACACACCATTGAAAACCTGGAAACTTACGATCGAATACGACGGCTCCAAGTACCACGGCTGGCAGGAGCAGATGAACGCGCCGCGGACAGTGCAGGGCGCGCTGCGCGATGCAGCCGAGGACTATCTGCGGGAAGGGGTGGACATTCAGGGCGCCGGGCGCACGGATGCCGGCGTTCACGCGCTTGGCCAGGTGGCGCATCTGAAGATCCGGGGAACCCGCGACGTAAATCCGGATCGCCTGCTGCGGGAGATGAATGACCGGCTTCCCGCGGATATCGCGGTGCTGGCAGTGGAAGAAACGCCCAACGCCTTTCACGCCCGGCATCACGCGGTGAATCGCGCGTACCTGTATCAGATCTCGACGCGGAAGACGGCGCTGTCGAAGAAGTTCGTGTGGTGGGTGAAGGAACCGCTGAACGTGGAGCTGATGTCGCGCGGCGCGGCGATGCTCGCCGGGCGGCACGACTTCGTCTGCTTCCGCCAGAAGGACCCCTCGCGGCCGGACGAATCGACCATCGTGGTGGTGGACCGCGCCGAGGTGGATACGGACGATCACCTGGTGCTATTCCGGGTGGAGGCGTCGCATTTCCTGTGGAAGATGGTGCGGCGGCTGACCGGGACGCTGGTGAAGCTGGGGCTGGGCGAGATCACGCTGGCGCAGTTCGAGCAGTTGGTGGAAGGCAAGTGCGATCCGAAGCTGGACGTGGGGGCGTGGACAGCGCCAGCCTCGGGGTTGTTCCTGGAGGGTGTCAGCTATCCGGCAGAGGGCGATGAGTTGCCGCCGCTGCCCGAGGGCGAACAGGAAGAGACGTTCCGGAGGTCGCGTGTGCCGGAAGAGCGGCGTCCGGCGCGGCGTCCGGTGACGGTGACGCAAGAGAACGAAGACGAGGGCGGCACGCGAGTCTGGCGCGACGCGCCGCTGCCGCAGCGCCCGCCGCGGCCGGAGCGATCGGAGCGGCCGGTGCGGGCAGATGACCGGCCGCGCGCGCCGCGCAGCGGGCCTCCCCAGCGGCGGGACGACCAGCGGCCGGCAAAGCGGCCTGCCTACGGCAAGGGTCCCGACGACCGGAGGGGACCCGTGCGGCCGACACTGTCGCCGCGGCCGCCGCGCCCCGACGAGGATCGGGGTTCGGAGCGGCCCCGCTATGGCAAGGGCCCAAGCTTTGGCGATCGCCCGGTGCGGAAGCGGGGTCCGGAAGGTCCGCCGTCCGGCGATCGCGGGGGTTACGGAGACCGCCCCCCGCGCGGCGGAAGCGACCGTCCGCCACGCGGCGGCTATGGCGATCGTCCGCCCCGCGGCGGGGGCGACCGGCCGAAGCGCGGACCATCCGGACCGGGCGGGGGTTCGGGCCGGCCACCGGCTAAACGAGGACCCGGCGGCCCGGGTGCAGGACGCCCGGGTGGGAGACCCGGATTCGGAAAGAGAGGTCCGGACAAGCGCGGCCCGGGCGGGAAGCGAGGTCCGGGAGGACCTCCGCGCGGAAGGTGATCAGCCGTTTTCCGTGTCCTGGTTGTGGGGCGGCGCTGGTGTTCGATCCCGGCGTCGCGAAGCTGCGCTGCCCGTACTGCGGAACCACGGCTGAGATCGGCTCCGAGGCTTCCGGGCACCTGGAAGAACTGCCGCTGGAACAGTTCGCTTCACGCGATCTGGATCTGGTTAAGCTGTCGCCCACGGCGCTGGAAGTCGCGTGCGCGAGCTGCGGCTCGGTGACGGAATTCGAGCCCGCGGATGCCGCGGCGTCCTGCCCGTTCTGCGCCGCCCCGATGGTGATGCAGCCCAAGGCGGCGGATCCGCTGATCGCACCGGCGTGCGTGCTTCCCTTCGGGTTGGACAAGAGGCAGGCGGATGCGCGGGTGCAGTCCTGGATCGGAGGGTTGTGGTTCGCGCCCAACGATCTGAAGGCGCTGGCGCGGCATCAAGGGATGACGGGCGTCTACTTGCCGTATTGGACGTTCGACGCGCGGACGACAACGGAATGGGTGGGAGAGCGCGGCGACATTTACCGCGATCGCAACAATCAATTCCAGACCCGCTGGTCGCGGCGTCAGGGGACGCTGCAACGGAACTTCGACGACGCGCTGATGCCGGCAACGTCCGCGGTGCAGAAGAACTATCTGCACGCGCTCGATCCCTGGCCGCTCGACCGGCTGAAGCATTACGAGCCCGCATACCTGGCTGGGTTCCGGGCACAGCGTTATCAGATTCCGCTTCCGCGCGCGTGGCAGGCGACACAACAGGAAGTGATGGGGCCGGCGATCGATGCGGAGGTCCGGCGGCAGATCGGCGGGGACCGGCAGCGCGTGCGGCAGGTGAACACCGCCTACTCGGACGTGACTTTCAAGCACGTCCTTCTGCCGGTGTGGATCGGGGCCTACCGGTATCAGAGCCGGGTGTATCAGATCGTGGTGAACGCGCAGACGGGTGAAGTGCAGGGGGAGCGTCCCTGGAGCGCGGTGAAGGTGGCGCTGGCGATTCTGGTGGCTTTAATCGTGTTTTACTTCTTCTGGCGGAACTAGGCCCGGGTCAATTCCTTGTAGAAGACCACGGTGTCCTCGAACTCGCCGGCGGCGGAGCGGCAGAAGCGGGGGATGACACCGACCTCGGTCCAGCCGAGCTTGCGGTACATCGACTCGGCGAGGTCGCCGCGCTTGGTGTCGAGAACCAGCAAAGTGCGGTCGAGTTCCAGTGCCCAGGCCTCGACAGAGTCCATCAGGGCGCGGCCGATGCCCTGCCCCCGTGCGGATCGCAGCACCAGCAGCTTCTGGACTTCGGCGCGATGCGGCGCGTTCGGTTTCCAGGCGAGCTCGAGTTGTACCGAGCCGACCAGACGTCCGTTGAGGAAAGCTCCCAGGATCTCACGGCCGCGCCAGAAGTCCGCCGCTACGTCTTTGGACAGCGGCGGCAGGAAGCCGATGGAAGCGCCGCTGTCGGCGGCATCGATCAGCAGCGCGGCGAGAGCGTCGAGATGATCGTCCGTGGAGATGCGCCGGATGTCGAGCATGATTCTCTTATGTTGTAATCGAAAACATGAGCCGAATGGTGCTGGAGGCGATCGAAGTTGAGTACCGGAGATATCGCGACATGGGCGCGGGCGGGATCAAGCAACTTGACGATGTCCAGCTCTGCGATCGCGGCGATGGTGCGAACAACAGCATTTGCATGCTGGTACGGCACATCTCGGGCAACTTCGCCAGCCGCTTCACCGATTTCCTGACCAGCGACGGCGAGAAGCCGTGGCGGGACCGCGAGTCCGAATTCGATCCCACGCCGCTTTCGAAAGACGAGATCGAGAAGCGGTGGGATCGCGGCTGGGGCATTCTGTTCGGCGCGCTGAAAGGGCTGACCGACGCCGACCTGGGCCGTCACGTAAGCATCCGCGGGCAGAAATTGACGGTGATCGAGGCGCTGCAGCGCAGCCTTGCGCATGTCGCCTATCACGTGGGTCAGATTCTCTACATTGGCAAGAGCCTGGCGGGCGAGAACTGGAAGTATCTCACGATTCCGCCGGGACAATCGGCTTCGTACAACCAGAATCCAACGCTGGAGCGCAGCGCGGCCAAGATTTAGGCGGCGATGGGTCCTTCGTTCTTGGAGAGCGTTTCGATCATGATCTCCTTGCGCTCATCGGCGGCTTTGAGCGCGGAATCCATGGACACGTAGTACACCACGGCGGCGATCAGCAGGTCGACGGCGAGCACGATGTAGAACGCCTGGTCGGAATCGAAGGCGTAGCGGGCGCCGTAAGCCAGCAAGACCGGAATCGACGCCAGGGGGTAGAGCAGCAGCAGGACCATCTGCATCCGCCCCGCCGAGGCATTGCGGAAGGAATTGGCTGGATTCACGGGTCGCGCCATGTGGATGGAAGTGACGTTGCCCAGCCCGATCAAGAAGATGCTGAGCACGGTGGTGACGGCGAAGGCCTCGGCGATCTTGGCCGCGGTGAGCGGGAGGCGCAGCAGGGCGCACACGGCGGTGATGGCGGCGATTTCCGCCAGCACGAAAAAGAAGGCGGTCAGGTTCTTGGCCACCAGCACGGTGGAGAACTTCACCGGCATCACGAAGTAGACCTGGGCGGCGCTGCGATCGAAACCGAAGGCATTCCAGAAGCAGACATCGCCGATCAGCAGCAGCGAATAGATGCAGATGAAGATGAGCGAGTTGGTGCTCTGCGCGCCGGCGGTGGTGCGCAGCATGGGGACCCAGATGAGCAGTCCGAAGGTGAAGCCCATCAGGAATACCATGCGGAAGCGGGGGGCGCGCGTGAGGAAGCGGAATTCCTTTTCGATCAGTGCGGCCAGGGGATCGGGAAAGAAGCGCGAGGGCAGGCGGAAGAGGTGCTCGTTCCAGCGGTCGGAGGTGCGCGGCGTGGCGCGGGACGCCGCGGCGGCCTGGCTGTCGAACCGGAGGGTCCGCCGGAATTGCGACCAGGCGAACCAGTACGCCAGGGCGACCCAGGCCGGGAGGCTGAGCAGCGCGAGAGCGGAGAAGTTGCCCTGGGCCAGGGTCGCGGTCGCGTTCCACGGGAGGAATTGGATCGGCGCACCTTCCAGAACGAAGCGAATGCGATCCCGATTCTCCGGATTCTGGAGTCCGATGAGCACCAGTTGGGGCAGCGCCGCGATCAGCACGAGCGCCAGGAAGACGATCTCCCGGATGCGGCGGCGCGCCAGCAGGCGCGCGATCAAATCGCGCAGGCCGGCCGAGACCATCAGGTTGAAGACGATAAAGACGGGCATCACCAGGGGTCCCCACCAGGCGACCGCCGGATTCAGGGCGAGGCCGATGGCGATGCCGCAGGTCACCAGCAGCATCTCGATGCTGGTGGTAAGCCGCAGCGCCACCTCCGCCGTGAACAATTCGCCGGGAGTGATCGGATAAACCACCAGTTTCTTCAACTCCAGAGAAGCGCCGGTGGCCATCATCAGGATGGGGATCACCTGCCAGTAAAGGAAAGCGAGCAGGAGCACGCCGGGCAGCGCGCGCAGCAGCGTTCCGGCCTCGGGATCGGAGTACAGAGTGGCGGCGACCGCGGCGGCGACGGTCCAGCCGCCGTACCAAATGGCGGACACGATCAGGGTCAGGATCAGGCCGCCGCGGGCGTTGCGGGGATAGAAGTTGCGCAGGGTCCGCCATTGAGCCCACAGGATCGCGGACAGGTGCGGAGGCATGGCTACAGCCAGTCCAGCGTTTCGACGGCGCGATCGACGCCGACGGCGCGCACGAACATGTCTTCCAGGCTCTCGCTGCCGCTGCGGAGTTCCCGGGTAACGCCGTTCATCACCAGCTTGCCCTGATGGATGATGGCGACGCGATCGCAAAGGCGTTCCACGACTTCGAGCACATGGGAGGTGAGGAAAATGGTGGCGCCGTTGCGGACCTGATCGAGCAGCAGGTCCTTCATCAGGCGCGCGCCGACGGCGTCGACGCCTTCAAACGGCTCGTCCATCAGAAACAATTGCGGGCGGTGAATCAGCGCGGCGGCCATGGCTACGCGTTTGCGCATGCCCTTGGAGTACTCGCCGATGAGCTTGCGCTGGGCGGTGTCGAGCTCAAAGAGGCGGAGCAGCTCGCCGGTGCGCTCGCGCGCCACCGGGCGCGGCAGGTTGTACATGCGGCCGACGAATTCCAGAAACTCGGCGCCGGTGAGATGGTCGAACAGGAGCGACTCATCAGGGACCAGGCCGATGCGCTTGCGGATCTCCACCGCCTGATCCGGCATGGGCAGGCCGAGCAGGTGGATGGTCCCGGAGGTGGGGGGCGCCAGGCCCATCAGCATCTTGATGGTGGTGGTTTTGCCGGCTCCGTTGGGACCCAGGAAACCGAAGAAGCAGCCGCGGGGAACGACCAGGTCCAGGCCATCGACAGCAGCCTTTTCGCCGTAGAGCTTGCGCAGGTTGCGAACTTCGATCGCGGGAGTCTGCGGCTCGGGGATGGCGGCGGGGTCCGACACTTGCTTTATCGTACTGTAGTCGCGCGGGTTGGAGCGTCGCGGGCGAGGGGCGTTGCGCGCTGGTTTACCAAGTAGTAGATTAGAACTAGGGGTTACTTAGTCAACATGCAAACTGTCGAGCTTCGCCCCCGTCAGCTAGAGGAACTCGCCGATCAGCTCGATTTCGAGTTTAAGCGCTTCCACACGCAGGGCGTTCACATTCGGCGGGAAGCGGACGCGGTTCGCGTGCAGGGCCGCGTGCAAACGGGATGGAGCGTGGAATGGAAAGATCCGGTGTGGACTCTCCGGCTGCACGATTCCGTGATTCGATGCTTGCTGGGTCTGTTCGAATCCTCGCTGCAGTGGCAGCAGAATAGCTTCACGCTTCTCATCAAGGAGAAAAAGCCTTCCGCGGATTTGCGGGCGGAGTTCGGTGGAAGCTGGACCGAGGGCAGGAGCCCGGTTCAAGAGGTATTCCTGCGGCGAGCCTTCAACGCTGTCGCGCACCTGGGCGAACTATCCGATCCGGTCCTGCAAGGCGCGATTGCGGCGCCAAGCGACCAGGGAGTTGTCGTCAGAGCGCTGCAGAGTCCCGAGGCGCTTGCGGGAGTACGGTCAGAGGACCCCTTGTTCAACGCGCGGCTGCGGGGGATCGCGGCCAAGCAACGCCTGTTGGAGAGTCATGGCGGCTCGATCAGCGTGGAGGAGGCAGCCAGGCTGCTGCGCATCACGCGGCAAGCGGTAGACAAGCGGCGCAGAAACGGGCAACTTCTGGCCGTCGCCTTCGGACGGCGAGGTTATCACTATCCGGTGTGGCAGTTCGCGGACTCCGGAACTTTGCCGGGTTTGGAGAGCATTCTGAGGGCTCTGAAGGACCATGATCCATGGATGCAGGTGGCGTTTTTCGTGTCTCCCAATCCAAGACTGGAGGGCAAATCTCCGGCTTCGGCGCTCTCGGAAAATCGTGTGGATGAGGTCCTGATCGCCGCGCAAGCATACGGCGAGCAGGGAGCTGCGTGAGGCCAGGCGGCCCTGGCCCACACCCCGAGCCGCCCGGCGATTTGCAGGAGAGAGATCCGCTGATCTTCACTTCGGATCGCGAGTGGTTTCGCGTGCACCGGTTGGGGCGGGACCCGATTCACTTTGGGACGGCCGCGACATTCCGCTACGATGCTCCCCGAGGCGAATATGGCGTCCTGTATGCCGCCGCCGATCCGCATTGCGCTTTCATCGAGACACTGGGCCAGGAGACGGGCTGCCGCATTGTGACCTGGAGCGAACTGTCGAAGCGGGAATGGGCTCGCATCCGGGCAAGCCGCCCGCTGAGGTTGATTGATCTGGCGAGGAGTGGAGGCCTGGCGCGCATCGGCGCTGATGCCCGCTTGTTCGCCGGGAATCACGCCGTTTCCCGGAGATGGTCCAAGGCGCTGCGAGCCCATCCGGTGAGGCCGGACGGGATCTTGTATCCGGCACGCCACGATCCGGCACGCCAGGCTTGCGCCCTCTACGATCACTGCAAGCCGCTGGTCTCCGCCGCTTCGTTCGGCTGCCTCGCGGATGCGGCGAACGCGGCATTGCTGGGAGACATTCTGGACACATACGGATTTGAGCTGATCGACACGTAGGGTGCGATACTGAGCGGCCCTCGCACTGGACTATCCTGAGAATCAGGGAGCTTCCATGTACTTTCAACAGTTCTATCTCACCTGCCTGGCGCACGCTTCGTACATGATTGGTTCGGATGGCGAGGCCGCGGTGGTGGATCCGCAGCGCGACGTAGACCTGTACATCGAGGAGGCGCGCAAGCAGGGGCTGGAGATCCGGCACATCATCGAGACCCACCTGCACGCCGATTTCGTCAGCGGGCATATCGAACTGGCGCGGCGGACGGGAGCGAAGATCTATCTTGGCGCGGCGGCGGGCGCGACCTTCCCGCACGTGGCGGTGCAGGACGGCGACGAGATCGCTTTCGGCCAGGTCCGGCTGCGGTTCGTGGAAACGCCCGGCCACACGCTGGAGAGCGTCACCGTTCTGGTGACGGACCTGGAGAAGTCGGCGGAACCCGCGATCGCGCTGACCGGCGACACGCTGTTCATCGGCGATGTCGGGCGGCCTGACCTGTCCAAGGACAAGACGCCGCAGGAGCTCGCCGGGATGCTGTACGACAGCCTGTACGGCAAGCTGCTGAGGCTGCCCGACAGCGTGGAAGTGTATCCGGCGCACGGCGCGGGATCGCTGTGCGGCAAGCAGATGCGGCCGGAGCGGGTCTCCACCATCGGCAAGGAGCGGGAATCCAATTACGCGTTGAAGGCGAAGTCGAAGGAAGAGTTCGTGGGGCTGCTGACCGCAGAGCTACCGGAGCGGCCGGGGTACTTCGCCCTCGATGCCGAGATCAACCGCACCGGGGCGGCGCCGCTGGCGGAGATGCCGGAGTTGCGGATGCTGACGCCGGGTGAGGCGCTGGCGGCACAGCAGGCAGGCGCAACGATTCTGGATACGCGGACCCCGGCGGCTTTCGGCGCGGGTCACATTCCCGGGGCGGTGAATATACCGCTGGGAGGGCAATACGCCTCCTGGGCGGCGACGGTGATCGGCCTGGACCGCGACATCGTGCTGGTGGCGGAGGACACCGAAGCCTTGGAAGAGTCGCGGGTGCGCCTGGCTCGGGTGGGCATGGAACGGGTGACGGGCGCGCTCGCCGACGGCATGGCCTCCTGGGCGGAGGCGGGGTTGCCGGCGAACGAGATCCCGCAGGTGAGCGTGGAAGATCTGCACAAGGCGCTGAGCGAAGGCGAGGACCTTGCGGTGGTGGATGTGCGCCGTCCGGCGGAGCACGAAACCGGGCACCTGGCGCAGGCGGTCCTGAAGCCGCTGCACAAGCTGACCTCGTCGCTCGAGGATCTGGATCGCGGGCGCACCATCGCGGTGCATTGCAAGAGCGGCTACCGCAGCGCGATCGCCGCGAGCCTGATGGCGCAGCAGGGCTTCCGCGTAATGAACGTGGTGGGCGGCTTCGACGCGTGGCAGATCAGCGGGCTGCCGGTGGAAGCTTCGCGCGTGTGCACGGCGAGCTAAGCCGCGGGCACCGGCGAGGGAGGAACGAATTCGCCCCGGCGCAGGACCTCGGCGACCCATTCCCGCTGCGGGAAGTCGCTGGCCAGCAGGTCGCGGATTTCGCGATCGGTGTCGTACTCGACGCGGCGGATCGTGGTCCAGGCGCCTTCCGTAATCAGGTAGGAGGCGCGGCGATCGCCGTCGAAGGGGATGCCGGCGCTGCCGGTGTTGGCGACTATCATGCCTTGCAGCACGCGGATAAAGGGCACATGAATGTGTGCGTAGACGGCGAGCCGGGCGTTGAGGGGACCATAGACACGGAGGAGTTCCTCGTCACTGGCGTCGCGCAAGGGCGAATCCCAAAGGTCGCCGGGCGAGGCGTGGACCAGAGTAACGTCGTCCTGAACGTAGCTCATGGGCAGGGTTTTCAGCCACTCCACGCGATCCGCTCCGCAGCGGTCGCGAGCCCAGGGGGCGCTGGAGCGGAACATCCTGCGGCGCAGCTCGCCCTTGCCGGGCATGCGGGCCTCGAGTTCCTGCTCGCGGTTTCGCCACAGAGCTTCGTCGGTATTGCCGACGACGCCGGGCCAGCGGAGGTCGCGAATGAGGTCGATGACCTCGGCCGGCCGGCAGCCATTCACCGCCAGATCCCCACCGTGCAGCACGAGATCCGGCGCCGTCTTCTTCAGATCGGCGATTACGGCTTCGAGCGCCGGCAGATTTCCATGTACGTCCGTAACGATGGCAATCCGCATTCGATTAACGAGCCCCTGACTATTGGTTCGATTGTATCCTGCAAAAGATGCGTTTGATCCTTTGCCTGCTGGCGTTCACCCCAGGAATTTTGCTGGCGGCGCGGGCGTGGATGGGACCACTGCCCTTCCTGCGTTCGCCGATGAACGCGGAAAGCACTTTTTCTCTTGCAGTTATCGCCGCCATGCTGGGGCTTGCCGGACCCGGTAAGGTAATTCCGGGGTATTCCGCCACAGTCCGGTACTGGGCCGCCACGTCGCTGGGGCTAGTGGCGGCAGCCTTCGGGTGGACGTTGTGGTTTCCGTTCACTTCAGACGACTACGTGCATGTGTTGACGGCGTCGCAAGCTTCGCTCGAAGGGTTGGGGAATTACTTCACCGTGCCCGCCGACGATTTTCACTTTCGACCCCTGGCCATGCTGGGGTACTGGCTGGAGTATCAGTGGGCAGGGACGAATGAGTGGCTTTGGCGAGCGTCGAACTTGGCGATTCACCTGGTGAACTGCGCGCTGGTGTACGGACTGGCGAGGCAATTGGATCTGAGCTCGCGGGCGGCCGCGTTCGCGGCGGCGATATTCGGAGTTCATGGGTCGCGGCCCGAGGTGGTGGCATGGATCGCCGCGCGGTTCGATTTGATGGCGACGCTGTTCGTACTGGCGGGATTGCTGTTGTGGATGGTTTCGGAATCAAGCCGCGCCGCGTACGCGGGTGCGCTGGCGTGCTGCCTGCTGGGGCTGCTGTCGAAGGAGTCGGCGTTTGTTTTTCCGGTACTCGCGACAGTGCTGGGCGGGGTGCGGAGGTGGCGATCCGCGATTCCGTTCTACATCCTGGCGGCGGCAGTGTTCACGTACCGGTGGTGGCTGCTGGGCGGAATCGGCGGATATCGCGCACCGGGGTCTGGCGCCGCGATATTGGAGTTCAGCCTGTTGCGATCGCTGAAAGGGTTGCTGCTGCGGCTGCCGGCGACGCTGTTCTTCCCGGTGAACTGGAGCCGGGAGATCGAGTGGTGGTTGGGGGCGGCGATGCTGCTGTTCGTGGCGGCTATGGTCGCGTGGATCTGGCTGCGGCCCTCGGGGAATTCCTCGGGTCGGGGCTGGATGCTGGCGGTGTTTACCTTGGTGGCGGCACTGCCGGCGCAGCATCTACTGCTGATCGGCCCGGACCTGGAGAAATCGCGGGTGCTCTATCTGCCGTCAGTGGGTTTTGCGATGCTGCTGGCTTCGGCGGCGGGGTCGCGGTGGTGGGTGCTGGGGGCGGTGGTGGTGTTTCAGTTTGCGGCGTTGCAGCACAACCTGCGGATCTGGGGCGATGTGTCGCACATGGGCCGTGCGGTATGCGCGTCGGTCGCGGATCGGATGAGGGAAGGGTTGGTGGAGTTGCGGCAGCCGCCCAATGTGGTGGAGGGGGTTTACGTGTTGCAGAGGGGATTGCCGGAGTGCGCGGCGCTGATGTATGGGGCGGACGCGGCGCGGCTGCGGGTACTGGAGCCGGGGTCGCCGGGTTATGAAGGGGCGTTGGAGGTGGAAGCAAAGGCTGCGAGCTTGCGTCCACCGCCACGACAGTAGCTACTCCGTCGAGTAGTTGATCTCCAGCTTCCGCGCCCGCATCGCCGATAGTCCCAGCAGCAGCGCCGCCAGCCCTAGCAGCCCCAGGATCGCCAGTGGCGCCGGAGTCGGCGCGGCGGTGGACGCCAGCAGGCGCAGCGGCGCGGCGATATCGCCCATGGGATTCGCCGGAACCGGGCACAGCGACTGCAGGTAGAAGATCACGCTGAATTTCTTCAGCAGCGCCGGCAGGAACCAGTTCGCGCCTTCCCACATCAGCATCAGGCTGGCGGGGATCAGCGGATTCTTGAACAGCAGCCCGGCGAACAGGAACACGCTGCCGTAGCCCAGGCAAGCCAGCGGCGTAATGCCGATGTACGCCCAGACCTGCGGCCAGCCGCCCGCCGCTTTCATGAACTGATCCACGGTGTTCGAGTCATAGAGGGCGAACAAGGCAGTCAATTGCAGCGCGACGCTGGCGGTGAAGATCACGGTGGTGGCCACCAGCCCGGACAGATACTTGGCGGCGACCAGAACTTCGCGGCGGATGGGCGCGAGCAGGTAGAAGTGCAGGCTCTTGTCCAGCATTTCGCCGCGGAACAGGTTCATGAACACGCCCACGCAGCCGAAGAAGATGGCGAAGCGCAGGAAGAAATATTGGTAGACGGCGGCGAACACCTGCCAGTCCTCGGCCAGGGTGTCGCCACTGTGTACGCCGGTCTGCACCACCTTGTCGTCGCGCAGAATGACCTGGAACTGCACCTGGCCGTCGGAGTACCACAAGGTCTCGCGCACGTTGTTGCGGCGGCGCCGGGTTTCGGTGGAGAAGGGCTTGCCGAGCTTGGCCAGGACCTCGTCGCGGGTCATGCCCTCGCGGATTTCCTCGCGCTGCTGCGGCGTAATCGAGGCGCGGGCGCGGACGGCTTCGACATCGGCGCGCTCGCTGATGGTATGCGCGGTGAACAGGATCACCGGCATCGCCGCCAGCAGGTAGATCCACAGCCCGCGGCGGGCAAAAAAGCTTTTCTTCAATTCGAGCCGCATGACGGCCGCGACCTGCGCCGCCCACAGGCTCCATGGAAGCTGGTTCATTTGGTCGACTCCTCGGCGCCGATCAGGTAGGTGTACACGGAGTTGACGTCGTCGTCGGCGGGGGCCACGGTGTCGATATCCACGCCCTCCATCGCCACCTGGTTCAGCAGGCGGTAGAAGCGGTCGGCGTCGCGGGTTTTCACCAGCAGTCCGCCGCGATCGGTGTGGAGCTTGACCTCCACCACGTGCTCGTGCTCGAAAAAGCGGCGCGCCACCTCGCTCGGGCGGGAGCAGCGAATGAGAACCTGCATCGGGTGTTCCTCGATCTCGCTGCGCACGCCGCGGATCTGGCCCTCGGCCACCACATAGCCGTTCGAAAGCAGGATCACCTGGTCGGAGATCATGTCCACTTCGTGCAGGATGTGGCTGGAGACGATGACATGGCGCCCTTGGTTGGCGAACATGCGGAACATGGCGATGGTTTCGGCGCGCACCAGCGGATCCAGGCCGTTCAGGGGCTCGTCGAGCACGAGGACCTGAGGATCATGGGCGATCGCCTGCGCCAGGCGGATGCGCTGCCGCATGCCCTTGGAATAACCGGCGATCTTGCGCTTGGCGGCTTCCACCAGGTTGACCTGTTCGATGGCCTGCCAGGCGCGCTTCTCGGCGTCGGCGTGACCGCCGCCCAGCAGGCGCAGCGATCCGTAGACGAAGCCGAACCCGGTGGCGCCCTTGGGGAACGAATCGAATTGCGTGGCGTAGCCCAGGAAACGGAACAGTTTTTCGGGCTCGCTCGGCTGGACGCCGCGAATGGAAATGCGGCCGCGGGACGGCTGCACCAGGCCGGTCATCAGGTTCATCAGCGTGGTCTTGCCGGAGCCGTTGGGGCCCACCAGGCTGGTGATTCCGGCCGGAATCGTGAGGGTGACGCGATTCACGCCCAGCACTTCGCCGTAGAACTTCGAGACGTTGTCGAAAACGATCGGATCCGGAGCCGGAGTCATCCCTTCACCACCTCATAAGCGCGGATCTTTTTATCGAGCAGCCAGATGCAAAGCACGGAAACGGCCAGCAGGGTGGACCAGGCATCCCAGGCGGAGGCGCCCAGGTCGCGATCGCTGCGCAGCAGGTCGCCCCAGATCACCGCCATCAGCCGGGCGAGGTCGAAGCGGGTTCCGAACTCGGTCTTCAGCACGCCGTTGATGGCGGAACCGAAGGCGGAGCCCAGGAAGAAGACGCCCAGCACCAGCGCGCCGGCGGCGATCCGCCACCGCACCCACGCGGAGCATGCCAGCGCGATGAGGCTCAGGATCACGATCCAGGCCAGCGAACCAATCAGCAATCCAGTGGCGATCCACCAGTTGTCGGCCATCCAGGTCCAGCCGGCGAGGCTGGATTGGATGAAGAACAGGATAACGCCGGGGATCCAGGTGATGGCGGAAAGCAGGATGAATAACACGCTCATCTTGCCGCCCACGTACTCGACGCGGTTGAACGGGCGGCAGAAGTACAGCGGCAGCGCGCCGTTGGCGAGGTCCGGCGCTACCAGGCTGGGGCCGACCAGGGCCGTCAGCAGGTAACAGAGCGCACCCTGAAATTGCAGAAAGATCAGGAAGTAGTTGTTGTTGATCTTCACCGCGTCGCCGACATTGATGCCGAACGACTGCAGGAAGCTGAGATTGTTGACCGCGTAGATGAATCCCGCGCCCGCCAGCACGGGGAAGAAACACAGGGCGTAGAAGATGAACAGGAACTTGGACTGGAACAGGCGCGCGAAGGAATAGCGCGGCAGAACCAGGAAGCGGCTCCAGGCGGGCGTCAGCGCGCCGGAGAATCCCTTGTAGCTTTTCTTGTAGACGGCCATCGGTTGTCCTTACGCCTTTCCGTGCCCGTTCTTGGGCATGGCCCCGGCGGCTTTCATTCTTTCGATGCGCTCGCTTTCCATGGCCTTGAGGAAGATGTCCTCGAGCGAGTCGCGGCGGTAGTTCAGGCGGCGCAACTGCAGGTCGCGCTCGGCGGCGATGCGGTACAGGGCGCGCATCTCGACGCCCTCCGGGAACACCATTTTCCAGCGTCCCGCGCCCGCCGGAGCGCACTCGGCGCCCAGCGCCTCCACGGCTTCGGCGAAGCCGCCGTCGTTGCCCACCGTCTCCACTTCGACAAAACGCTTGTTGGCTTTTCGCTCTTCTTCCAGGTTGGAATAGTGAACCATCTCGCCCTGCTTTAGAATGATCACTTCCTGGCAGGTCTCCTCGACATCGCGCAGCAGGTGCGAGCAGAGAACGATGTGCATTTCGCCCGAGTCCCGCATTTCGGAGATCATCTTGATCATCCGCAGCCGCGCCGCCGGATCGAGGCCGTTGGTGGGTTCGTCCAGGATCAGCAGCTTGGGACCGTGAACGATGGCTTGCGCCAGCTTGGCCATCTGCTTCATGCCCAGCGAATAACTGCCGAGCATGCGGTAGCGGGCCTCGCCCAGGCCGACATAGAACAGCGCTTCATGCGCCCGCTCCAGCGCGGCTTCCGAGGGCAGACCGCTGATCTCGGCCATCATGCGCACGTAGGAGACGGCGTTCATGTTGGCGATCAGGGCGTCGTTTTCGGGCATGTAGCCCACCACCTGGCGGATCGCGTTGGCCTGGCGCCGGATGTCGTTGCCGAAGATGCGCGCGGTGCCGGCGAAGGGCTCATAGAACCCTAGCAGCGTGTTGATCAGGGTCGACTTCCCCGCCCCGTTGGGGCCCAGCAGCCCGATCGTCTTGCCGCTGAGCTTGCAGTTCAGGTTCTTCAGGATGTCGCGCTGGCCGAAGCGCACGCTCAAACCGGCGAGTTCGATAACAGGGTTCATCAGTTTTGGCTTGCTTTCGGAACCACCCCCGGCACGCGCATTCCTCCGAATACGAGTCCAGGAAGGACATTCTGCTTTCCGCTCACCATGCCCACCAGCGAATCAAGCGAGAGGCCGAAGAAGCTGCCGGAGGAAGCCACCACGATACGGTCGGGCTCGCCGTAGACGTAGATGAGGGCGGGGTCGCGGTCAATTTGCAGCGCGTCCATCGATTTCTGCTGCTCCGGCGACAACAGGCCGCTCTGCTTCAACTGGTCGGCCAGCGGACCCACCGCGACGCCGAGATTGTAGTACACCAGCGCGGAAAAGTGCGTGTAGCCGTCGCGGGGCAACTGCGACCGGAAGCGGCTGGAATTCACCAGCGATCCGCCCGCGGCGCGGGTGGAGATGGCGGTGATCAGCAACTCGCGGCTCGGCGCCATCAGCAGGTAGTTGTCGGCGAAGGTGTAGTGGATCTCCACCGGCAGCTTCGGTGTTTTCAACGCGTGGAAGGTTCGCCCGCTCACGTCCTCCCGCGACTTGACGATCTGCGACTGCGCCATCTCCGGGGTGCGGTTCAATTCCTCCACCAGCCGCGCGACCATGTCATCGACGGCCGCCGGGTTGTAGACCTCGGCGATGATCTTGAAGCTCGGCACGGGCAGCAGCGGACCGTCGGCGGCGAAGGTGAACTCGCCTCCGAAGGCGGCGGCGGACTCGATGACCGCGCGGGCCATCGGGTTCTCCAGCGCTTTCCGCTGATCGGTCGAACTGGTCATCGAAAGCAGATCCTCCAGCATCCCGCGAGCGTTCTTCACTACAAAGGCGGCGGCAAAACTCGCCTCCGGCGTCACAAACTCGAGCGAACCCATGGGGGCCGGCGCCGCCAGCCAGCTCGCCACACCGTGACGGTCGCCGCGGAATCCGAGCGAAGCGCGAGTTTCCGTCTTGCCCCCGCGGTCCCGCCGCTCGATCACCAGGCTGCGCAGATCCGTCAAACCCGACTTCGCCAGCGCGGTGTCTGAAGTAGAAACGTTGGCGGCGAGAATTTGTTCCATGTCGGCGGCGAAAACCCAGTTCGCTCCGCCTTCATAGGTCTTCAGGACGTTCTTGCCGAAGGCGGTGGAGGCGAATCCGCCGGTCCCGCGCGAGACTTCGAGCAGCGTGGCGGGTTCGGCGCCCATGGCGATGCGGCCGTTCTCGATCAGCGCCACCGGCTGGCCGCGCCTGGCGGCTCCCAGACCCGCGGCGCTTTCGGCGAACTGGATCACCGGCTTATCGCCGGCGATCTCGCGCAACTGCGATTCCAGGAAGGCGCGGATCTCCGGATTGCGCACTTCGGCCAGGATCACCGGATCGCGGAAGCCCTTGGCGCCGTCGCGCGACACCGCGATGACAATCTCTTCGCCCAGGTATTCGTTCAATGTCCGGATTTTCTCCAGCATGCCGCGCAGGCGGACCGAATCGGCTTCATTCCACCACTCGCGCAGCACCGCGCTTTCGCGAACGCGCTCCTCGAAGATGCGCGTGGCGTCGGCGATGGTCGCGCCCAGGTTGGGAATCGCGGCGTAGAGCGCCGTGTCTGCGGGAACGTACTGCGCCAGCTTCGCCTGGTAGCGGAGCGCCGGACCCGGCAGCGCGTCGAGCTTCTTCTGAATGATCGCCAGATCGCCGAGCAGGGCCAGATAGCGGGCCTGCTCCTTGCTCCAGGCGATGTCCGCGGCCACGCCGGTGGTTTCCAGAGCCGGGCTGGTGGCGCTCTGATCGCCGGGCTTCAGCATCAGGGCATTGCCGCCCTGCTCCACCTTCACCGAGCCTTCGACCACGGAGACGCGGGAGCCCTTGGCGCCGCTCGAAACCGCGAAGATAGTGCCCTTCACCGACACCAGAGCATCGCGAGTGGCGACGCGCAACTCGCCGCTGCGCTGCTTGGCGGCTTCCACAATCACATTGCCGCGGTCGAGCTGAACGGTGGATCCACGCCAGCCGCGCGACACGGCAACTTCGCTCCGCTCCGCCACTTCCACCAGCGAGCCGTCATGCAGCCGCAGCACGGCGCGCGAGCCCTTGGCGGTGCGCACTTCCTCGTTCTCGCCAAGTTCGGCGCCAGGCGCGAGCCTCGCGCTGGCCGAATCCGACACGCGGAACAATTCGCCTTCCACCATCGCCACCGTCGCACGGGGTCCGGAGGGAGTGACGAACATGCGGAACGCGACCACGGAAGCAAAGCCGATCACCAGCATCGCCGCCGCCGCGAAGCCCCACTGCAGCCAGGGCTGCGGACGGCTCGGCTCCGGCAGCCGGAAGGTCCGGCGCGGCGACTCGGCCCGTTCGAGCGCCTTGCGGCAGTCGACGCAGGAATGGGTATGGTCTTCAAACAGCAGGCGGCGCGAGGGCGTCAGCGCGTCCTCGCGATAGTCGGAGATCAGCGCCTGAAAGTCGGCGCAGGAGCGCAGCTTGTCCGGGACCACGGGCGCCGCTGTCAGTCTCGCCCACACCCGCTCGGAGGCCTGAACCACAGCCTGTTCCGGAACCTGCTCGTCCCGGATTTCCTTCATCAACGCTTCGAAGTTCTGCTTCTTCATGGCTGTCTCCGCTTACGCACTTTTCAACTGCGCCGCACCCAATTCCTTCTGCAACTGCTTCCTGGCCCGGTGAACCGTCACCGCCACCATGATCTGACTCATGTTCAGCATCTTCGCGATCTCCGGGTTGGAATGTCCCTCGAAGAATCGCAAGGCAAAAATCTCCGCGGTTCGCGGAGCGAGTTTCGCCAGCGCGCCTCGCAGCGCGTGACGCAGTTCCCGCAGCTCCGTGCACACCGCGCTCGAGGGCATGTCCTCGAGCGGGATGCTGCGCGCCGCCTGCCGGGAGCGCACGATGTCCAGCGCCGCGTTCACCGCCGCGCGCCGCAGATAACTCTCCGGGTTCTTCATCTCGGCGGAACTTTCATCCCGCCGCAGCAGCCGCATGAATACGGTCTGCAGCACATCCTCGGCGTCGGATGCGTTGCCCGTCACCCGGTAGGCGGTCCGGAACACCATCGACTTGTGCGATGCGAACAACTCTTCCAGCTCGCGCGGTACGGTGGAAACGGTCGCCTCCTCAGTTAAGAGCTGCACCCATGCGCCTCCTGACATTGAAGACGGGACGCGGGTGGCGGTTCTTACAGAGGATTATTCCACGAATGCACCCGCCGCGACACCCGGCCCATCTCCGGGTCAAGTACCGGAAGATTCAGGACTTCAGCTCCGCATTACCGGCATTAGGCTATGCTGAGGAAGTGCCTGATCGTAAAGTCGCAATTTTCGGCAGCGGCGGCCAGTTGGGCGTCGAACTAAAGCAGGAGTTCACCCGGCGAGGCTGGGAGGTCAAGGGGTTCGAGCGCACCCAGGTGGACATCACCGACCGCGCGGCGGTGGAGACCACGCTGGCGGCTTTCGACCCGCAACTGGTATTGAATTCAGCCGCTTACAACCAAGTGGACGTCGCCGAAACGGAGCCACAGGCGGCGCTTTCGGCCAACGGTCTGGCGGTGCGCAACCTGGCCATGGCCTGCCGCCAGATCGATGCCCAACTGGTTCATTTTTCGACCGATTACGTGTTCGACGGGACCAAGGGATCGCCCTATGTGGAAGAAGATGCCACGCGGCCGCTGGGGGCGTATGCGGTTTCCAAGCTCGCCGGCGAGCTGTTCGCCCAGGCCTACCTGGACAACCCTCTGGTAATCCGCACCTGCGGGGTGTACGGCCCGGGCGGCCTGCATACGGCTCGCGGGAACTTCGTGGAGCTGATGTTGCGCCTGGCGGCCTCGGGGCAG
>CAYOQB010000089.1:0-22609 GCA_964406035.1 uncultured Solibacteraceae bacterium | reverse complement strand
GATGGTCAGCTATACCGCCGGGGAAGGCAAGGACGCGCTGGATGAGTTCCTGAAAACGGGCGGTCCGGCGGCGCTGCGCTTTCGCGAGATCGGCATTGGTGTGAATCCGAAGCTGCGGCCTCGTCCGGGGCAGAAGGTGCTGCCGTATTACGGGTACGGAGATGGAGTGGTTCGCATTTCGCTCGGCGACAATGAGGAGCTCGGCGGCGCGGTGCGCGGTGGGTTCGTGCGCTGGTTCTTTCTCACTGACGCGAGCATCGATTACTACGGCGAGTTCCTGGTGAAGGATGGGAAAGTGGTAGTGGAGTAAATATGAATCCGCTCACCACACCCGGACGCAACGCGCCGCAGACGCAGAAGCAGTTGCTGATTCTCTGGCTGGCGATGCTTACGGCGGTGCCGGTTTATTTCGTATTGACGCGAGTTGTGACAGGATCCGAATCCGCGCAGGATGCCGGAATCGCGATGCCGATGCTGGCGGTGGCGCTGCTCGCGATCGGGGTGGGCTTCTTCCTCAAGAACCGTCTCTTGTCGCAAGCCGTCGCTAAGCGGCAGCCGGCGCTCATCCGGGGGGCCTACACGCTGGCTTTCGCGATGAGCGAGATTCCCGCGCTGCTGGGAATGGTGGTGTACCTGATTTCCGGGTGGCCCCAATACTGGGCGTTCTTCGTGATATCGTTGCTGCTGTTCGCGCTGCACTTCCCATCGGAACAGAAGATCGAGAGCCACTTTCAGGAGATCGGGCGCTAGCATGCCGCGGCTCTCGCACGATCTGCCCTGGCTGAACACCCGGGGGAACCGCATTCGCATTGCGTCGCTGGACCAGCCGGTCCTGCTGCGTGGCGTCAATCGCTCCGGACTGGAATACTCCGAACCCGTCGAGGACGGGTTCTGCGCCGCCGCGGGGATCACCAGTGAAGAGATCGCCTACTTGGTGGAAGACTGGAATTGCGACATCCTGCGCATCCCCTTCAATCAGGACTGGGCGCTCCGCGGGCGCCGCGGTCATTCCGCAGAGGCGTACCTGCAGGACCTGGATCGTGTGATCGCGTGGGCGGCGTCACAGGGAGCCTATACGCTGCTCGACCTGCAGTGGCTGCAGGCGGACGAGCCCTACGGCGGGAATCGCAACTATGTCGCGCCCCTGCCCGACCTGCTCAGCATCCGGCTGTGGGAAATGCTGGCGGAGCGGTATCGCGACGAGCCGGCAGTGCTGTTCGATCTGTTCAACGAGCCGCATGATCCGCTGCCCGACGATCTCCACCCGCTGGTCCGTCCTGACGGCGTTTTGTATCCGCCGGGACACCGCACGGTGACCATGGCCGACTGGCAGCCTTGGGCCGAGCGCTTAATCGCGGCGATCCGCGGCCGTGGCGCGCGCAACCTGATCTTCGTTTCGGGGGTTAACTGGGGCTACGACCTGCGCGGGCTGGCGCTCGACCGCTACAACGTCGTGTATTCCACACACATTTACCGCAACAAAGGTTGGGACTGGGACGAAGCCTTCGGCCACCTAACCCAGGATGTTCCTGTGTTCGCGGCCGAATGGGGCGGCACGCGATACGACCTGGCATGGGGCCGCTCCCTGGCCAGCTATCTGGACCGGCTGTCGCTGGGTTGGACCGCCTGGAGCTGGAGCGACTTTCCGCATTTGCAGGAAGCCGCCCTGGGTCCCACGGCCTTTGGAAGCCTGGTGCGCGAACAATTGCTGGGACTTAGCTCAGGCGCGCCGGGGCCCGGCATCGCCTGATGCAACGTTCGCGGCCGCCGTCCGCTCTACGTATGTATGCGTGCGTTTTCCAGCCTGAATGACGCTGCCCGGGTCCTGATTATCGTGCTGCTGCTGTTGCCGCTAGCCGCGGTGTTCCTGCTGCCCAGCGGAAGCTACGCCGGATTGTTCTGGTTCTGGACCTTCGGCCTGGCCCTGATGCTGCTTTTGTTGTTCACCCTCGGTATGCCGCGGGAAGCGGCGCCGGCGACCGGAGGGGCGGCGGCCGCCGCCCCGCCCATGGAACCTCCGCCGGAGCCGGTGGAGCAGGTGCTCGAGATCCAGCAGGCGGCCGCGGCGCCGGCGGGCGTCCGTCTTTACACCGGGCGGCTGCGAGCCCAGGCGGAAACGGCGTTTTACCAGTTGCGGCGATCGCTGCCTTCCGGCGTGATCCCGCTGATGACCGATCAGGGCAGGGGACTGACCACGATCGCCCTGCTGCCGCGGCCCGTCGAGGAAGCGACTCTGGAGAAGCCGGTAAGACCCTGGCTGCACTGGCTGCTGTTCGGCCTGACGTTCCTGACCACCACTTACGCCGGCGCGGCGCACCAGGGAGTGAATCTGCTGCGCAATCCCGAGGCGTTCGCGGTGGGCCTGCCGTACTCGGTGGCTCTGCTGGCGATGCTCGGATTCCACGAAATGGGGCATTACTTCATGGCCCGCCGTCACGGCATGCGGGTCACGCCCCCGTACTTCATCCCGGTGCCGTTCGCGCTGGGCACATTTGGCGCGTTCATCCAGATGCGCTCGCCTTCGGAGAACCGGCGGAATCTGTTCGACGTGGCGGTGGCGGGTCCGCTGGCGGGATTGCTGATCGCCATTCCCGCACTGTATTTTGGGCTGAAGACGTCCGAGGTTGTCCCGTTGAGCGCGATTACGCCGGAGCTGGGGGCGGGGATGAGCCGGTCCTCCATCCTGATGTCGCTGATGATCGACTGGTCTTTGGGAGATGTGATCCGCGCCGGCGATACCCTGCGGCTGAGTCCCATGGCGTTCGCGGGATGGCTGGGCCTGCTGGTGACCGCCCTGAACCTGATCCCAGTGGGGCAGTTGGACGGAGGTCACATCGCGCGGGCCATGTTCGGCACCAGGGTCGGAACTGTAATCAGCAGTCTGGCGATGTTCTCGCTGCTGTTGCTGGCCATCTTCGTGTGGCCGGGTCTGCTGATGTGGGCGTTCATTGTATTCTTCATCGCGGGGCGGGGAACGCCGCCGCTAAACGATGTGAGCCGGATCGGGCGATCGCGCCTGCTGCTGGGGGCGTTTGCGTTTTTGATTCTGGCGCTGATTCTGATCCCGATGCCGGAGAACCTGCCGCGTATGGGCAGCTTGCGCTGCCCGTACCTCTGAAGGCTGCCGGATGCGCGGCAGTCCCGCGCCGCCCTGCTATCCTGAAAACACATCTCTTATGCCGTTTGCTTCCATTCCCGAGGCGCTGGAAGACCTGCGCCTTGGACGCATGCTCGTGGTCGTCGATGACGAAGACCGCGAGAACGAAGGCGATCTGACCATCGCGGCGCAGTTTGTCACCCCAGAAGTCATCAACTTCATGGCCCGGCACGGCCGCGGGCTGATTTGCCTGGCGCTCACGCCGGATTGCTGCGACCGCCTCAGCCTGCCGCTGATGTCGCGCCGGAATACGTCGCGCTTCTCCACGGCGTTTTGCGAGGCCATCGACGCCACCGAGGGGGTCAGCACCGGAATCTCGGCGGCGGATCGCGCCCTGACGATTCAGGTCGCCATTGATCCCGAGTCCCGGCCGGAGGACCTGGCGCGTCCGGGTCATGTGTTCCCGCTTCGGGCACGGGAAGGCGGCGTGCTGGTGCGTCCCGGACAGACGGAAGCGTCGGTGGATCTGGCGCGCATGGCGGGATTGAACCCGTCCGGCGTGATCTGCGAAATCATGAACGAGGACGGGACCATGGCACGGGTCCCGCAGCTTCAGGAGTTCTGCCGGACGCACAACATGAAGATGATCTCGGTGGCGGACCTGATCCGCTACCGCCTGGAGCATGAGCGTTTCGTGAACCGGATCGCGGAGGGCTGCGCGGAGACCGAGTTCGGCGTGTTCCGCACCCTGACCTATTCGACCACGGTGGAGCCTGAGCGCCACCTGGCGCTGGTATACGGCGACGTCGCGGACCGAGGCAGCGTGCTGGTGCGGATGCATTCGCACTGCGTGCTCGGCGATGTGTTCGGATCCACGCGCTGCGAATGCGGGCAGTTGATCCGCAATTCGCTGCGCAAGATCGCCGAAGAGGGCGCGGGGGTGCTGGTGTACCTGCACCAGACCGGTCCCGGCGCGTGCCGGTATTCTCCGGAGGGCGCGACGCGGCCCTTGCACGAAGTCGGCATCGGAGCGCAAATCCTGCGGGATCTTGGGCTTACGAATATCCGCCTGCTGACGAACCGGCCTCGCAAGGTGGCCGGGCTGGAAGGCTACGGGATTCAGATCTCCGATCAGGTGCCGGTGTAATAAATTCCCGGAAGCGCCGTCTTCCATGCAGAAACAGAAACCCGCGCGGCCCAGCAGCCGTAAGAAGGGGAGTGAGGAAGACAATGAAAATGATTCGCAACCTGATGATTGGCGCCACGCTGGCGGCCGTCAGCGCTTTCGCGGTGGACGCCACGCTGCTCAACCTGGTTCAGCCGGACGCCCGCGTAGTCAGCGGCGTGATGGTGGACCAGAGCAAGGCTTCCAGCTTTGGACAATACGTCCTGGGCCAGATCCAGGTGAACGATGCCTTTACCCGGTTTGTCAGCGAAACGGGGTTCGACCCGCGCCGCGACCTGAGCGAGATTGTCGCCGCCACTTCGGGCCAGGACAATAAGGGCGTCCTGGTGATCGGCAAGGGGATCTTCAATCCGGCGCGGATCATGAACGCCATTCGCGCGCACGGCGGCGTCATCACCACCCACGGCGGAATCGAAGTCGCCACCGGCGGCTCCGGCAGCGAGCAGGGGGCGATCGCCTTCCTCGACTCGCAAACGGCGCTGATGGGCCAGGCGGCGCAGGTGAACGCGGCCATCGACCGCAAGCTGGCGGGCGCGAAACTGGACGCCGGCCTGGCGGCCAAAGCCACCGCCGCGGCGCTGAATAACGACGCCTGGTTCGTAACGCTGGCGCCGCTGAGCGATTTCTTCGCGGGCCATACTTCGAGCACCCAATTGCAGAACGCCAACCTGTTTCAGGCAGTGGTGGAAGCGCGAGGCGGCGTGAAGTTCCTGAAGGCCGCCGTCGAACTGAACGGCGAGGCGGTTGCCAAGACCGATCGCGACGCGCAGGCGCTGGCCGACGTGCTCCGTTTCTTCGGCTCCATGGCCCTGCAGAAGGATTCATCGGGCCAGGCGGCGGCGCTGCTGCAGAACTTCCTGGTGACGCAGGATCAGAACATCACCCGGATGAAGCTGACGATTCCCGAGGAGATGCTGCAGAAGCTGTTCATGCCCAAGTCGGCTGCTCGCGCGGCTGCTCGGGCAGCCCGCTAAGTCCTCACTTCGTTGTGGTTTCCAGAAGCCGCGCCCTTCACCGGGCGCGGCTTTTGCTTATCCGGAGTGGCTGATGTACTCTTTGCGTCCGCCGTCCACGGTCAGCGTCTGCGCGGTGATGAAACCCGAGTCCTCGGAAGCGAGGAACGCGGCGGCGTTGGCGATGTCTTCCAGCCTGCCAGGACGCTGGATGATGCAGCGCGCCTGGATGGCTTCCACCATGCGGGCGAGCTCTTCGGGCGACCGCCCCTGCGCCACCAAGTCGGTCACAAAGAAGCCGGGCGCGATCGCGTTCACGGTAATCCCGTACCGCCCCAGTTCCAAGGCAAAGCGCTTGGTCAGCAGCAGGACCTCGGCTTTCGTAGCAGCGTAGAACGTCGTTCCGGACATCGTGGTGCCGTGGGCGGCTACCGACGAGATGTTCACTACCCGCCCGGCCGGGCTTCGCTTCAGGTACGGCAGCGCGGCGCGTGTAACGGCCACCAGCCCGTCCACGTTGACGCGGCGCATGCGGTCGTAATCGGACTGCTCGAACTGTTCCAGGTCGCCGCGCAGCAGGATGCCGGCGTTGTTCACCAGAACGTCAAGGCCGCCCAGTCGATCCGCTGCCTCCGGGACCATGCGGTTCACCTGCTCGGGATCCGCGACATCGCCCTGCACGGCGATCGCACGGCCCCCCGCATCGCTGATTTCCTGCACGGCGGACTGCGCGGCGACACCGTCGCTGACGTAGTTGACGGCCACGGCGACCCCATCCGACGCGAGGCGGAAGGCGATCGCGCGGCCCAGGCCGCGGCTGCCGCCGGTCACCAGCGCGGTTCTCATGCGGACGGTCCGGCGGGTTCGAGGATGGCGGTCATGGAGCCCTTCGACTTCGGCATTCTCCAGTCGGCGCCATAGCCGTGGATTTGGTCGCGCGCGAATGATGCAGCCGCGTAGTCGCAGGTCATCACGATGGTGCGGCCGGTGGTGTCGACCTCCACGGCGTGGTGGTACGCCTCGGCCGTGGTCTTCAGGAACAGGTTCTGCAGCATTTCGATGACGTAGTCGTAGGTGTGGTCGTCGTCATCCAGAAGGACGACGTTGTAAAGAGGCGTGAGCTCCTCTTCGTTGCCGGTCTCGATTTCTGGGGTGGGAAGAACCGGGCTAGGCATCGACAGGGTTCTCCAGCAATGCTAGCACGGCTCCGCGCCCGGTCACTCCTACTGCTTCGCCGCCGCTAGGCGGGCCTTGGTGGGCTCCAGCCGGCCGTCATCGTGGCAGTTCTTGCACAGCAGGTTGGTCTTGGCGACCAGTTCCGGACGCTCCTTCCAGGTCTTGGCCATGGGCAGGTAGGGCGAGTCCTTGAGCACCGCGATCATCTTGTCCAGATGCTTCTCGTACTCCTCCTGGCGGCCGGTGCGCTGCGCCGCCATGGTCAACCCGGCGAGCAGTTCGCCCTGCAGGTGCGACGGGAGCTTATCGACGATAGGCAACTGCTGCGCTGCCATCTTCTGGTAGGCGTCATACGCCTTGCTCCACTCGCCCTGGCGCTTGTCGGCGGGCAAGCGGTCGGCGAACAGGGCGCGGCTGGCGGCAGATACCGCCAGGACTCCGCCGTCAGCCGGCGCGAGCTTGGAAGCGGCCTCAAAACGCTCCTGCGCCAGTGCGTAGTAGCGATCGCCGTCGGCCACCTTGCCCTCCTGATAAGCCAGCAGCGCCCGGTACAGCGTGGAGCTCGCCTGCCACACCACCACGTGATGACGCTGATTCGGACGCTCGTTGAAAAGCTCTTCCAGCTTCTTTTCGCCCTTCTCGAATCGAGCCATGTCCTTCTGCAGGTAGCCCGCGAAGATATCCTCGCGAACAATGGTGTGGACGGTCAGGCGCGGGTCGTTATCGGCCTGGACCGCGAACACCAGGAACAAGGGAAGGGCTAATCTTTTCATGTGGTTCAGTTTACACGGATTCGGAGGCGAGGGGAATGGTTTTGTGGAAGCGGACGTGATTGAACGCCCACAGCAGGAGGAAGCCGAATGCACCGACCAAATGCCACAGCGCGTGGTAGGAAACTACCGTGTAGTCAACACGATGGATGCTGAAGGACGCGAGCCACGCGCCGCCCAGGAACCACGCCGTTTGCAGATTCAGTAGCGGGCGCGCGCGGGGAGGAATCTTGGCCCACTTGACGTACAGCAGGATGGTCGCAAGCAGCGAATCTGTGATCAGCGTCAACTGGCGAATGGAGTAGCCGGCGCCGCCAACGGAAACCAGCTTGGTGTTGGGGGCGCCGCTCGCGATCATGTCCGCGGTCGCCCACAGGTTCAGCGCGAGCATCAGCCCGCCTATCAGCAGTTGTGTTCGCCGCTGGTAGTAGTCGCCTAACACGGCCAGAATCATCAGGTAAGAGACCAGGAAGTTGGTGGAGACGTCGGCGACTTTCGCCGGGAAGGTCTCGCCGAAGCCATGGAACCAGATGGTGGGAACTCCAGTGATCACAATGGCCGCATAGGCCGCGCGCCAGCGATTCGGTTGGGGCGCGACGAGGAACGTCAGCAGCAGGGCAGTTGCCCCGCTGAACAACGTCGCGAATCCGGTGACGGCATTGGCCAGCACGGCCGGTGTGTCGGGCATCCGCTAACTACTTTAGCTGCGCCGCTTGCGCCAGCGCGACGGACCGTCGGGCTCCCACATCTCTTCGCGATAGTAGATCGGCGCGTCGCACACCAGCTCCGGACGGAGAAAGCTGATCTCGTCCGCCAGCCAGCCAAGCAGTGCGAAATCGGTCCGACCCGAGCGGACAAACGTTTCCAGGACACGGAACAGAGCTTCCGCGCGCTGCATGCGAATGGCTTCATAAGGGCGCAAGCCGTGAGTGAAGCGGTCGAGTCCGTGCTCGCCTGGGTCGTCGGAACGTTCGCGCGGGCCCTCCACGATGTTCCAGGGAGGCCAAACCACGCGCTGCTCGATCTGATGGCATTCCACGACATCCAGGGAGGCGTCGCGAACGCCGGCATCATAGTGCTCCAGATTGCCCAGAGTGCGCGAGGCGACCAGCGCCAGAAATTGCCGGGCCGCGCGGTGCGGCTCCGGCGCTTGTGCTTCGTGAGCGCACCGCGCCACCAGATTCCAACTGTCGCGGAGCAGGTGGAAGGGGATGACGTGGTGCAGAATCAAGGTCATGGGAGCGGTGGAGCGCCGCCAGGACCGGGGATCGTCAGGCCTGCTTGCGATAATTGGTAACATCCTGCCCATATCCGCGCCATCGGCCGGAAACCGGCTCATATCAGGAAGTCCGAAACCGGAACGGCCGGCTCAGCGTCCTCACATCGGGGACCCATATGCGCGCTTGCTGTATCTTCGCTCTGCTGCTTCCGGCGGCTTTCGCCCAGCAGCCCCCCGCCCCGGAGCCGCCGCAGGAAACCGATATCGTCTTCCGCAGCGACGTGTCTTTGATCCGTGTGGACGCACAGGTGCTGCGCCGCGACGGTCAGCCGGTGCTGCACCTGCAACGCGAGGATTTCGTGTTGCGGGACAACGGCAAGGTGCAGGAGATCCGCAATTTCGCCACCGAGGATCTTCCGGTCGACGTGCTCCTGCTGCTCGATGTCAGCGGCAGCATGCGGACGCACGTCGAGAGCATCGCGGCGGCTTCGCGCGAAGCCATGGCTGTGCTCGGGCAGGAGGACCGGGTGGCGATCATGGTCTTTGACCGCGCCACGCGCGTGCGCCTGCCGTTCCGCGCCGGGCGGCAGGACGTGTACCGCGAGTTCGAGCGACTGCTGAACCAGGAGTCGTTCAACGGCGGCACGGACATCACCCGCGCGCTGCTCGACGCTGCCCGGTTTATGGAGCGGTCGGCGCGCAAGGAAGCGCGGCGGGCGATCGTGATCCTGACCGATGACCAGACGGAATTCGATCGCGACGATTTCCAGGTGGGCCGGGCGTTGGAGCGCGCCGATACGGTGCTGAGCGCGATCCTGGCGCCGAACTTCATGCAACCGCGCACCTGGTTCCAGCGCCCGCAGGGCGGACAATGGCCAGGCGGGTGGCAAATTCCTCTTCCCATCCCCGGAGGCGGAGGGCGCTGGCCCGGCGGCAACGGTCCAGTGATCGTTGGGCCGCGTGGGCGCGGTCCGGTGATCATGGGTGGCAGCCGCACGCGCTCCGCGGGCACGGCCGAGATTGCCATCGCCTCCGGCGGCGACAGCATGAATATCAGCGACGCCTCCGCGTTCGAGACCACGCTGGCGCGCATCCGGCAGCGCTACGCCCTGTATTATCAGTTGCCCGCCGGAGCTCGCGCGGGCGAGCCGCGCAGCGTCTCCATTCAACTGGCGGCACAAAGCCGGCGGCGCTGGCCGGACGCCGAAGTCCGCTACCGCCGCAGCTACAACGCTCCCGCCGATGCCGCGCCCGCTACGGAGCCGGCGCAGGAGACCACGGTCAGCCAGAGCGGGGAACAGCCGCCGCCCGCCGAACCAGCGGTTGACGAGCCGGCGCCGGTGCGGCGGCGGCGTCCCGGGGTGAGTGAGCCCGGTGTCCAGCGTGGGCCCATCACGCCGGGCGGATCGCAAACGGGCGGCTGGCCGCGCGTCGACGCCGATACTGGAGGCTGGCGGCGCGTGCCAGAACCCGCCAAGACCGATCCGCCGAAAACCGAGCCGGCCAAGAAAAACTAAAGCTTGGCCTTGCGCAACCGCAGCGCGTTGGCGATCACGGAGACGGAACTGAAGGTCATCGCCGCCGCCGCGATCATGGGGCTCAGCAGAATCCCGAACCACGGATACAGCACTCCGGCGGCTACCGGCACGCCGAGCGCGTTGTAGACAAACGCAAAGAACAGATTCTGCCGGATGTTGCGCATGGTGGCGCGGCTCAGGCGGGTAGCGCGAGCGACGCCGCGCAGATCGCCGTGCACCAGCGTGACGCCCGCGCTCTGTATGGCGACATCGGTACCCGTGCCCATCGCGATGCCCACCCGGGCCTTCGCCAGCGCCGGGGCATCGTTGACGCCGTCGCCCGCCATCGCCACTTTCCTCCCCGTGTCCTCAAACGCCTGAACGATCTGCGCCTTCTGATGCGGCAACACTTCGGCGCGCACCTCGGCGATCTCCAGGGACCGCGCCACCGCCTCGGCGGTTTCGCGGTTATCGCCGGTAAGCATCACCGTTTGCAATTTCTCCCGGCGCAGGATGTCGAGAGCCTCCTTGGTGGAACTCTTTACCGTGTCCGCGATGCTCAGCACGCCCGCGACCCGCCCGTCGATGGCCACGAACACCGAAGTCTGGCCCTTGTGGCGCATGGATTCGGCGGTGGCGGCGAAGTCGGTAGGCGGAATCGCGAGCTGTTCCAGAAGCGTGGCATTGCCCAAGGCAACCTGCCGCCCCTCGACAATCCCGGTAAGCCCGCGCCCGGTGTGATACTCGAAGCGCTCGGCGGGCGGGATCTCGATGCCGCGCTCGTGCGCGGCGGCGAGAATGGCGGCGGCGAGCGGATGTTCGCTGGAACGCTCCAGCGCGGCAGCAAAGCGCAGCACGCTCTCGTCACCGGCAACGCGCGTGACGCGCGGCTTGCCCTCGGTCAGCGTTCCGGTCTTGTCGAACACGACCGTGTCTACCTTTTCCAGGGCTTCCAGGGCTTCGGCGCTGCGGATCAGGATGCCTTCCCGCGCTCCGCGCCCGACGCCCACCATGATCGACATCGGCGTTGCCAGGCCGAGCGCGCAGGGGCAGGCGATGATCAGCACCGCGACCGCGTTTACGAGCGCGTACACCAGCTTCGGTTCGGGTCCGAACAGAGCCCAGACGACGAAGGTAACGGCGGAGATCGCTACCACCAGCGGGACGAACCAGGCGGAAACGCGGTCGGCGACGCGCTGAATCGGGGCGCGCGTGCGCTGTGCCTCCGCCACCATCCTCACGATCTGCGCCAGCAGCGTTTCGCCCCCAACTCGCTGCGCGGTCATCAGAAACGATCCCTGACCGTTCAGCGTGCCGCCGGTGACGCGTTCTCCGGCCGACTTCTCCACCGGAATGGATTCGCCGGTGATCATCGATTCGTCGATAGCCGAACTGCCTTCGGTTACGACGCCATCCACCGGCACTTTCTCGCCGGGACGCACGCGCAACGTATCGCCCGCGCGAACCAACTCGACATCCACATCCTGCTCGCGCTCCTTCACCACCAGGCGAGCCTTCTTGGGAGCGAAGGAAAGCAGCGCCTTCATCGCGCTGGACGTCTGCGCGCGGGCCCGGATTTCGAGCACCTGGCCCAGCAGCACCAGCGTCACAATCACGGCCGCGGCTTCGAAGTACACCGGCACTTCACCGTGTTCGCCGCGGAACTCGGCGGGAAGCACTCCCGGGAAGAGGACCGCGAAGATGCTGAACACGAACGCGACCCCGGTGCCGATGGCGATCAGCGTGAACATGTTCGGGCTGCGGTTCACCACTGAATGCCAGCCTCGTTCGAAGAAGGGCCACCCGCACCACAGGACCACCGGCGCCGCCAGCACCATCTCCACCCACAGCTTCCAACCGGGAGCGTGAGCGAACCAACCGAGCATGGGTCCCATGGCGAGGACCAGCAAGGGGACGGTGAGGACGGCGGCCACCCGGAAGCGCCGGGTCATGTCCTCCAGTTCGACGTTCTTCTCTTCCTGCGCCACCGCCGTGCCCATCGGCTCCAGCGCCATCCCGCATTTGGGGCACGCGCCGGGGCGGTCCGAGATAACCTCGGGGTCCATGGGACAGGTGTACTGCGCCGCCTGGATCTCCGGCTCACGCCAGGTCTCGGGATGCAGGTATTTTTCCGGGGCCGCGCGAAAGCGTGCAAAACAACCCAAACTGCAGAAGGAATAGCTGTTGCCGCCGTATTCGAAGGAAGCAGCGCTGCGGGCGGGATCGACCATCATCCCGCACACGGGATCTTTCACTTGCGGCTTGTTGAGAATGGCGAACGGGTTGCCCATGATGCAGAACCTGCCTAGTATAGATGCAGAATAAGGGCCAAAGTCGCTACGGCCGGCGATCCAGCCTATAGCAGATCAGGTTGCCCGAGTCTTCGACGCGGGTCATTCCCAGCCGCTGCATCACGCCGAACGACCTGCCGTTCGGGGCATCCGCGCGGGCGGTAACCGCGTCGAGCAGACCGTTGTCGAAGGCGTAGGCGATCGCCGCGGCGGAAGCTTCCGTCGCCAGCCCCTGTCCCCAGTACCGCGGCAGCAAGCCGTACAACACTTCCCAGCAATCGGAATGAAAAAAGCCTGCGAACCCGGCCAGCGTTCGAGACTCCCTGGCATGAACACACCACAGCCCCAGATGGTGACGCTCCTGGTTCCGCAACGCGTCGCCGACGATCTCCGCCGCGCGTTCCGCCGAGCAGATCGTGTCATCGAACAGATAGCGGCGGATGTCCGGGTGCGACCAAAGCTCGCGCAGCCGGTCGGTGTCTTCGGCGCGCACCGGAATCAGGATCAGGCGATCCGTGGTCAGCTCGGGCAGCGGCATGGCGGAGATTCAGTCCGGGATGGTGAAGCAGAATCGGGAACCTCCGCCTTCCGCCTCCTCCACCCAGATCTCTCCACGGTAGCGTTCCACGATCTTCTTGCACAAGGCGAGCCCGATCCCCGTGCCGCCGAAACGGTCCCGCGGGTGGAGCCGCTTGAACAACCCGAAGATCTGCTGGCGGTGCGCCGCGTCGATGCCGATTCCGTTGTCGCACACCTCGATTCGCCACGCCCGTCCCTGGCGTATGGCGCTGACGCGGATCCGCGGCGGCTCGGACTCGCGCCGGTACTTGATCGCGTTCCCGATCAGATTCTGCAGTAGTTGATCCAGGTGGCCGGCGCGCATCCGCACCCACGGCAGCCCCCCGGATTCGATCGTCCCGCCAGATTCGAGCAACCCGCTGCGCAGCGCGTCGCAAGCGCGCCCGAGCGCGTCGGCGCAGGAGGTCTGCTCCTCGGTGCGCACCGGCTCGTCGGACGCCCGCGTGTAGGCCAGCAGATCCCGCACCAGCTCCGCCATGCGGATCGAGTTGTTCTCGATGGTGCTGAGGAACATCCCGGCTTCGGGTGAGAGGTCCGGCGGCAGGCTGGCGCGCAGCAGTTCGCTGTAGATGCTGATGGTGCGGAGCGGCTCGCGCAAGTCATGGCTGACCGAAAAGGCGAATTGTTCCAGGTCCTGGTTGGCGGCGCGCAGGCGCCGCTCGCTTTCCTTCAATGCCTCCTCGGCGCGTTTGCGCTCGGTGATGTCGTAGGTGATGGCCAGAATCTGCGCCAGCGCTCCCGCAGCATCCACGTGCGGAACATAGGTGACAATCAGCGTCATCCCGCCGAACTCGAGGGGCAATGTCCACTCGAACGTCTGCGTGGCGCGAGTTTCCATGGCTCGTTCGAGATAAGGCAGATAGGCGCGGGTCAGCGCCTCGGGATGCACGTCCTCGTCCCTCTTGCCCGCGACCTCGGCCAGGCTATGTTTGATGGTTTCCTGCGCCCAGCGGTTCAGATAGACGAAACGGCGTTCGGCATCGTACAGCACGAATCCATGCGGAAAGCCCTCCACGGCGGCTCGAAACCGCTCTTCGGACTCGCGCAGCGCCTGCTCGGCCCGCATACGGTCGGTGATATCGATGTTGATACCGGTCATCCGCACCGCGCGTCCGTTTTCGTCGCGGTACACCCGGCCGCGAGCTTCGATCCAGCGCAGCTCGCCCTGGCGGTGGAAGCGGTACTGGTAAGATCTCTCCTCCGCGCCCGCTTGCAGCCAGTCGGTCACCAATGCCTCGATACCCGGCAGGTCCTCCTCATGAACGAAGCGCTTCCACCCGTCGGGATTGCCGTCGAACGAGCCGGGAAGCAACCCGTAGATCCCTTCCATCTCCGCATTCCAATGGGCGGTGCCCGCGACCAGGTCCCAGTCGAACACGCCCACGTTGGCCGCGCGCTGCGCCAGCGCCAGCCGCTCCTCGCTCTCGCGCAGACGCCGCAGAGTGCGATTTTGCGCGGTAACGTCCTGAATGGCGCCGATGACCCGAACAGCGCGCCCGTTCTCGTCGCGCACAATGAAGGAGCGGTCCAGCACCTCCGCGTAATCTCCGGCGGCGGTGCGCACCCGATACTCGGCGGACCACGTCTCGGCATTGGCGAGCGCCTCTTTCGGGATCGGCATCACGCGGGGCAGATCGTCGGGATGAATCCGCTGCAGCAGCCAGCGGTCATCGGTCACCTGGGCCGCCTCGTCCCCGAACAAAGTAGCCGCCTCTGGGCTCCATTCGATGCGGTGGGCGCGCACGTCCCAATCCCAGATGATCTCGCGGGTAGCGCGCAGGACGTAGCGGTAGCGCGACTCGCGATCCCGGATCGCCTGTTCGATCGCGCGGCGGACTTCCGCTCCCTCCGTTTCGGCCACGGCGAGCACCGCCCGCGGCGCATGCGGGTCGCGAAAGGCGACCGGACCGCTGACGCGCAGCGCGCGCCCGCCGAATCGCAAACGGACAGTCAGTTGAATTTGGGGAGCGGCGGGTGTGGCTGCCGCGATCGCCTGGCGGAGCTGCTCGCAGTCGTCCGGTTCCAGGCAGTCCAGCCATTGGTCCAGCGGTCCGGAATGCGGCAGCGCTGTAAAACCGAACAGTGCGGAGGCCGCGCTGCAACTGGCGGCCTGGCCAGTGGCGGTGTCGATTTCCCAGATGCCGAGTCCCGCGGGACCGTTGCCGTAATCCGGGTCGCTCGCTCGTCTGGTGCTTGGCGAGATCATCATGCCCGCGGGCCGCAACACGTCAGCTTGCAGAGACTATAGCGGGTTGTCGGGACGGTAGCAACACCGCGCTGTGCGCTTCAATACACTTATCGGGCTGGACCGCGCCAGGCCTGCCCGATGGCGGCGCCGGACGGCTTACGGTAGGGCTTGCGTTTCAGGGCTGCTTCCGCGAGGGCCGCGGATCGCCGGTTCACGTAAGCCTGCATCTGCTCCTCCGAGAACACGATCGCCGCTTCGGAGACGTCCCCGGTGCGCTCCTCCAAAAACCGGCGGCACAACAGAGGCAATTCCTGAACCGCGATCTTGTACTTCCTGAGGAGCTGCATGTCCGCGCCGACGCTCACGCGGGACCGGGAGCGATCCGCCTGGACACACTCGAAGGCATACACGCGAACATCTTTCTCTTGCCGGAAACCCGTAAAAACGTAATCCAACTTGGTTCCTTTGCCGAAAAAATCGGGCACTTGCGGGCTAGACTGGGAGAATCTGTTCCGGTTGGTGCGGGACTCTTCTAAGATACCACGCCAGACACCTGGTGATCCGTGCTAGACTGGAGCCTGGAAGTTAGCCTTCGCCTGCCTACACCGGCCAGTTCCTCGATTTCTCTCTTCCTCAAAATACTGAATGAAACTGTTTTCCGAATTTGAACTTTCGTCTGTCTTGAAGACGAACCTGGCCGCAAACGGCTTTGTCGAGACCACCCCCATCCAGGCTCAGGCGATTAACCCCGCCCTGAGCGGCCGCGATCTGATCGCGACGGCCCAAACGGGCACAGGCAAGACCCTCGCCTTTTTGGTCCCGCTGATCGAGCGGTTGATGAGGGAGTCGAAGCCGGGCATCCGCGCCGTGGTCCTGAGCCCCACGCGGGAGCTCGCCATGCAGATCCACGAGACCTTCCAGAAGATCTCCCCGGGCAGCGGACTGCGCGCGGCAGTCGTGGTGGGCGGCGTGCCCGAAAAGATCCAGTTGCATGCGCTGCGCAAGGGCGCGAGCGTGGTGATCGCGACGCCCGGCCGCCTGGTGGACTTCATGGATCGCAAGCTGGCCCGCCTCGGCGCGGCCGAAATTGTTGTCCTGGACGAGTCGGACCGCATGCTGGACATGGGCTTTCTGCCCACCATCCGGCGCATCCTGGGCGAGACGCCCATGATTCGCCAGACGCTGCTATTCTCCGCGACCCTGGAGAACTCCGTTCGCCCACTGATCCAGAAGTATCTGACCGATCCGGTGCGGATTGAAATGGGCCCGGTCACCAAGGTTGCCGAGAACGTCGATCTGCGCTTCTATGAAGTCGAGCCGAACGAAAAAATGGCTCTGTTGGAGTCCCTGCTGAGGCAGGAACCGGGCTCCACCCTGGTCTTCGCCCGCACCAAGCATGGCACCGAAAGGCTGGCCAAGCACCTGAACCGCGCCGGTTACAACGCGGGACGGATCCATGGCGATCGCACCCAGGGCCAGCGCAACGCGGCGCTGAAGAGCTTCCAGCACGGCGAGTTCCGCATCCTGGTGGCCACCGATGTCGCCTCCCGCGGCATTCACGTGGACGGCATCGCGCACGTGGTGAACTACGACCTGCCGCAGGTGGCCGAGGACTTTGTCCACCGCGTGGGCCGCACCGCGCGGGCCGGCGCGAAGGGCACCGCCAGCACCTTCGGATCGCGTTCGGAACGCGGCAAGGTTCGCGAGATCGAAAAGACGCTCAGCATCCGCCTGCCGCGCATCGAGCGGCTGGCCGCCGCCCTCTAACCTACGACCCCGCCACCGGATAGCGGCGCAGCAGTCGCGCCGCGATCATCACCAGCAGGGCGGCCGGAAGCAGCACGCCCCACAGCCCCACCCGGAACCGCGCGGTCGCCGCGCCGGGCGGCTCTTCCTGGTACTCGAACCGCGGTAAACCCGCCAGATCCCCAGCCTTGATCTTCTCGCGCCGGAAGATCTTCGCTTCAAAGTAGCCGCGCCACCGCTCCAGGAAAGCCGCCACCTGCCGGCGAAAGTGCTCCTGCCGGGCATCCCCCGTTCCCGAAAGATCGTTCAACGCCGCCTGCGTCAGAATGGCGGGCGAGAGGAAGCGGAAGCGGCTTACCATTGCCTGCTGCGCCCGAAGCTGGGCGTCGAAATGATCCAGCACCGGTTCCACTTTCTGTTCCACCTGCTTGTTCACCGCCGTGGAGATCTGAAGAAAATCGGCGCCTCCGCCGCTTTGCGGCGCGAGCTCCGGATGATCCTCCAGATACTGCGCGAGCAGCCGGCTGCCGTTGGCGCTTGCCTCCCGCGAGGCTTCGCGCACCGCTTGCACCATTTCCACGCGCGACGGAACCGGATAGCGGGTGGTTGCCGTGACGTGGACCAGCGACGGCAGGATCAGCACCAGCGCCAGCCAGGAGGCGATCAGGACCAGCGCGTTGGCGGGCGAGCTGCGCCCCAGCGCGTTCACCAGCACGGCGAGCGCGAACCAGAACGCCCCATAGGCGGCCACCATCGCCAGCCACGCCGCCAGCAGGCCGATCTCGCGCCCGGAATTGAGCGTTACGCCCCCAATGATCGCGGCGGCGACGCAGGCGATCAGCCCCGCCCCCACCAGCACGCCGGCGCGCGCGAGCACCTTACCCCACACCACGGCCCCCAGGCTCACCGGCTGGGCCAGCGTCATCGCCAGCGTGCCCTGCTCCCGCTCGGCGGAAATGACGTTGTAGGTCAGTCCCAGAATTAGCAGTGGGTAGAGGTACACGATCACGAACGCGAGATCGAAGCGGCCCGCCAGCAGGTTGGCCGGATTCTCCACCTCGTCGGCGGCCATTACGGTGTGGACGCTCTGCAACGCCGCCCGGACGTAGTAGGGAAACAGATCGCTCTGCCCGATCGACAGCGGAGCCAGGGCGGCGGGCGGCATCCGCAGGTACGGCGTGCCTTCCCGGCCGCCGACAAAGGCGGGCGATCGAGGATCGCCGAAGCCGGTGGGGTTGGTCACCTCAGCCGCGCGGATGTTCGCCTCCAGGCCCGCCATGCGCGACTTCTCCTCGCGCGCCGACTGCTCCAGCGTGCTCCTCTGAAAACCGGTCCAGGCCGCGCCGTTGTAGCTGCCGTAGGCGATCATCGCCAGGAAGAGGCCCACCGCTACCGGCAGGGAGCGATCGGCGGCCAGGTTGCGCCAGTCCGTGACCATGATCCGCGGGAGCATCACTCCACCTCGATCCGGGCGGCGGATACCGCCGCAAGCGCGAATCCCGCCAGCGCCCAGCCCGCCAGCGCGAGCAATCCGGGCCACACGTTCCCCAGCACCCAGCCGACGCCCGGAGCGTCATATTCGAACGGCGGAACGCGGCTCCACAGATCGTCTCCCGCCAGGTACGGCGCGTTCTTCGGAGCCTTCTCCGTGATCTCCTGGTTCATGGCGCGGTTCAGCATCCGCCGGTAGTCCTCGGCCGCCGCCGCGAAATGCCGGTGTTGCGCGAAGTCGGTGCCGGCGAGCCCCATCGACGCCGCGCGGATCCCGAGCAGCGGCGCCACCACGCCGCCCGCCTGCTGCAGCCGGTTCTGCCGGTCGAACTGCGCCCACAACTCCCCGTAACGGCGGTCGTAGACTTCGTTGCCATGCTCCTCGCCCGCCTGCAGCGAGATGCCGCTGAAGTTGACCGGCAGATGCTCGATGCGGGAGACGTTGTATTGCCGCATTACAGTAGCGAGCAGCCGGGCGGCTCGCTGATCCGCCGGATCGTGACCGTCCACGCCGTTCTTCAGATCCGCGGCCACCTGCTGCGCGAAGGTGAACGCGGACGGAGTGGGGTACAGGCGCTTGGACAGATCTGTCGCCGCGCGCGGCGCCACCAGGCAGTTGGCGATCCAGAATCCGAGCAGGATCAGCAGGCTCAGACGCGAGCTCCGCACCCTCGCCGACACCGCCAGTGAGATTCCCAGGAATGCCGCGAAGTAAAGCAGGTAGCTGACGGCCAGCACTGCCGCGCGCGGCGCCGCGCTGGCCATGGATGCGGTCCCGCTGGCCAAAACCAGCACCAACGATCCCAGGGCGGCGGCCGGGGTCAACAGCAGCGCCATGGCCGCGGCAACCCCCATGGCCTTCCCCGCGGCCAGTTCCCGCCGGTCGACGCCCAGGCTGAGCAGTTGCCGCAGCGTACCCTGCTCCCGTTCGCCCGAAAACGCGCCGAACGTCAGCACCACGATCAACAGCGGAATCAGAATCTGCAGCACTCCCGCGGCGGTAAGCTCTCCGAATCGCGCCAGCATCGTGGCGTCCCGCGCCGGCCGGAATTGAAACTCGTTCTGCTTGTGAGCCTCCAGCCAGACCGCCACCCCGGTGAACGAGTCGGTGCCCTTGTCCAACAACGCCATGGGGAGCTTCGGCTTGAAGGCGTAAATGCCGTAATGCGCGGCCGAGTGCGGATTCTTGCGCCCCTGGCCCAGCCAGTGCTCGCGCGTGGCCTTCCGCGCGTCGGCATGCTGCCTCTCGATCTCGGAATGCTGCTTCCAGCCGAGCAGCAGCGCCAGGGCGAGCAGCGTGAAGATGACCCCCGCCGCCCAGCGGAAGCGGCCGTCGCGCGTCATCTCCAGTACTTCCTTCCGGCGGACTATTCCGATCATTGCTAACTCCTCGCTTTTCACCGCTAGTCGTGCATGTGTTCCAGGTAAATGCGCTCCAGCTCCGCGTGTCCCAGCCTGCTGGTGGGCAACGTCGCCATCAGCCGGCCGTGCTTCATGATCCCCACGCGGGTGCCGCTCTCCTTGGCGCGGAACAGATCGTGGGTCGCCATCAGCACCGCCACGCCTTCCGCGCTCAGCCGCGACAGCAGCTCCGAGAACTCATTGGAAGCCTTCGGGTCCAATCCCGAGGTGGGCTCGTCCAGCAGCAGCGCGCGAGCCTTTTTCGCCATCGCCACCGCGATTCCCACCTTCTGCCGCATTCCCTTGGAGTACCCGCCCACCCTGCGATCCGCCGCCTCTTCGGGCAGCCCGGCATCGTGCAGAAAGCGGCGCAGGCGGTCCTCCGAATACCGTCCGGCGCCGGAAAGCGAGGCGAAGTACTCCAGGTTCTCCAGACCCGTCAGATTCCGGTAGAGCATCACCTGCTCCGGAATGTAGGCCAGGAACTGCTTGGTCTTCAGCGGCTCCTGAGCCACGTCCATCCCGTTGATGCGCGCCTGCCCGGAGCTGGGCTGGATGAAGTTCAGGAACAGGTGGATGGTGGTGGTCTTGCCGGCCCCGTTCGCGCCCAGCAGGCAGAAGACCTCGCCCGGCTCGATCTTGAGATCCAGCGCCTCCAGGGCCTTGGTCCCGTTGTAGTGCTTGCTGAGTTGGATGGCTTCGAGCATGGCTTACGTTTTCAGAACTCCGCGGATTTTGTGACTCTGGCGTTTGCTCACCACCAGCTCCTGCTGGTTGGACAGCGTCACCTGCCAGCGCTGGCTGGACAGGGCGCTCAACTTACGCACGTGATCGAGATTGACCAGAGCGTTGCGATGAATGCGCAGGAACGGGCGTCCGCGCAGGCGTTGCTCGATCTTCACCAGCGGCTCGCCCGCCAGGTACCGCTTCTGCCGGGTATGGATCCAGACCAGCTCGCCGTCGGCGGTCAGCGCGATGACATCGGACAGATCCAGCAGGAAGTACTCGCTCCCCGCCTTGCCCACCAGTTTGCGCGGCTCGCCCGGCGAAATCGCTTCGAGCACGCGCGCCACCTGCTCGGCCGGTTGCCTTCCGTCGAACCGGCTGCGCTTGACCCGGGCCAGGGCCTCGCGCAGCCGTTCCGGCCGGACCGGCTTCAACAGATAGTCGATCGCCCCCGCCTCAAAAGCGCGCAGCGCATACTCCTCGTAGGCCGTGACAAAGACTACCGAGGGGATGCGCCCCCGCAGGTTTTCGATAATGCCGAAACCGCCCGGCGCGGGCATCTGCACGTCCAGGAAAACCACTTCCGGCTCCAGGTCGCGGATTTGCGCCAGCGCCTGCTCGCCGTTGGAGGCTTCGCCGACGATCGTGACGCCGCCGGCTTCCTCCAGCGCCTCCCGCAGGATGGCGCGGGCGACCGGCTCGTCATCCACGATGAGCGCGTTCATTGCGGCTCTCAGTATGTCGGCGCGCACCTTCCGGCGCTACAACAACCCGATGGATGAACTGCGCGGAGCGGTGGGCGGGACCTTCCCGCCGCCGTGCGGACAGCGCGGCGTGTTATGCCTGGCAGTGCCGGCTCGCGGCGATCGCCGCCGCCAGCGCGAGCTTGTGATCCTGGTTCCACGGCGGACCCATGGAACTCCTCGTCCGCGCGAAGTGAGCATCGAAGTCGCCGGCCCCCAGCGCCTCGGCCGCTTCGCCGCTAACTCGCTTCGGGTCAAACCAGCAGACCCGCCAGCCGCGAGCCTCCGCCGCGCCGGCCAGCGCGCGGCGATACATCACCCAATCCGCCACGTTGCGCGCCCGGTAATCCGTGATCCGCTCCGCGACTTCCGGCGGCAGCTCGGGGCAGCGGCGAAGCGCGACCCCAACCATGCGCCCCGGCAGCGCCGCCGCCAGTTCCTCCAGCACCAGCCTGGCCTGCCGCTCCGCCGACTCCCGCACCCGTTCCACCAGCGCCACCGCCTCCGAAAGCGGCAGCGCCTGACCCTCGCTGTGGTGCGGGATCTTCGGCAGGCCGGGTTCCACCAGTTCCACCCGGCGGCGATCCAGGATCGTTCCGTCTCCGGTTGCGGTCAGCAGCACCGCCCACCCGCCGTGATCCGATATGCCCACCACCGCATCGTTGGCCGCCATCGCCGAGATCCTTACCTCCAATCCGGAAACTGCTCGCCCTTTACCTGCCGGGCGCTTTCCACCAGGTCCCGGACGCGCCGCCCGCGGGTCAGCAGGCGCTCCAGCAGGCGCTCCAGCAGCTCGTGATCCTGCTCTACCCACTCGCCGGGGATCCGCTTCAACGCACGATCCAGCACCTCCTCGGGAAAATGCTCCACGCGCGACAGCCACGGTTCCAGATCCGCCAGTCCCCTCACTCCCGTGTATACGCAGGGCCGGAAATACACGCCCTGCGCCGGGGCGTCGCGGAACTCCCAGTTGGGCCCGTCGAACAGGTAGCCGTTGTCCATCATTTGCGCGGCGAAGGCGGTCCGCCCGCCCGCGCCCTTCAAACGCGCCCGGAAGAAGATCGCCTGGCGGGCGTCGGCGTTGGCCGTCCATTTGTCGAACACCAGCGCCGCCCGGAAGTCGGACAGGTTCGCCACCTTCGCGAGCAGCGCGTCGGGCAGATAGTCGTACACCGCGAGCGTGGCCGGATCGCCAGGGAAGCGCGAGCCGAAATGCCAGCCCCGCTCCACTTCGATGCGGCGGTTGCCGAGATGAATGCCCGCTTCGGGATGAGCCTGGAGAAATTCCGCCCCGATCGAGACCACCGCCACCGGAGGCGTCGCGACCTCCAGAAACTCCAGCAGCGTGTTGCCCACGAACTCGTTAATCAGGATCCGCCGGTGCTGCGGGTTGTTGCGGAACTTGACCACGTAGCAATGGCCGTCGCCGCACTCGATGAGGTGCGCCTGGGCGCCGCCGCGCATTTTCCGGATCAGCCGCCGGGCCTCGACCGGCATATAGATAGAATGATTAGGGTAGCATCCGC
>CAYOQB010000088.1:5235-22775 GCA_964406035.1 uncultured Solibacteraceae bacterium | reverse complement strand
ATGCGATCATGATCGGGATGCTGCCGCTCGAAACCACGCCGTCGGAAGTGAAGCAACGCCTGGATGCCGGCGAGAAGCTATTTCTGATCGATGTCCGCGAACCCAACGAACACGCGATCACGCAGATCGCAGGGGCGGAGTTGATCCCCATGCGCTCCGTGCCCCAGGAGCTGCAGAATCTGGAAAGCAAAGCGGACGAAGGCTCGCTGATCGTTTTCTGCCACCATGGCATGCGCAGCATGATGGTGGTGAACTGGCTCCGCGAGCAGGGCGTGCCGCAGTGCCAGAGCCTGGCCGGCGGAATCGACCGCTGGAGCGCGGAAATCGACCCCTCCGTTCCGCGATACTGATCCGCATGAAGCTCTATTTGAAGCCCACTTGAACCACCTGCCGCAAAGCCAGGAGTTTCCTGCGCGAACGCAACGTGAGTGTGGAGGAGATCGACCTGAACGCCGGGATTACGGAGCAGGAGTTGGAGCGGCTGATCGGCAGGCGCGACTACCGCGAGTTTCTCAATCCTCGCAACGAGTTGTATCGGGATCGCGGGATGAAAACAAATCCGCCCGCGCGCGAGGAAGCCATCCGGCTGATGGCGATGCACCCGAATCTGATCCGCAGGCCACTGCTGGTGAAGGGCAGCCGCGTGGTTTTCGGATTCGATGAAGAAGCCTATTCCGGGTTAAGCTGATCAGGAATGCGCTTTGTTGGTGTCTTTGTCATATGCGCCGGCATCGCCGCGGGGCAACGCTTCGGCGGTGAATACAAAAAACTCGAGCCGATGCAGCAGCGTTTGTTCGCGGATGTGCTGCAGCGGTACAACCAGATCACCGGTAAGAATCTTGAGGTTGAGCAAGCCTACAATGCCGGGTCCTTCTCCATGCGGAGCACGTTCGAGGCGGTCACCAATGCCTTGATCCACACCCCACTTACCGACGCCTCCGGCAAGGTCTTCGGTGCGGCGGTGGACATCGTGGAGAGCATCGACGAGATCGCGGGAGAGCGCAAGGGGATGCGCGGGGATCTGCAGTTCCGGCTGTACGTGAACCTGAAACCCGGCGCCGCGGACCTGTTGCGGCGCAGCCGCGAGTTCCGCCAGGGCGGCGACAACACGGTCTACCACAAGGGCTTCCCCATCAATTTCCGGCAGGCGGGCGGCGTCCCCACGATGCAGATTTCGATGTCGCGCGACGAACGCGCCGCGGATATCGACGTCGATTACCGCTCCGCGCGAATCCCGAAGTCGATGTTCAACGGCCACCTCACTTCGGCGAATTCGGACGTCCGCGTGGGCTCCAATTACGAGCGGCACATCAACCGCTGGACCGGCCTGGCGGAGTGGTGGCGCAATCTGTTCGGCATCCCGCCCGCCAGCGAACCCACCCGCACAACCGTGATTCCTCTGAAACCCGGGGAAGCGGGCAAGTCCAACGTGGCGGCGGCCACCCAGGATTTCCTCGATTCCTGGTGGAGCGGCAAACCGGAAGCCGCGGTGGCGTACTTCGCCCGGGAGTCCTTCGGCTGCTCGCCCGATGAAGATGGGAGGACCAAGGGTCTGCTGCGATACCAGATGCTGGAGGCGCTGCGCAAGGCGAGGCTCGCGATTCCCAAGGAAACTCCGCTTTCGGCGTACGTCAAGGCCGTGCCCGCCTGGGACGAGCGGATGAAACCCCAGCCCGCGCCCGAAGGATCGCCGTTCCTGGTGGCGCAGCTTCGCGATGACCTGGCGCTCGCCTATGATTGCGATGCCCGCAACGGCTTCGGCCGGGTGTCCAAGCCCTCCACCAATTTCGGGAACGCGTATCTGTCGGCCTTTTCCGTGCAACGCCGCGGCCAGGACGCGGTCTCCGTGGTGTTCGTCTGGCGCAAGGCCGGCGACTACTGGCGGATCGTGGCCTTCGAAAGCGGCGAAGGCGATCCCGCGGCGCCGGCGATCCGCGGGTCATCCACGCGACCCCAGGTGGCAGGTCCGGAGCGCGTTCCGGGCGATCCCACGGCGCAAGCCGAAATTGCACGGTTCTTTGACGCGTGGCTGGTGCGGGGGCGCGTCGACGAGGCGGTCGCGGCGTTCTCTCCCGAGGCTTACGGCTGTGTCGCCAGCGAGTTCGAAAAGCCCGGACCCAATCCCCGCACGACGCTGCGCAAGGGCCTTGCGGAGGCCCGGCAGGCCTTCTCCAAGCGCGGCAAGCTGAGCGAGATCATCGCCGCGCCGGAAGTGACCAATGAGAACGTCCGGTTGATCGCGCATCCCCGCGACAGCGAATTCGCCCTGATTCCGGTTCCGGAGGAAATCGGTCGGGAAGTGAAGTGCGGCAAGGATCTCCCTCCGCCCGATCACAAGAAAATGTCCTCGGCGAGCGGGACATCCGCCTACTACGTCAGCCTGATCCGCTTCGTGGCGCCGGGCGATCCCCCATCCTTGTACCAGCTTTGGGAAAAGCAGCCGTCCGGCTGGAAAGTGGTGTACTTCCGCGTGGAAACGCACTGACGGCTGCGAATCGGCGCGAAGGGGTAGAATGAAAGAAGTCCCCGCACCCATCTAGGCAATGTCTGAAGAATCGAAGTTCAACGTCAATAGCTGGTTGGAAGACGAGCTCTACCAGCAGTATCAGCATGATCGCGGCACGGTCGATCCGAGCTGGCAGCAGGTTTTCGAAGGCAACGGCCACCCCGCGCCGGCCGCGCAGGGCGGCAACGGCGCCGCCTACAAGGTGCTGGCCGCGCCCGCGCCCGCTCCTGCCCTGGCGCCCGCTCCGGTCGTGAATCCGCTTCCCGGCGATCAACTGACTCCGCTGCGCGGTCCCGCCGCGCGCATCGCCGAGAACATGACCAGCAGCCTGACCATCCCGACGGCCACGTCGCAACGGCTGCTGCCGGTGAAGCTGCTGGAGGAAAACCGCCGCCGCATCAATGACTGGCGGGCCCGCAACGGGCAGGGCAAGGTTTCTTTCACGCACCTCGTCGCCTGGGCTATTGTCCGCGCTCTGGACGCGATGCCGGTGCTGAACAACGCCTACGCGGAGAGCGAAGGCGAGGCCTTCCGCCTGGTGCGCAACCACGTCAATCTCGGCGTGGCGGTGGATGTCGCCGGAAAGGACGGCACCCGGTCTCTCAAGGTGCCCAACATCAAAGCCGCGGAGTCGATGGATTTCGCGCAGTTCCTGGCCGCTTACGACGACCTGGTGCAGCGCGCCCGGTCCAACAAGCTGCAGGTGCCGGACTTCGAGGGCACCACGATTTCGCTCACCAATCCGGGAACCGTTGGCACGGTCGGCTCCATTCCGCGCCTGATGCCGGGACAGGGAGCGATCATCGCCACCGGCGCGATCGACTACCCGCCCGAGTTCCGTGGCGTCGCCGAGAACAAGCTGGTGGAGATGGGGATCGGCAAGGTGATGATGATCACCTGCACCTATGACCATCGCGTGATTCAGGGCGCCGAAAGCGGTATGTTCCTGGGCCGGCTTCAGGAACTGCTGGAAGGCGACCACGGATTTTACGACAGCATCTTCAGCGACCTCGGAATCGGCTTGCGGGCCGCGTCCTGGGGCGCGGAATCCCCGGCGCTGCCCCAGGCCAACACGGATCCGGCCAAAGCCGCCGCCGTCGAGCGTCTGATTCAGGAGTACCGAACGCGCGGTCACCTCGGCGCGCATCTCGATCCTCTGAATCCCGCCCCGCCTCCGCCTGCGTCGCTCGATCCGGGCGCGCATGGCTTGTCCGTCTGGGACCTGGATCGCACCTTCGTGGTCGAAGGCGCGGCGGTCACCCTGCGTGACCTGATCTCGCGGCTGGAACGCACTTATTGCTCCACCATCGGCGTGCAATACATGCATATCGAGGACGCGGCCGAGCGCGAGTGGCTGCGCTCCCGCATGGAGCCGGCGGAAAACCGCTGGATGCTCGAACCCGCCACCCGCAAGCGCATCCTGAATAAGCTGGTGGACGCCGAGGGCTTCGAAGTATTTCTGCACACCCGCTTCATGGGTCACAAGCGCTTCTCCGCGGAAGGCGGTGAAGCCGTCCTGGCGATGCTCGACGAGATTCTGGAGCGCGCCGCCAACGCCGGCGTTCAGGAATCCGTGATGGGCATGGCGCATCGCGGACGCCTGACCGTGCTGGCCAACGTCGTCGGCAAGAGCATGGAGCAGTTATTCGGTGAATTCGACGGCGATATCGACCCCGATTCCATCGGCGGCTCGGGCGACGTCAAGTACCACCTGGGCGCGCAGGGCCAGTTCCGTTCCACGCAGGGCAAGGAAGTGGGCGTCTCGGTGGCGTTCAATCCCTCCCATCTCGAAGCCGTGAATCCGGTGGTGGAGGGTCTGGTGCGTCCCCGCCAGACCCGTCTGGGAAGCAACGGACGGGACCTGGTGATCCCGATGCTGATCCACGGCGACGCCGCTTTCGCCGGCCAGGGCGTCGTGATGGAAACGCTGAACCTGTCGCAGATCCCCGGCTACGAGACTGGCGGCACGCTGCACATCATCATCAACAACCAGCTTGGCTTCACCGCCAATCCCGACGAAGCCCGATCCACCACCTACAGCTCCGACGCCGCCCTGGCGATCCAGGCGCCCGTGTTCCACGTCAACGGCGACGATCCGGAAGCGTGCATTCGCGCGGCCCAGCTCGCCTTCGATTACCGCCAGACCCACAAGAAGGACGTGGTGATCGACATGGTCTGCTATCGCAAGCACGGCCATAACGAAACCGACGATCCCAGCTACACCCAGCCCCGGATGTACGCCAAGATCGCGGCGCACAAGCCGGTGGCCGCGTTGTACGCCGATCGCCTGCTGGCCGCCAAGGTTGTCACCCCCGAGGAAGTCGAGGACATGCGGCGGAATATCCGCCAGCGGCTGAACGAGGTTTATGACCGCGCGCAGCAGTTGAAGCAGCAGTATGAGATCCAGGAGTTGAGCGCGGTGGCCGACGCGCGAATCGAGTCGTCCTCCAGCACCAGCACCGCCGTCGATCGCGGCACGCTGCAACGCGTGCTGGAAGGCATCACCAGCTTCCCGGCGGACTTCCACCTGCATCCCAAGCTGAAGCCGTTCATCGAGAAACGCCGCGAGGCGCTGCAGCCCGGCGCGGCTCTGGATTGGGCCACGGGCGAGGCTCTGGCCTTCGGAACGCTCGCGCTAGAGGGAACGCCGGTGCGCCTCAGCGGGCAGGATTCCGGACGCGGCACCTTCTCCCACCGCCACGCCAACTACGTCGATGTCGATGCCGGCCGCGAGTACCGGCCGCTCGCCAATCTCGCGCCCAACCAGGGCGCGTTCGAGGTCTACGATTCGGCCCTTAGCGAATACGCGGTGATGGGCTTCGAGTTTGGATACTCCGTGGCCGATCCGCTTACTCTGGTTCTGTGGGAAGGCCAGTTCGGCGACTTCGCCAACGGCGCGCAGATCATCATCGACCAGTTCCTGGCCGCCGCCGAATCCAAGTGGGGCCAGCCCAGCGGCATGGTGCTGCTGCTGCCGCATGGTTACGAAGGCCAGGGTCCGGAGCATTCCAGCGCCCGCATCGAGCGCTTCCTGCAGCTTTCCGCCGAAGGCAACATGCTGGTGGCCAATTGCACCACGCCCGCGCAGTACTTTCATGTTCTGCGCCGCCAGATGCGCGGCGGCGCTGACAATCGCGGGATGCGCAAGCCGCTGATCCTGTTCACCCCCAAGTCGATTCTGCGTCACCCGAAGGCCGTGAGCACGCTCGACGATCTCGCCACCGGGCGCTTCGAGGAGATCCTGGACGATCCGTTCCTGAGCGATCGCTCCCGCGTGAACCGCGTCCTGCTGTGCTCCGGCAAGATCTTCTACGATCTGCTGGGCGGCCGCGAACAGAAGAAGGCGGACAACGTCGCCATCGTTCGCGTCGAGCAGCTCTATCCCTTCCGCGAGACCATGCTCGCCGAGATCCTCGCGCGTTATCCCGAAGCCGCCGAAGTGCTATGGGTCCAGGAAGAACCCAAGAACATGGGCGCCTGGATGTCCGTGAAGGGGCCAATCCGCCGCATCCTCGATCGCAACAAGCGCCGGCTGAGCTTTGTGGGCCGCTTCAGCGCCGCCTCGCCCGCGGCGGGGTCGTTGAAGCGGCACCAGCGCGAGCAGGCGCAAATCGTCGAGGATTGCTTCACTTTCCCGCTGGCCAAGCGCCAGCGCACCAGGCTGGTTCGCCGCAAGAAGGCCTGAGCCGCCGCGGTTCTCCTGGTCCGGCGTGTTACACTCGCACCTTCACAAGGAGAACTGCATTGGACGCCATCGACGTTTCGAGTCTCTTTTCATTGCAAGGCAAGACCGCGCTGGTCACCGGCGGGTCGCGCGGCATCGGCGAGATGATCGCCCGCGGCTTCCTGGAAGCCGGCGCGAAAGTCTACATTTCCGCGCGTAAAGCGCAAGCCTGTGAGGAAACCGCGCAGGAACTCGGGAAGATCGGACCCTGCATCGCCATCCCCGCCGACGTCTCCACCGCGGACGGAGCAAGGCAGCTTGCCGCTCGCGTCGCCGCGCAGGAGTCGAAACTCGACATCCTGGTGAATAACGCCGGCGCTTCCTGGGGCGCTCCCATGACCGAGTATCCGGAAAGCGGCTGGGACAAGGTGATGGACACCAACGTGAAAGGCATTTTCTACCTGACCGTGGAGATGCTCAAGCTGCTGGAGAACGCGGCATCGGCGGCGGCGCCCGCGCGCGTAATCAACATCGGCTCCATCAACGGGCTTCGGGTGCCCAGCATGCCCAATTACGCTTATTCGGCCAGCAAGGCGGCGGTCCATCAGTTGACCGCGCATTTGGCCAAGGAACTCGGACGCAAGCACATCACTGTGAACGCGATCGCCCCCGGCCCGTTCGAATCGAAGATGACCGAGTGGATGCTGTCCAACATGCGCGAGGAGATCGAGAAGGGCTGCCCGCTGGGCCGCATCGGATCGCCCAGCGACATGGCCGGCCTCGCGATCTTCCTCGCATCCCGCGCCGGAGCTTATGTAAACGGCGCGGTGATTCCCTTGGACGGCGGCATTATTCTGTAAGCGCGGTCAGATCGATCACGCAAACCGTTCGATAGCGCGCGTGCGGCGCGCACGCCGCGCCGGCAATGCGGAACCGCGGATCCAGCAGCAGCTTGCGGTGGCCCCGGTCCCGGATGCCGTCGTCCACCAGCAGATCCAGCACGACCTGATCCGCCTCCTCCGGGCCGAAGCTGATCACTTCTCCCGCGATACCCGCGCCCGGCAGTTGCCCGCGAATCCGCTGCGCCGGTGTGCTTCCGTCGCTGCCCTGGTGCGACAGCGAGCCGGACTTGCCCAGGTCGGCGGCGTGACGCCGGGCCGCGTCCCGCAACGCCTCGGAGCCGGTCAGCTCCGGCAACGGCTGCGTTTTCCGCAGCACCCGGATCGCTTCCTCCACTGCCGTTGGTCCCTCGATCGTTCGCAGCGGGACCTTGCCGGGAAGGTACAGGGTGTTGCCGCGGAAGTGCCTGCGGCGTTGTTCCAGCTTCCGTGCATAGCGCGGCGGATCCGCCCGCAATTCGTTCAGCTCCCGCAGGATCTCCGCGGGTTGCGCCGCGGCGATCGCCAGCATCAATGCGGCGCTCGGAATCATGTCCGCTATTCTCCGATGATCTTCACCAGCACCCGCTTGCGGCGCCGGCCGTCGAACTCCCCGTAGAAGATCTGCTCCCACGGTCCGAAGTCGAGCCTGCCGTTGGTGATCGCCACCATCACCTCGCGTCCCATCACGGTGCGCTTCAGGTGGGCATCGGCGTTGTCCTCCCCAGTGCGATTGTGATGGTAGCCGGAGACGGGTTCGTGCGGCGCGAGTCCCTCCAGCCACTTTTCGAAGTCGTGATGCAGACCGCTCTCGTCGTCATTGATGAACACGGAAGCTGTGATGTGCATCGCGTTCACCAGCGCCAGGCCCTCCCGAACGCCGCTCGCGCGGAGGCAGCGGTCCACTTCGGGTGTGATGTTGACGAAGCCGCGCCGGGAGGGAATCTCAAACCACAGTTCTTCGCGATAGCTTTTCATTCCGCTTTCATCGTAGACCGCTGGATCGGTGCCTGGCACGGAGTTCCGATATGGGATCAGCTAAGCTGCTGATCCGTGACGAGTTGCGGGCCCATTTCCGCGATCTCCAAACTACCCCCAGTCGCCGCCCCGGCGGCGCCTGGAACCCTGTAAGTGCCAATGAAAACCCCCATCTCGAATCGCCTTCTTTGAACCCCTCCCAATCGGTGCCTGGTGGTGCCAGGCACCGATCCGCGTGAGATTCGGCTCGATCACCAACGGAATCAACATCGTACGGCGAATCCGCCGACCTCCGAAAAGCGACCCTCCCCCAACACCCCCTATAAAACAAAAAGGGCGGGGACCGCAGTCCCCGCCGGCGACATCGCACTGAGCCTAAATGTCGTAGTACAAAGCGAACTCGTACGGATGCGGCCGCAGACGCACCGCGTCCGCCTCCGCCTTCCGCTTGTAGCCGATAAACGTCTCGATCAGTTCCTCGGTGAACACATCGCCCTTCAGCAGGAACCCGTGATCCTCTTCCAGGCAATTCAACGCTTCGTCCAGCGACGCCGGCATCGAAGGCACGCTCTTCATCTCCTCCGGCGACAGATCGTAGATGTCCTTGTCCAGGGACTCGCCCGGATCGATCTTGTTCAGCACGCCGTCGAGCCCCGCCATCATCTGCGCGGCGAACGCCAGGTACGGATTCGCCGACGGATCCGGCGGCCGGAACTCGATCCGCTTTGCCTTGGGCGACGCCGAGTACATCGGAATCCGGACCGCGGCCGAACGGTTGCGCCGGGAGTACGCCAGGTTTACCGGAGCCTCATACCCCGGCACCAGCCGCTTGTACGAATTCGTCGTCGGCGCGATGATGGCCGACAACGCGCGTGCGTGCTTCAGCAGGCCGCCGATGTACCACAACGCCATCTGCGACAAACCCGCGTACAAGTCGCCCGCGAACAGCGGCTTGCCGTCCTTCCACAGCGATTGATGCACGTGCATCCCGCTGCCGTTATCGCCGAACAGCGGCTTGGGCATGAAGGTCACCGACTTGCCGTACTGGTAGGCGACATTGCGCACGATGTACTTGTACAGCATCATGTTGTCGGCCGACTTCACCATCGTGTCGAAGCGCTGGTCGATTTCGCACTGTCCGCCGCTGGCCACTTCGTGGTGATGACACTCCACGTGCAGCCCGCAGTCGATCATCGTCTGCACCATCTCGCTGCGCAGATCCTGGTAGTGATCGGTGGGCGGCACCGGGAAGTAGCCTTCCTTGTAACGCGGGCGATAACCCAGGTTGTTCTCCTCGCGTCCCGTGTTCCAGCGGCCTTCTTCCGCATCAATGAAGTAGAAACCGGAATGCGCGTTCTGATCGAACCGCACGTTGTCGAAGATGAAGAACTCGGCTTCGGCGCCGAAGAACGCCGTATCCGCCAGGCCGCTGTTCTTCAGGTACATCTCCGCTTTCTTGGCGATCCAGCGGGGATCGCGCTCGTAATGCTGCCGCGTGATCGGATCCAGGACGTTGCCGGTCATCACCAGCGTCCGGATCTCGGCGAACGGGTCCATGAACGCCGTGCTGGCGTCCGGAATCAGCAGCATGTCGCTTTCGTTGATCGCGGCCCAGCCGCGAATGCTCGATCCGTCAATGCCGTAGCCGTTCTCGAACGAGTCTTCTTCCAACTGGCTGATGGGATAGGAAATGTGATGCCAGAGTCCCGGCAGATCGGTGAACCTCAGGTCCACCTGCCGGGCATCGTGTTTCTTGGCGAACTCCAACACTTCTTTCGGTGTCATGTGTCTCCTTCGTCACTCAAGGTTGCGCTCGGCGGACCGGTGGACCCGCGGGCGTGTATCCCAAGGTCTGATGCTTCATTCTAGAAGCCACAAGCCCGCTCCCCTAATCGAAAATCTGTATGGCGGCGATTGCGATTCCTGATAAAGCCGGGCGGAAATCGGTCAACTTCCGCCCGGCTGGTGACTTTGGGATGTCTGAAGTGATTCGATTGTAGGGTTTCGTCCCGCCGGAGCGGAAATCGAAAGATTTTATCGGCTGGATAACCGCCCGTCTACCGGGACTCGATCGCCGCCTCCAGGATCGGCTTCGCGGCTCGGGGGCCCACGATCCGCAGCGTCCAGCGATCCTCCGCCTCTCCCGTGGCGAGCTGAAAGCGCCAGAACGGGCAACAGAGCCTCTCCAGCGATACCCATTCCGCCGCTTCCGCGAATCCGATTCGGCCGGAATCCAAGCCCAGCTCGTACCCTCCGCGTATGCTTCGCTTGCTTACGATGGACGCGCGCAGTTGTTTCGCAAGCGCCGTGTACCGGGGCTTGCTGTTTTCCGGGATCGCTTTCGGGTTGCAGGCAACCGGAACTTCGGCTGTCCAGGTCAGGAATACGAGCAGTGTGATACCGAGGATTGTCATGGGCCCAGCCTAAGACTTAAACTTGACTTCAAGTCAAGACCCAAATGACGATCGGAGACCTTTCGCGACATACCGGCGTGCCTGCGTCCACGATTCGATTCTGGGAGCGCGCCGGCGTCCTGCCGATGCCGCTCCGAATCAGCGGGCAGCGCCGCTACCCCAAGGAAGCCGAACACCGCGTCCATCTGGTACGCCTCGCGCAGGACTGCGGATTCACACTCGAGGAAACGGGCCTGCTCTTGAACGGCTTCAGCCCGACAACTCCTCCCTCCAAGCGGTGGCAGCGATTTGCGGCGGCAAAGGAGGCGGAACTGGACGCGCGCATCGTTCGCCTGCGGGCGATGCAGGAACTGGTTCGCCGCGTTGCCGCATGCGAATGCCCGGATTGGGCCGAATGCGGCCGCAAAGCGGAAGCCGCGCTGCGCCTGGAGGGTCCCCTGGAAAGCGCCTGACGAAACGGGGAGCGCCAATCCGCGATAATCCGAGTAGTGCAGCAACTCGCGCTTTCCTACCTTCCCGACCGCCGCCTGTACACCGTCAGCCAACTGACCGGGGAGATTCGCGGACTGCTGAACGACGCCTACCAGGACATCTGGGTCTCGGGCGAGATTTCCGGCGTGAAGCATGCCTCCAGCGGGCACTTCTACTTCAGCCTGAAGGATCAGGAAGCGAAGATCGACTGCGTGGTGTATCGCGGCACGGCCCGGTTCCTCAAGTTCAAGCCGCAGGATGGCGTTGCCGTGCTCGCGCGCGGACGCGTCGACGTCTACGATCAGCGGGGGCAGTATCAGCTCATCGTGGAAGTGATCGAGCCGCAGGGATTCGGAGCCTTGCAGCTCGCCTTCGAGCAGTTGAAAAAGAAACTGGCGGAGGAAGGCTTGTTCGACCTGGCGCGCAAACGGCCGCTGCCGCCGCTGCCCGCCCGCATCGGCATCGTGACCTCGCCGCAAGGCGCCGTGATCCAGGACATGCTGAACATCCTGCTGCGCCGCTTCCCCGGTATTCACGTCCGCTTGTACCCGGCGCTGGTCCAGGGCGAAGGCGCGGCGGAGCAGATCGTGCGCGGCGTCCAACATTTCTCGAAGTCCGCCTGGGCGCAGGCGGTGATCGTAGCCCGCGGCGGCGGATCCCTGGAAGATCTCTGGAGCTTCAACGACGAATCGCTGGCGCGGGCGATCGCCGCCTGTCCCGTACCGGTGATTTCCGCGGTCGGCCACGAAACCGACTTCACCATCGCGGATTTCGTGGCCGATCTGCGTGCGCCCACCCCCTCGGCCGCCGCCGAGCTCGTCGTCCCCACGCGCGAATCGCTCGAAGACCGGATCGACGGCTGCGAACGCAAGCTGCTTCAGGGCACTCGCCTGACGCTGGCGCACTTGCAGCGCCGGCTGCACCAGCAGGGCATCGATAAGGCCTCCACCCTGATGCACCGCCGCATCGGGCGATCCCTGCAGCGCGTCGATGACGCCGAGTACCGGCTGCGGGCGCGGTCCCGCGAGGAGCTCGAATCCCGGCGGCGCACCCTGGCGGCGCTGCAAAACCGCCTGATCTCCTGCGATGTTCGGATGAAGTTCCAGCAGGCGCACCGCCGCCTGGACGCCGCCGATGCGGCGCTCGCCCGCTGCATGCAATCCGGATTGGCGGCGGCAAGGTCGGTCTTCGCTCCCTTGGAGGCACACCTAACCCAGTTGAGCCCGCTGCGCATTCTCGAACGCGGCTACGCGATTGTGCGCGATTCCTCCGGCGCCCTTGTCAAGTCTCCGGATCAGGTTGCGGCGGGCCAGGCCCTTACCATCCGCCTCGCGGGCGGCACTCTGGACGCCACGGCGGGGACGCGCGACTAAAACGTCCCGCCGGTTGGCGCTAGAATCAAGATGCAGATCACTCGACGAATGTCCTCCCGCCCTTCCGTGCTCACCCCGGTTTTTTACGAAAAAGTCTGGGGCACCGGCGATCTCTCGCCCTGGTTTTCCGGTTCCGGCAAACGCATCGGCGAGGTCTGGCTGGACGCCGGGCCGGAGTTTCCGCTGCTGGTGAAGTTTCTGTTCACGACGGATAAGCTCTCCGTCCAGGTTCATCCCGACGACGCTCGCGCCGCGCGCGAGAACAGCCGAGGCAAAACCGAGATGTGGCATGTGCTGCGTGCCAAGCCCGACGCCTGCGTCGCCGTCGGGTTCCGGCATCCCATCACCCCGGAGAAATTGCAGGCCGCGGCGTTGAGCGGTGAAATCGAACAACTGCTGAACTGGGTTCCCGTCAAGCCCGGCGACACCATCTTCGTTCCCGCCGGCACGGTCCACGCCATCGGCGCGGGTCTGGTGCTGTGCGAGATTCAGCAGCGGTCGGACCTGACCTATCGCCTTTACGATTATGGCCGCCCGCGAGAATTGCATCTGGACAAGGCTCTGGAAGTCGCCGACCGCGGCTGCCATCCGGGCGTGCGCGAGCTCCGGGGCGATACGCTGGTGGAGTGCGGACACTTCCGTGTGGACCGCCTGCGCGTCGATGGCGTTGCGCGCTTCACACCCCGCGCGGGCGAACTTCTGATCGCCATCGAAGGCGCGGGTGAACTCGACGGTGAGCCTTGCCGCGCCGGGGAAGCCCGCATGGTACAGGATGCCGCGCGCGAAATCGAGATTCGCGGCAGCCTGACTCTGCTCCGCGCCTGCCCGCCCTCAAGCTAGCAGCTTCGCCGCGATCTCCTTGAGTAGTTTTGCCGCCGCCATAGCCGTGACGCCGTTTATGTCACGCAGCGGATTCAGCTCCACGATATCGGCGCCGACCCACTCGCCCCCGCATCCCTGGATCAGCTCGATCACCTGCCGCGTCGAGAATCCGCCGGGCTCATGATGCGACACTCCCGGCGCGAACGCAGGATCCAGCGCATCCAGATCGAGCGACAGATACAACGGACCGCTCACGGAAATGCGCGGGACGCCGTTGCGCATCTCGTGAACCTCCACTCCGAACCGCTTCGCCTGCTCCCGCTGATGGCGGCTCAACGTGCGAATCCCGACCTGCACCAGCCTGCCCGCGAGCCCCTCTTCCATGATCCTGGCGAAGGGGCACGCGTGGGACAGCCGGCTGCCCTCAAACTCGTCGTATAAATCAGCGTGCGCGTCCACATGAAGAATGGTCAGCTTCGGGTGCCTGGCCGCCACCGCCTGCAACACCGGGTAGGTAATGGAGTGGTCGCCGCCCAGCACCAGCGGCTTGTCTCCGTTCTCCAGAATGCGCGCAACGGCCGGGCGAATCGCGTCGTACTCCGCGACATCGGCGGAGTCGGTGAATAAACCGTCCTGTCCGAGGTCAAGCCCCGATTCCGACCAGTAGTTCGCCGAAGGCGAATGAAAGGCCTTGCGAATCTCCGCGGGCCCCAGCGCGGGACCTCTCAGAAACGAGGAGTGCGCGTCGAACGCCGCGCCCAGGATTCCAATCTTCATTGCTCGTTCTATCCTCTCCCATCCTTCGCTTCCCTACAATAGATCTGTGGCTTATCCAGTAACCGTGATCCCCGGCGACGGCATCGGACCCGAAGTGGCCGATGCCACCATCCGCGCTTTGGAAGCAACCGGCGTCTCCTTCGAATGGGACTCCGGCACGCTGAACGCCGAGGTGATCCAGAAGACGGGAACCGTGCTGCCGCCCTCTCTCATCGACTCGCTGAACCGGACTCGCGTGGGTCTGAAGGGCCCGGTCACCACGCCGGTTGGCGGCGGATTCCCCAGCGTCAACGTGGCGCTCCGCAAGCGGCTGGACCTGTTCGCCAACGTCCGCCCCATCTGTTCCATGCCCGGCGTCAAGACGCGCTTCAGCGACGTGAAGATCGACATGGTGATCTTCCGCGAGAACACCGAGGACCTGTATTCCGGCCTGGAACACGAGATCGTCAAGGATGTCGTCACCAGCCTGAAGGTGATCACGCGGACCGCCTCCACGCGCATTGCCCGCTACACCTTCGAGTACGCGCGGGCCAACCGGCGCAAGAAAGTCACCGCGATTCACAAGGCCAACATCCTGAAGCAGGCCGACGGCTTGTTTCTGCGCTGCTGCCGGGAGGTCGCGGCGGATTATCCGGAGGTCCGCTATGAAGAGCTGATCGTGGACAACGCCTGCCTGCAACTGGTGATCCGGCCGGAAACTTTCGATCTGCTGCTGCTGCCCAACCTTTATGGCGACATCATCTCGGACCTGGCGTCCGGGCTGGTGGGGGGCCTGGGGCTGGCCTCCGGCGCCAACATGGGCACCGATCATGCGGTTTTCGAGGCCGTGCACGGCTCCGCGCCGGACATCGCGGGGAAGGGCGTCGCGAATCCCACAGCGCTGATGCTCTCGGCCGGCATGATGCTGCGCCACCTGGGCGAGACCGAGGCGGCGGATCGTTTCGAAGGCGCCATCCGCGCCGTCTACGCCGAAGGCAAACACCTGACTCGCGATGTCGGCGGCACTTCCGGTACTCGCGAATTCACCGATGCCGTGATCGCTAAGCTGAAGTCATGAAGCTGCTCATCTTCTCCGACATCCACAGCGACGTCCGCGCGCTGGAGAAATTGGTGGAGACCGAAGCCGACTACTATTTCTGCGCCGGCGACGTCGTTTCCTTCGCGCGCGGCTTCGAACGCGTCGGCCCCATTCTGGCCCGCCGCGCGGACCGGATGTACGTCCTGCCGGGAAATCACGAATCGGAGGAAAACATCGCGACCTTCTGCCGCGACTTCGGGCTTCACGATTTCCACGGCCAAACCCTGGAATTAGCCGGCCATCACATCGCCGGGCTCGGCTACTCCAGTCCCACCCCGTTTAACACCCCCGGTGAATACTCGGAAGAGGAACTCGCCCGCCGCCTGCAGCCGTTCGCGAGCCTGAAGCCGCTGGTGTTGATCTGCCACGCACCCCCGCGCGGTACCGGCCTCGATCGCATTCGCGAGGGGCTGCATGGCGGATCTCAGTCCATCCGCGACTTCATCGACCAGCACCAGCCGGTACACGTCTTCTGCGGGCACATCCATGAAGCCGAAGGCGTGGTGGAACAAATAGGCTCGACTCGCGCAATGAACGTCGGCAAACCGGGCTACCTGCTGGAACTCTAGCCCACGATCCGCCGGTAAATCTCCGGATCCGTCGCCCCCTCGGTCCCGATCACCAGCACTCGCGACGCGGACGTCAGCCCAACCCGCGCCCGGTTCTCCCCCGACAACGACATCAGACCCGCCAGCCCCGCTACCCCCGACTCCCCAGCCACGATGCCCTGGCGCGCCAGAATGCGCATCGCCTCCATCGCCGGAGCATCCGGAATGGACTGGAAGAACTGCACCCGATTCCGCAGAATCGGCCACGCCGCGAGCGAGATCTCGCCGCACGCAAGGCAAGCCATCACCGTGTCATGATCGCCGGTCACCACCCGCGGCTCTCCCGCGTCGGCGCTCGCCTGCAGGCAGTTCGCTTTCTCCGGCTCGACAATCACAAACACCGGCCGAAGCCCTGATTCCACGAAGTGTCCCACCACCGCCGCCGCCATGCCGCCCACACCCCCCTGCAGGAAGACATGGGTGGGCGGCTCGCCCATCTGCCGCAGGATCTCTCCAGCCATCACCGTGTAGCCGTGCATCACGTCCACCGGGACTTCCGTGTAGCCGGGATACGAAGTGTCGGAGACCACGAACCAGCCGTTCGCTTTTGCGCTCGCATCCGCGGAGCGGACCGAGTCGTCATACGTCCCGGGCGTGCGAATGATTTCCGCGCCGTAGGCCTGGATGGCGGCCTGCCTGCCGGGGCTTACGCGCTCGTGCAGGAAGATCACGCAACGGCAGCCGAACATCCGCGCGCCCCACGCGACACTGCGGCCGTGGTTGCCGTCCGTGGCGCAGCAGACGGTGATGCCATTCCCGTGCTGCGCCACCAACTTGGATAGCGCGTACGCTCCCCCAAGAGCTTTGAAGCTTCCCAGTCCGAACCGCGGGCCTTCGTCCTTGTAGAAGACTTTCGCCGAATCCACCTTCAGCTCCCGCAAAGGCGTGGGCTCGTAACCCTCCCAGCTCGTGATCGCCGTGCGAGCCTCCTCATAGCCTGCCAGGCTGATCACCGCCCGTTCCGCGTCCGTATACGCCGCGTCTTCCTCCAGGTACCGGTTCTCAATCAGGCGGCTGACAAGGGTGGACATCGATTCCATAATAGTTGCATGCACCGGATTGTGATATTTCTCCTGTCCGCGGTTTTGTGGGCGCAGACTCCCACAGCCGACCAGTCCCTCAGCATGAAGACCGGCGGATCCCCCCGCATCTCGCCCGACGGCCGCCTGATTGCCTACACGGTCAGCGAAGCCGATTGGGAGGAGAACGCGTTCCGGACACAAATCTGGATCTACGATTCCACCACCGGCGAGCGCTACCAGCTCACCCACTCCAAAAAGTCGAACTCGAACCCCCAGTGGTCGCCCGATTCGAAGAAGATCGCATTCGCCAGCTCCCGCGACGGCAAGACGCAGATCTACCTAATCTCGCCCACCGGCGGCGAAGCAACGCAGGTGACCGACTTCGACGGGAACGCCGGTTCCTTCCAGTGGTCGCCGGACGGGAAGAGGATTGCGTTCGTCTCCTCGGGTCCGCCCTCCAAGGCCCGCAAGGAGCGCGAGGACAAGTTCGGCGCGTTCGAGATCTTCAGGGGCGACCACAACATGAACCACATCTGGACCGTGGAGATCGCCGCGCCGCCCGCCAAGGTGAAGCCCGCGGCGCTGACCCAGGGAACGGAGTTCAGCGTGGGCGAGATCGCCTGGTCCCCCGACTCCCAGCGCATCGCCTTCAGCGCGGCCAAGGACCCGGAGATTGGCAACATGGGCACCTCGGATATCTACACCGTCCGGCTGGCGGATAGGGGCATTCGCAAGGTGGTATCCGTGGACGGTCCCGACACCAGCCCGGTCTGGTCGCCGGATGGCGCCCAGCTCGCCTTCCAGACGGCGAACGCCGATCCCTACTACTTCTTCAACAACCGCCGGATCGGAATCGCCCCGGCGGAGGGCGGCGCGGTGCGAGTGGTCTCGGGAAAGTTCGACGAGAACGCGAGCCTCATCGACTGGGGCCCGGATGGAATCTACTTCG
>CAYOQB010000088.1:0-5135 GCA_964406035.1 uncultured Solibacteraceae bacterium | reverse complement strand
AAGTTCGACGAGAACGCGAGCCTCATCGACTGGGGCCCGGATGGAATCTACTTCGGCGGCTTCCAGAAGACCACGCAGCACATCTTCCGCCTGAATCCCGCCACCGGCGACTTCCAGAAACTGAGCGCGCCCGCGGAGGGACTGTTCGGCGGCGCCAGCTTCACCAGGGACTTCGGCAAGGCCGCGTTCACCTGCTCCGCTCCCAATCGTATGGCCGAGATCTGCGTGTCGCCCCTGGCCGGCTTCGCCGCGCGTCCCATCACGTCGTTCTCGGATCAGATGAAGCCCTTCCAGCTCGCGACGCGGGAAGTCGTGGAATGGAAATCGAAGGACGGGGCGGTGATCGAAGGCATCCTCATCAAGCCCCACGGTTTCGATCCTGCCCGCAAATACCCCCTGCTGGTGATTACCCATGGCGGACCCGCCGGAATCGACGTTCCGACCCTCAGCCCGGACCGCACCTATCCCATGGAGCGCTTCGCCGCTAAGGGCGCAGTGATCCTGCGGCCCAACTACCGCGGCTCGGCCGGCTATGGCGAGAAGTTCCGCTCCCTGAACGTCCGCAACCTGGGGCTCGGCGACCACGATGACGTGGTCAGCGGTGTCGATTTCCTGATCTCCAAGGGCTACATCGATCCCGAACGGGTCGGCGCAATGGGGTGGAGCCAGTGTGGATACATCTCCGCATTTCTGACCACATACTCGACCAGGTTCAAGGCTACTTCGGTGGGCGCCGGGATCTCCGACTGGCGAACCTACTATGTCAACACGGACATAGACCCCTTCACCCGCCAGTACCTGAAGGCGACCCCGTGGGAGGATCCCGAGATCTACCGGAAGACCTCGCCTATGTCGTACATAAACAACGCGAAAACACCTACATTGATCCAGCACGGCGAGTTCGACAAACGCGTTCCCATCCCCAACGCCTATGAGCTCTACCGCGGCCTCCAGGATCGCAAGGTTCCATCAAAGTTGATTGTTTACAAAGGTTTCGGCCACGGAATCGATAAGCCCAAAGAGCAAAAGGCCGCCATGGAGCACAATTACGAGTGGTTCAGTCAGTGGATTTGGGGTGAGAAGGTCAACATCCTGACTCAATAGTTAGTCTTGACATCGATCCTAAAATAGGGAGACAATAGACTCATGGGTGTGGCAACCAAGATGGCTAAGCAGGCGAACATCAATGAAGTTAAGACGTATTTGTCTCGCTACCTGGCCGAGCTCAAACCCGGGGAGTCCGTCATGATCTGCAACCACAACCACCCCGTCGCGGAACTGCGTGCCGTTAGCCAGCCATCGTCCAAGCCGCCGAAGCTGGGTGTCGCGAAGGGCGAGTTCCAGCTCCCCGACTCGTTCTTCGAGCCTCTTCCGGAGGACATCCTGAAAGCGTTTCAGGGCGAATGAAGCTCCTACTGGATACCTGCGTCTTCTTGTGGGCAGTGGCAGATCCGGACAAGCTGAGTGAGGCTGCCCGGACGGCGTACCTCGACGCCTCCAACTCCCGCTACCTGAGCGCCGCTTCCGCCTGGGAGATCGGCATCAAGTACTCGCGCGGAAAGCTGCCGCTGCCCAAGTCGCCCATGTACTACATTCCCCGGCTGCGGGAAGAGAGCGGCATCGAACCCCTGCCGGTGGACGAGCGCGAGGCACTGCACGCGGCTCAACTGATTCAACTCCACTCCGATCCATTCGACCGCCTCCTGATCTCGCAGGCCATCCTGCACGACATGGCCATCCTGTCGCCGGATGAAACCCTGGCCCAGTATCCGGTTCGCGTGATCTGGTGACCTAATCCCCAGGCTTCCGATCTGGATCGTAAGTACAGGCCTCCCAATTCTCAGGCACGAGATCCAGGACGCTGATCTCAGGCCGGCAAAGGAACCGGACACCGCGCATCAGGCCGCCAACACCCCGCGTGGTGTGAATCCAGCGATTGTCCCAGCGATTCAAACCGGCCGCATAAGCGCGGTCGTTCACCGGTACCATCAGCGGGCCGTATCCCGGCAGCGCGACCTGCCCTCCATGCGTGTGCCCGCACAGCATCAGCCGCCAGGGATAGGACTTCACCTCAGCCTTGCTGTCCGGGTTGTGAGAGAGAAGCACCACCGGGGCCGACTCCGCGGAGACACCGCGGAACGCCGGCTCAGCCTGAAGATCAGCCGCCCACAAGTCGCCGACGCCCACCACCGTAATCGCCTGCGCACCAGCATTCACCTGCATCGAACGATTGCGCAGTACGGCGATCCCAACGGACTCAAGCAGTGCCTGCATCTCGTTGGTGCTCGCATAGCCGGACCCGGCTTTCGCCCACCGGCCTCCATCGTGGTTGCCGAAGCTGGCCAGCACCGGCGCCGCCGATGCCAGTCGCCCGAGGAGCTTGCGGTACCCCTCCGCATCCACTTCCATCCCACGCGTGACGTAATCGCCGGTGAGGCAGATCAGGTCGGGCTGGGTTTCGATCCCCAGCCGGATCGCCCGCTCAACGCGGGACATCGGCATCTCGGTGGAGGCATGAAAGTCCGAAAGATGCAGAATGCGGAGCCGGCTGCATGCGTTGATCCCGCGCAGCGGGACGATCTTCTTCGTCACCTGGAACCAGTTCGGCTCTACTGCGAAGGGATACGCCGCACCCGCAGCCGCAAGCCCTCCGGCCGCGATCCAGAACCTGCGCCGCGTCACAAGGACCCCAGCATCCCGGCGATCGCCTGCCGCACCTGTTCCGTCAGCTTCTCGCGATCCTTCAGCGTCAAGCCCACAGTCGGGATCGGCTCACCAACCATCAGCTTCACCGGACCCGGATTCACGATCCGCCCGTGCATCGGCAACAAATGATGGGTCCCCTGCAGCGCCAGCGGAACCACCGGCACTCCCGCCTTGATCGCGATCAGCGCCGCCCCTTCCTTGAACGTCTTCAAGCTCCCGTCCATGGACCGCCCGCCCTCCGGGAACACGATCAGCGAGACGTTGCGGCCGCGAATTGTCTCCGCGGCCAACGACATCGTCTTCACTGCCGCGCGGGGATCCTCCCGTTCCACTGGAATATGCCCGGCCAGAGTCAGATGGTTGCCGATAAAAGGCAGCTTGAACAGGCTCTTCTTGGCCAGGAAACGGAACTCCGCGGGAACATAGCCCACAATCAGCGGAGTATCCATGTAGCTCGCATGGTTCGAGGCGAAGACGTAGTTCGCCTTGGGGTCGATCCGCTCGATTCCTTCCACTCGAACCGTCGCGCCCGCTACCCGCAGCAGGTTGCGAGCCCAGCGCCGCGCCACCTTAGTCTGCTTCCGCCCGTCGCGATCCACCAGCGAGACCAGAATGCCCACCGTGCCATACGCCGCCGTCAGAATCACAACCAGCGGGTCGCGCACCAGCAGCGATACGAGCTTGCGCATTCCGATCATTTTACGAGCAGCGCCCGTGCCTCTCCCACCAGAAACAGCGACCCGGTGATAAACAGGACATCGTTCTCCTGCGCCGGCTGCATCATCTGTATCGCCTGCGCGACGTTCTCCGCGACGCGCACTCCCGGCCGGTCCAGAAAATCGCGAATCACCGCCGGACGGAGCGCGCGCGGCGATTCCGGCGCGGTGAGAACAAGATTGTCCGCCAGCGGCAGCAGCACTTCGGCAATCTCCTCGATCGCCTTGTCCCGCATGGTTCCATAGATCATCCGCACGCGGCGGCCTCCGTAGAAGCGCTTGATGTACGCCGCCAGCGCGCGAGCTCCCGCCGGATTGTGCGCTCCGTCCAGAATGATCTCCGGCTGCTCCGACACGCGTTCCAGCCTGCCCGGCCACACCGCGGTCGCCATGCCCTCGGGGTCCACGCCCAGCCGCGACAACGCAAGCGCCGCGGTCAGCGAGTTGACCACCTGATGCTCTCCTGCCAGCGGGCAGCGGACCTCCATCGAAGCGCCCGCGTTCACCGCCCGGTACCGGCAGCCCCGCGCGTCGATGTCGAGATCCCGCACCGTCCAGTCCGCCGCCCGCGCACACTCCACGCCCAGTTCCTGAGCGCGAGCCTCGATCACCGCCATCGCCTCTGGATGCTGGGGCGCGATCACCGCCGGCACGCCGGCCTTCAAAATGCCTGCCTTCTCGAAGGCGATGCTCTCCAGTGTTCCGCCCAGGTACTGTTCGTGGTCGAAGTCCACAGGCGTGATCACGCAGAGCTCCGGCATCACGCAGTTGGTCGCGTCCAATCGCCCGCCCAGCCCCACTTCAAGCACCAGCCACTCGATCGCCGCCTCCCGGAACAGCCAGAACCCCATGGCGGTGATCGTCTCAAAGTAGCTGGTGTGCCCGTCGATTGCGTTGCGCTCGATCAGCGCGTCCACGGCAGCGTGAACCGCGTCGAACGCGCGGCTGAAATCCTCGCGGCTCACCGGCCGGCCTGCGATCTGAATCCGTTCCGCCGGTTCCACCAGATGCGGCGACGTGAACAGCCCGGTGCGCCTGCCCGCGCCCCGCAGCGCGGCCTCGATCATGGCGCATGTCGAGCCCTTCCCATTGGTCCCGGCGACATGCACGATTCGCATCGGGCGTTCCGGGTTGCCCAGCGCATCCAGCACCGCCTGGATCCGCTCCAGGCCGAGCTTCACCGTCTTCAGCTCATTGCCGAGAGAGTACAAAAATTGAACCGATTCGGGGTAGTTCATCGCGCGACGGGGGATCGCCTATACAGCAGTCTACCTGTCAGCACGATCACCGCGGTTCCGCCGAGAATCTTTGCCTCGTACACCAGCGGCGATGCGCCTTCCGGCGGAGCTAGGGAGAGAACCATCGCCAGAGCCGTTACCGACGCTCCACAAGCCGCGCTCCAGCGTCGCCCCGCTTTCCATGCACACAGAAAGATCGCGCCGGTGGGCACGAACGTGGTCAGCACCATCATCGACACCAGCTCCTGATACGCCGTGCGCATCGTGTCGCCAAGCTGCATCGCCAGCAGAAAAAACGAACATACCGCGCCGAAGAACAGCATGGAAATGTGCGGCGTGCCCCATTTCGGATGAACGCGCGCGAACGCAGCCGGCAGCCGCTGATCCGCGCCCACGGCGAACGGCAGCCGCGCGGTCCCCGACGCCAGCCCGCCGAATTGTCCCGCGGCGTTCATCAGCACCATCAGTGCGATCG
>CAYOQB010000087.1:0-22900 GCA_964406035.1 uncultured Solibacteraceae bacterium | reverse complement strand
GGCGTCATCCTGAACAACTCCAGCGTCCACGAGGTGATCCCCAAGCCGAAGTATCTGCCGTATTCCGTCAGCAAGGGTGGCATGGAAAACCTGACCAAGACTCTGGCTCTCGAGTACGCGGGCCGGGGTATCCGGGTGAACGCGGTCGGTCCCGGCGCGGTGGTAACCCCGATCAACAACGCCTGGATCAACGACCCCGAGGCCAAGGCCGCGGTCGAGAGCCACATCCCAATGGGCCGCGCTGCTTCCCCCGAGGAGATCGCTTCCGTATTCGTTTTCCTGGCTTCCGAGGAGGCGTCGTACATCACCGGCCAGACGATCTTCGCCTGCGGCGGCTTGACCCTATATCCGGAGTTCCGCTCCGCCTGGTCCTCAGGGGAGTAGAGTAATTAGCTGCGGGAGGGAACGAATGAGTGCGGAGTGGGTGGTGGGCCTCGCCGCGGCGTATGTCGCGTTCGGCCTGGCTTTCGCGATCGCTTTCCTGACTCGCGGCGTGCAGAGGTTGGACCCGCAGACGCGGGGCACAGGCATCGGATTCCGCCTGTTGCTGCTGCCGGGGACCGCCGCCCTGTGGCCGCTGTTGCTCGGAAGGTGGATGCGGAGCTGATATGGTGCAGCCCTTGCGTCGCTGGCATTTGCGGATCTGGCTGTTGCTTGCGGTGTTGCTGCCGCTGCTGCTGATCGCGGGAGTGCTGTCGCGATGAGCCTGCAGTACAAGGCGATTTACTGGAACCCGGTGAAGAAGCAGTACGACCTGGCGCTGGCCGGCGGCGTCCTGCTGTACCTGGCCAGCTTTCTGGTCGCCGGCGCGCTGCTGCATCCAGCGGCGACCCTCGAAACACTGCTGATCCGCGGCCTGGCCACCTGCGCCTTCCTGCTGCTGCACGTGATTCTCTGTATCGGACCGCTGTGCCGCCTGAGTCCGCGCTTCCTGCCGCTGCTCTACAACCGCCGCCACCTGGGGGTCACGATGTTCGTGGTCGCGCTGGCGCACGCGATCTTCGCCATCGTGCAGTTTCACAGCCTGGGCGATACGAACCCCCTGGTCAGCCTGCTGACCAGCAACACGCGCTTCGACTCGATCCCGCAATTCCCGTTTGAGCTTCCGGGCCTGGCCGCGCTGCTGATCCTGTTCCTGATGGCTGCGACGAGCCACGACTTCTGGTTGAACCTGCTGACCCCGCGGGTGTGGAAGCGGCTGCACATGGGCGTGTATCTGGCGTACGGGCTGTTGATCGGGCATGTAACTCTGGGCGCGCTGCAGTCGGAAACCAATCCGCTGTTCGTAGCGATCACCGCGGCGGGCATGACCATCGTCACCGGCTTGCACCTTGCCGCGGGATGGAGGGAGCGGCGACTGGATCAGGCTTTCGACTGGAAGGTGAGCGGCGAGTTCGTGCCGGTCTGCCCGGCGGCGGAGATCCCGGCCAACCGGGCCAAGATGCTGAGCGTGGGCGGCGAGCGGATCGCGGTGTTCCGCTACGACAACAAGGTTTCGGCGATCTCCAACGTGTGCCAGCATCAGAACGGACCTCTGGGCGAAGGACGCATCGTGGACGGCTGTGTCGTCTGCCCATGGCATGGATACCAGTACTTGCCGGATTCCGGCGCGTCGCCGCCGCCGTTTCAGGAGAAGGTGGCGACGTACCGCACGCGGGTGGAGTCTGGAGTCGTTTATGTGGACCCGCGACCGTGCGCGCCGGGCACGCGGCTGGAGCCCTCCAGGGTCGAATGAAGACAACAGTAGCCCTTCTAATCGGCTGCGGCGCGCTGCTGGCCATCCTGCTGGCGGCGGGGCAAGGCCCGTTCGCGCCTTCGAAGTTCGAATTCGGCGTGTTCCGGACCTACAGCGGGATCGCGGAACAGACGCCGGTGCCTTCAATCATCAGCGGCGGGGAGCGATACCTGCTGGTGGGACCGGGAAAGCATGGCGCGGGCGCGATCGCGGCCGCAGGCCAATCGCAGCCCGTGGAATTGCAGGGATCGTTGATCGAACGGGGATCCACGCGGATGCTGGAGATCCTGCCGGGAAGCTGGAGGCCGAAAGGCCCGGGCAGCGTCGCGACGCCCGCGGTCAGCGAAGGTCCGCACAGCTTCACTGGCGAAATCGTCGATTCCAAATGCTACCTGGGTGTGATGAATCCGGGAGAAGGCAAGGTCCACCGGCAGTGCGCCGCCCGCTGCATCAGCGGCGGCGTACCCGCCGCAATCGCGGTGAACGGAAGATTGATTCTGCTGACCGGTCCCGGCGATCGCCCGTTGAGCCGCGAGCTCTCCCCTTACGCCGGAGAGCGCGTGACTATCCGCGGCGAACTGATCCGCCTGGGGCAGCTCCAAATCCTGCGGGCCGACCCTGCCTCCATCACCCGGGAATAGCCGCGAGCCTCCAAGGGATTGCATTCCCGATATGGAGCAAACCAAGACAATCGTCATCGCCAGTTGGGTCCTTCGCGGCATCACCGCGGCAATTCTCCTGCAGACCCTTTTCTTCAAGTTCAGCGGGGCTCGGGAATCGGTGTACATCTTCTCCACCCTGGGCATTGAGCCGTGGGGGCGGATCGGCAGCGGCATCGCCGAGCTGATTGCATCCATCCTGCTGTTGCTGCCCGGGACGGTCGTTTTCGGCGCGCTTCTGTCGCTGGGCGTGATCAGCGGGGCGATCCTCAGCCACCTGACCAAACTGGGCATCGCTCTGCCGGCGGTCGGCGATCAGGGCGAGCTCTTCGCGCTGGCGCTGGTCGTATTCGCCTGCTCAGCCGGAGTACTCTTCCTGCATCGGGGGGAGATTCCGTTTGCCGGCTCGAGCCTCCGCTGAGAACAGCAGTTCCAGCAACTCCCGGACGCGCATCGGCGCGTGGCCCAGCTCGCGATTCTTCGCGCCGAACTCAAACGCCATCCGCCAGTGGCGCATCAGCGCCGCATACGCGGCAACGATGCTGACCCCCGGATCGTAGATGTGCGCCGGCTCCGAGGATACCCCGTTCAGCTCGATCACCCGGAACGAGTGGCCGGCCTTCAGCGCTTCGATGGAGGGCGCGCGGATATCGAAGCGGCCCAGATAAAAGCCCGGGTGCGCCTTTGCCGCGCGATCGACGGCGTCTTCCAAGGCTTGCGTCCAGATCGCCCAGCCGTCGAGAAACACGGTGCCCCGGCTGTGCGAGCCCACCTCGACAAGCTGCACGGTTTCGCCCTGCGCGGGAACCCGGCCCGAGCCTTGCCCGTGCACCGTGAGGTACCAGGAGCCCAGGCAAACCGCGCGATCGTCGTCCAGAATCAACTGCGCCAAAGTCCGCTGGCCATCGCCGGTCACGGTCGGAAACACTTTGCTGGTGATGGAGACGATGCGGCCCTTCGGCTCGCTGGGATGACGCGCGTACAGGATGCCGAACTCGTGCCCGGGAGCGTATTCCTGCGCGATCACATCTTCCGGATGCTCTCGCAGGTAATCATGGAGTCCGGCAACATCGCGGATCACGCGGACCCCGGCGCCGCGCTCCCCGGTATCGGGCTTGAGCACAATCGGAAACCCGCCTAACTGCAGCGCCAGGGCCGCGCGTTCCTCGAAGCCGGCGGACGCGGGCAGCAGGTGAAACGGGGGCACCAGACCCGGGAGGGAGGCGAGGCGCCGCAGGATTTCCGACTTCGATTCGCCGATCAGTCCTCCGGATTCGATCCCCGGATTCGACAGCGTGAAAATCGTGGCCGAGCGATGCTTCCAGCCGAGCCAAAGAAAGTATGGAGTCATGGGGAGGTACGCCGCCCAGCTCGGCCAGAACTCCCAGCGCAGCTTGCGCTTCAGGAACCCGGCGGCGCGACGCCGGTTCTCCCAGACCAGCAGCCACTGCAGCAGACGCAGCATCGCGTACAGGACCACCAGCGCGACGGGCAGCGAGGCGACCCGCGTCAGCCGTTCTCCGAACAGCATCGCCGCGCCGACCAACAGCGGCGTCCACGCGGCGGCGGCCAAAGCGAGGCTGCCCGCGAAGCTGCGCAGCGGAACATGCAGAAATCCCGAGGCAACGTACACCGGCAGCCGCAGGCCAGGCGTAAAGCGGCTAATAAAGACGATGCGCATTCCACGCCGTTGGATCCATTCCGATGCCTGCTTCAGGCGGTGATCGGGAACCAGCCGGCGAGCGAACACCCCGCCCGAGCGTCCCGCGACGTACAGAAGGAGGTCGCCCACAAAGATTCCGGCAAAGCAAGCCGCCACCCCGGGCAGGAACCCAAGATCGCCCCGCGCGATCATCACCCCGGCGGCGATGCACGCCAGGTCCTCGGAGATCAGTGTGCTCAGCGCCAGCAGAATCAGCGAAGGCATGTTGTCGCCTCCACTGCCCCGCGGCATGGGGGACCATCGACATAGCCGAACGTGATGCCATCGAGCGTCGCGTGGATGTGGCTGAAGCTCACCGTTTCCGCGTCCTCGCGATGCATGCAGGGCGATCGGAAAGACGGGCCGTCGTGGTGACTGGAGTGGTATCGCCGCAAATCCACCGCATCTTGCGAGTGTAGCCGTTTGAAGGCTTCCCGGCGATGCGCGCGCACCGCCTCAGCCGCAACCGACGACGAAATCAGCGGCAGGAAGGGATCACCGTACGGGAGCAGGGCGAGTTCGCGGCCGTCCCACTCCGCGATGGCCGCGGGCAGCCCCGGTTCCAGCAACAGCAGTGTGAACGGGGCAAACGACCGCGGATCGCAGTATGCGATGCGCCGCAGGGCATCCTCGATACCCGTCGAGCAGGCGATCCGCGGGATCAGCCAGCCCCGGCTTTGGCGTGGCGAGGCGCAGACTTCGTCGCGGCCGCCGACATTAGCTCCGTTCAGCAGGCAGAAGCCGGTGGCATACTCATTCACCGCGATCCAGGTCCCGCCGTGATCGCCGTCGCAAGGCGACAGGTAGCGCACCCCGTCGCAGATCCGCTCGGCGGGCGGCGTCGCGCGCAGGCGCGTCTTTTTCTCATCGCGATTGCTGAGCAGGTGGAAGCCGCCGGGCTCGTGAATCCAGCTTACCGTGCACATGCGCCTAGGCGGCGCTCGACGTGGTCCGCAGCCGCTTCTGGTAATTCAGAGTGGAAGGGGCGACCCCGAACGAAGCATCCACGGGAATTCCCTGCGCCCGCAGCGTCACGGCGATTAGCGCGAAGTGATGAATGGTGTGGCTGCTCAGGGTCTGCAGTTCCCGGCTTACCGAGGATGCCAGCCAGCCGCCGGTGATGCCCATCTCGTCGGCGCCCTCCATGCGGACCATCACGATGAAATCCTCATGCTCGTAGTTTCCGCTGTTCAGGCTGGCGATGATCTCCTGAATTCGCCGCGCCGCTTCGGCGCGGGAGCGCTCGATCACCGGATCGCGGCGGCGGGCGTCGTAGTCGATGTACCCGGTGCGCATGCCGCACAGGAAGCAATCGTAGAACTCGAGGATGTGCCGCAGGTGCGCGCCCACCCGGTGCGGCTCCACCCCCGCGGGCATGCCGGCGTAGGCATCGTCGCTGATCTTCTCCAGCAGCGCCCCGGCCTGGAGCAGCCAGCGGGTGTTGACCTCGATCAACAGCTTGTGCCTGCTCTTGGGGTGGTTGGTGGAGGGTTGATCCGAACTCATGATGCGTATGGATTCCACCCGCCGCCGGTTTTATTCCGGCCCTTCCCGCGCCGTCGCCCTGGAATAGACTGCGCGCGGCGATACATTCATCACATGTATGCCAGCCACGCAAGCGGTAGCGACCGCAAGACAGCAGACCGGGCCCGGAGCCCGCCAGAGTCTTGCGGCGCATTGGCCCGAATACCTGATGGAGGGCTGGGCCCTGGGCGCGTTCATGATTTCGGCCTGCGTATTCGGCGTCCTGCTGCAACATCCGGCCAGTCCGCTGAACCACGCCATCGAGGATTCCTTTCTGCGGCGCGCCGTCGGCGGGCTGGCCATGGGCCTTACCGCGATCGCGATCATTCTCTCCCCCTGGGGCAAGCGCTCCGGCGCGCATCTGAATCCGGCGGTTACGCTGACCTTCTTCTCACTGGGCAAGGTGGCCAAGTGGGATGCGGTGTTCTACGGCGTATTTCAGGTGGCCGGAGGGATCGCGGGGGTGGCGCTCGCCGCCTTGCTGATCGGCCCCGCGCTGCACCATTCCGCGGTGAACTCCGTGGTCACGGCGCCGGGACCGCGGGGTGAGCTGGCCGCCTTCGCCGCGGAAACGGGCATCTCCACGGTGATGATGCTGACCGTCCTCAGCGTCTCCAATACGCCGCGCCTGTCTCCGTATACGCCGTACTTCGCCGGCTCGCTGGTAGCGCTTTTCATCACCTTCGAAGCGCCCCTGTCCGGCATGAGCATGAACCCCGCGCGGACCCTGGCCTCCGCCCTGGATGCCGGCGTCTGGAACTCGCTGTGGATCTACTTCACCGCTCCGGTGCTGGGCATGATGCTGGCTTCCCGGATCTACGTGTCGCGGCGCGGCATCCATCGCGTGTTCTGCGCCAAGCTGCACCACCACAATTTACAGCCGTGCATCTTCCGATGCCGCTTTGGAGAAATGCATGACCGGTAATCACTACGACGTAATCATCATCGGCACGGGCGCGGGCGGCGGCACGCTGGCCCGCAAGCTGGCCCCGGCGGGCAAGCGCATCCTGCTGCTGGAACGCGGCGGCTTCGTTCCCCGCGAGAAAGAGAACTGGAGCTCGCGCGCCGTCAACCTGGAGGGCCGCTACCAAACCAAGGAACGCTGGCGGGACAAGAACGGCAAGGATCTCCATCCCCACACCAACTACAACGTCGGCGGCAACACCAAGTTCTATGGCGCGGCCCTGTTCCGGCTGCGGCGCGAGGATTTCGGCGAGATTCGCCATCATGGCGGCGTCTCCCCCGCCTGGCCGATCTCCTACGACGATCTGGAGCCTTACTACCTGCAGGCCGAGCACTGGTATCACGTGCACGGCGCGCGCGGCGAAGATCCCACGGAGCCTAAGTCAAGCTGCCCGTATCCCCATCCGGCGGTCAGCCACGAGCCCCGCATCCAGCACCTGGCCGACGATTTCGCCCGCCAGGGATTGAAGCCGTTCCACACTCCACTGGGCGTCATGCTGGATGAGAGGAAGCCGCAGTCCAGCCCCTGCATCCGCTGCGGCACGTGCGACGGCTTTCCCTGCCTGGTTCATGCCAAGGCCGATGCGGAAGTGCTCGGCGTGCAGCCCGCGCTGGAATACCCCAACGTCACTTTGCTGACCCACGCGTACGTGTCGCGGCTGGAAACCAGCGCATCCGGACGCGAGGTGACGCAGGTGGTGGTGGAGCGCAACGGAACCGTGGAGCAATTTTCCGCCGATATCGTGGTCAGCGCCTGCGGCGCCATCAACTCCGCCGCGCTGCTGCTGCGCTCCGCCAATGACCGGCATCCGCACGGCCTGGCCAACGGGTCCGATGTCGTGGGCCGTCATTACATGGGCCATATCAACTCCGTGATGATGGCGCTGTCGCTGTGCCCCAACCCGACCGTATTCCAGAAAACGCTGTCGCTGAACGACTTCTACCTGGGATCGCCGGAGTGGAAGTATCCCATGGGCCACATCTCGTTTGTCGGCAAGCTGGACCGCGACGCCCTGGCGGCGGGCGCGCCGGCCGTCGCCCCCGGATTCTCGCTGGAAATGATGGCCAATCACTCGCTCGATTTCTGGCTGACCTCCGAGGATCTGCCGGACCCCGACAACCGCGTCACGCTCGACCGCGACGGCAACATCATCCTCAGCTACACCGTGAACAACGAAGAGGGTCACACCCGCCTCATCCGCAAGCTGCAGGAGTTGATGAAGAACCAGACCCGGTGTGACGTTCACGGCCATAAGTGCCACCAGGGCCTGTTCGCGCGCAACGTGTTTCTCGGCCAGCGCATCCCGCTGGCCGGGGTCGCGCACCAGAACGGCACCATCCGTTTCGGGCACGATTCGCGGACCTCGGCCCTGGATGTGAACTGCAAGGCGCACGAGCTCGACAACCTGTACGTCGTGGACGGCAGCTTCTTCCCGTCCTCGGCCGCGGTGAATCCGGCGCTGACCATCATCGCCAACGCGCTGCGCGTCGGCGATCACCTGATCGGGAGAATGCAGTGAGACTGGCGGCGGCAGCCTTGTTCCTGACCCTGCGCCTGGGCGCGGAGGTCGCGGTGGAGTCGGTGGGAATGACCGTTTCCGACCTCGACCGGTCGGTCGAGTTCTACACCCGGGTGCTGGGCTTCGAGAAGCTCTCCGAACTGGAAGTTGCGGGTCCCGAGTACGAGCACATGACCGGAGTCTTCGGCGTCCGGCTTCGCCGCGCGAAACTTCGCCTCGGCAGCGAGTCCATCGAGCTGACCGAGTTCCTGGCGCCGGCAGGACGCCCCGCGCCGCCCGACCAGCGCAGCAACGACCGCTGGTTCCAGCACATTGCCATGATCACCCGCGACATGGATGAGGCCTATCGGCATCTGCGGCGGCACAAGGTGAAACATGCATCCGCGGGTCCGCAGACGCTGCCGGCATGGAACAAAAACGCCGGCGGAATTCGCGCCTTCTATTTCCGCGATCCGGACGGCCACGCGCTGGAAGTGCTCGAGTTCCCCGAAGGCAAGGGCGATCCCAAGTGGCATCGCCCATCCAATGCGCTGTTTCTTGGAATAGACCACACCGCCATCGTGATTTCCGACACAGAGGCAAGTTTGCGGTTCTATCGCGACACGCTGGGAATGAAGATCGCCGGAGAGAGCGAAAACTACGGACCGGAGCAGGAGCGGCTGAACAACGTGTTCGGCGCGCGGCTGCGGATCACTTCGCTTCGCGGCGCATCCGGTCCCGGCGTCGAGTTTCTGGAATACCTGTCGCCCCGCGACGGGCGTCCCTTTCCGCCAGAGGTGAAGTCCAACGACCTCATCCACTGGCAAACGCGGCTCTCCGGAATCAGCTCTGCTGACGCCGAACGCCGCCTCCGTACCGGCCGAGCGGCTTTCGTGTCTCCCGGAGTTGTCGAACTCCCGGACCCGGCACTGGGATTCCGCCGGTCGATCCTGGTTCGCGATCCCGACGGCCACGCCGTCGAAATCGTCGAGCCTTAACCCATCTCACTCAGCACAAAAGGAAAAAACACATTATGCTTCGCATCTCCCGCTTGTTTTCTGTCTTCACGCTGGCCTGCGCCCTCGCAGCCGGCGTTGCCAGCCAGGCCGCTGCCGCCGAAAAGGGCGGACCGCACACCACCAGCCAGTTCCAGGGCCCCAAGGCCAACACCGGAATGGCGATCCACACCACCGAGAGCGGCAAGAGCATTCTCCGCGTCACTCCCGAGTTCAAGGTCCCGGATACTCCCGCTCCCACCTGGCGCGTCGTCGACTCCAAGGGAACCGTCTACACCCTGGACGCGTTCAAGATCAAGGCCGGCGAGAAGCGTGAAGTGATGGTGCCCGCCTACGTCAAGGACATCGCCAAGGTGCAGGTTTACTGCGCCTGGGCGGAAGTCCTGCTGGGCGAGGCCTCCTTCCAATCTGCTGTGAAGTAAGCACTTAGTCGCGGACGCCCCTCCTGCCCGGAGGGGCGTTCGCTTAGTATGCAACACCCTTTGCGCCCGCGCCCGAAAGGTGTTTAGCTGAACTGTTGGGTCTGGAAAAGAGAATTGCAAAAGCCTGGGAATAATATGCGCAACCGTCGGGATCACACCCGCGTATGGCCGCTTCGAAGGCAATGGAGACGTGGATGAGCGACGAGCCAGGCAGCCCTCACGCCAACACCGGCGATCTCTCCGCCGCCATCACCCCCGATGCCGACCGGCTGGAGTTCGATGCCGCGGCCATGCCGCATCTGAACGACCTGTTCCGCACCGCCACCCGCATTCTCGGGGATCGCACCCGCGCCGAGGACGTCGTCCAGGAAGTCTACCTCCAGGCCTGGAAGTCCTTCCACCGCTTTGAAAAGGGCACCAACTGCCGGGCTTGGTTGTTCAAGATCCTGTTCCATTGCGTCAACCACCACCGCCGTAAGTGGTTCCGTTTCCCTCTGCTAAAGGACACCGAAGAGTTCCTGGAGACGAATCTGATCGCCCCCACGCCGATTCCGGAGAGCCTCACCGATGGCGAGATCCTGCGCGCGCTGGACCGCCTTCCGGCCGACTTCCGGGCCGTGGTCTTGCTGGTGGATGTGGAAGAGTTTGCCTACAAGGACGCCGCGGAAATTCTCGCCGTCCCCATCGGCACCGTGATGTCCCGATTGAGCCGCGGCCGCAAGCTGCTGCGGGAGCAACTTCTGGAAGTAGCGCAATCATACGGAATCGGCAGAACCGCCGCCCGGGAGCAAGGCGCATGAACAAAGACAACATGGATACAGGCATGAACAACGAAATGCTCGCCCGCCTGCGCAGCGCGGTGAAAAGTGAGCCGGTCCCGCCGGAGCTGCAGGTGCGGGTCCGGCAGCGGCTCGACGCGCGAACGGCGGCCCCGCGTTTCGGCTGGCGATCTCCGTGGGTCCCCGCCGCCGCGATGCTGGTGTTGTGCGCTGGCGCGGCCGTTCTCTATCAGGTAGGCAGGCTCCGCGTCACCGTCGACGATCAGGAATCCTTCATCGCTTCCACCCTGCAAACCGTCGCGACGCCGCTCAAGGCCGGCCTGGACGATCATATCCACTGCTCCCACTACGGCCGCGTTCCCAAAACGCTGCCCAAGCTCGAGGAAGCGGCGCAGGCGCTGCCGCCGCGGTACCAGTCCCTGCTGCAGGTGGTCTCCAGCCGCGCGCCGGGCGAGTTCCGCATCTACGGCGCCCACGTCTGCAAGCGCGCCGGGCGCAAGTTCGTTCACTTCCAGCTCAAGTCCGACGCGAAGCTGCTCTCCGTGATCGTGGTTCGCAAAACGCAGGACGAGTCGTTCGTGCGTCACAACCTGGTGCCCTCGGTAATGGCCTCCGGGATCCCGGTTTACAGCGCCGCCAGCCGCCAGTTCCAAACGGCTGCCATCGAGAGCGGCGACTACATGGCTTACGTGGTTTCCGACATGCCTCGCGAGCAGAATACGCAGGCGATGCTGGCCCTGGCCCCCGAAGTATCCGAGATCCTCGCGGCATTGAAGAGCTAAGCCCGCCGGGACCTCCCGGCGACCCGCCTGGGGTATCCTGAAACTTCCGGCGACTCTCGAAAATGCTCGAAACCAAGGCTGAAACTGCGTCCCAACACGCCGCCTCTGCGGTTTGCCCCGTCAATTCCTGGAACGAATGGGATCCGCTCGAGGAAGTGATCGTCGGCTCCCTCGACTACGCCACCATCCCGCCGCACCACGTCTCGGTTACGTTCAATGCCGATCCAATGTCGCGGCGGCTGCATGGCTTCGCTGCCGGACGCCGCTACCCCAAGTTCATGGTGGATGCCGCCCAGAAGAACCTGGACGAGTTTATCCAGATCCTCAAGAGCCAGGGCATCACCGTCCGCCGCCCCGACGCCTACGATTTCCAGCGCAACACCAAGACGCCGTTCTGGCGCAGCCAGGGCTTCTGCATCGCCTGCCCGCGCGACGGCTTCATCGTCGCCGGCAACGACATCGTCGAAACTCCCATGGGCTGGCGCTCCCGCTTCTTCGAAGGCTACGCCTACCGCAAGTTGTTCCAGGAGTACTTCGACCAGGGCGCGCGCTGGAGTTCCGCGCCCAAACCCATGCTGCTCGACTCGCTCTACGACGAGAAGTTCCAGGCCCCCAAGAAAGGCGAGCCGCTGCGCTACGTCATCAACGAATCCGAAGTGGTTTTCGACGCCGCCGACTTCATGCGCTGCGGACGGGACTGGTTCGTGCAGCTCAGCAACGTCACCAACATGCAGGGCGTTCGCTGGATGCAGCGCCACCTGGGAGACGAGATCCGCATTCATGTGCTCGAAACCAAATGTCCGGACCCGATGCACATCGACACCACCTTCATCCCGCTCGCGCCCGGCAAAGTCCTGGTGAATCCGGATTACATCGATCCCAGGAAACTGCCGTCGATGTTCAAGAACTGGGATGTGATCGTGGCCCCCACTCCGGACCCGATCCCCTCCAAGGGCACGCTGGCCGACTACGCCTTGACCCATGCCAACATGTGCAGCAAGTGGATCGCTCTGAACGTGCTCAGCCTGGATGAGAAGCGGATCGTAGTGGAGCGGTGCCAGGAATCGATGATCCGCTTGTTGAAGGAACACGGGTTCGAGCCGATCCCGTGCAACTTCCTCTACTATTCCCCGTTCGGCGGGGCCTTCCACTGCGCGACGCTCGACATCCGGCGGCGCGGAACGCTGCAATCCTACTTCTGAGTACCGTTTTCAGGGTACCCGGCCGCGGTCTCGCGCTGCGGCTTCGCAACGTTATCCCCCAAACGCACCTCTTAGGTGAGGCGGGATTCACCCGCGGAGGGATACGATGACACTCCGGAAGAAACAAGCTGCTTGTGGATTTTTACTGACGGCCGCCTTCGCGATCGCCGGCTGCGGGACGGCGCGGCAGACCGACGAAGCGTCCAAGAGCACCGCCGGGGGCGCGGCCTCCACCGCGCCGTCCAGCGAAAGCGCGGCCAAGCGCGACAAGGCGCTGGTGCGGTTCATCAACGCCGACCCGATGCTCGCCAGCGCGGATCTGTGGTTCGGTGACCAGGCGGCGTTCAGCGGCGTCGCTTATAAGACCGTCACTCCGTATCAGGAACTGCCGGGCGAGCGGCGGACCTTCTCCCTGCGCGCCAGCGGAAAAACCGACTCCATGGCCAGCAACAGCGAAGGACTGGGCGACGGAGACCGCCACACCCTCGTCGCTGTCCGCAAGGAGGACGGCAGCGTGGCGCTGCTCGCCCTCAATGACAACCTGGTGCAACCCGATGCCGGCCGGGCGCGCGTCCGCATTGTCCATGCCGCGCCGGGAGTGGGCGAGATCCGCGTCGGCGTCCCCGGACGGGACGAAGCGATCTTCGACGGCGTCGATTACAACAGCGGCAGCGACTATAAGACCGTGGACCCCGCCGCCGCCATCGAGATCGGCCGGGAGAACGAGCGGGGCCGGGCCATGCGGATCGCCAACGCCAACATCGAGGCGGGCAAGACCTATACCTTCGTGATCACCGGCGGAAAACGGCGCGGTCAGCTCGACCATATCCGGATCGAAGACCAACTGGTGGGTGCGGCCACCGCGTCCCGCTAACCTCGCTTCCGGGCCGTTTCGCCCCAATGCGGCACACAGGCGGTTGACCCCGGTTGCCCCGGGAGTATAATCGGAAGCACGCGGAAGGGGGCTTCTGGAGCTCTATGCGGAAGCAAGGTTTAGCGATTTTCATTCTGGCTGGCATCCTGGGAACCGGCATGGCCAGCAGCCAGCAACCAGCGCCCGGCGGCACACCCGGTGGAACCCCCGGCCCCACGCCTGGCGGAACCCCCGGCCCGGGCAGCCCGGGCGGAACGCCCGGCAACATCCCCGGACGCCCCGGTCAGCCAGGGCAATTCCCAGGTGGCCAGCCCGGGCAGCAATTCCCCGAGATGCGGCGGCCGATCTTCCTTTCCGGCAAAGTGCAGATGGCCGACGGATCGCCCCTGCCCGAGCCTGTCGCCATCGAGCGCGTCTGTAACGGCGTGGCCCGGGTGGAAGGCTTCACCAACGCCAAGGGCAGCTTCAACATCGAGCTGGGACGCAACGCCAACATGTTCATGGACGCCAGCCAGGGCAGCTTCGACGGCACCATGAGCGGCGCCTCGCAGGGCAGCTTCGGCGGCCTGAACGGCGCCAACGGCCCCAATCAGGGCATCAGCGAACGGGACCTGTTCGGCTGCGAACTTCGCGCTCAGCTCCCCGGCTTCCGCAGCGATGTGGTCACGCTGGCCAACCGCCGCGCGTTCGACAACCCCGACCTCGGCATCATTCTGATGCACCGCATGGGCAACGTCCAGGGACTCACCGTCAGCGCGACCACCGCGGCGGCCCCTAAGGAAGCGCAGAAAGCGTTCGAGAAGGGCCGCAAGGCCTTCGACAAGCAGAAGTACGACGACGCTCAGCGCGAGCTGGCCAAGGCGGTCGAGATCTATCCCAAGTACGCGGTGGCGTGGAGCGCCCTGGGCCGCACCTACGAAGCCCGCAAGGAGTACGAGGAGGCCCGCAAGGCCTATCAGTCGGCTCTTGCGGCCGATTCCAAGCTGGTGCCGCCCTACGAAGGGTTGTACATGATCGCCGTGCGCGAGGCCAACTGGAAGGATGTCGCGGATACCACGGATACCATCATCCGCTTGAATCCATTCGACTTCCCTCACGCTTTCTACTTCAATGCGATCGCCCGCCTGAACCTGAATGACTTGCCGGCGGCGGAAAAGAGCTGCCGCGAGTTCCTCAAGATGGATAAGCAGCGCCGCTTGCCTAAGGCGAGCTATGTTCTGGGGATCATCCTGGCGCAGAAGGCGGAGTACGGGGAGGCGGCGCAGCACCTGAAGTCGTTCCTCGAAGCCGCGCCGAATGCCAAGGAAGCGGAGACTGTCCGGCGCCAATTGGCCGAAGTCGAGAAGTTCGCCAAGGCGACCCCGCAACAGTAGGACCAGCCTGCTAAAAAGCGGCGGACCTTCCGGTCCGCCGCTTTCGTCTTCCCCTCGCAACCCGTGCTTACTTGGGAATCGGAGTCAGTTCACGGCTGCTGATAATGCGGTCCACCATGCCGTAGTTCACGGCGTTATCGGCTTCCATGATGTAATCGCGCTCCACGTCGCGGGCGATCTGCTCCACCGGCTGTCCCGTGGCATCGGCCAGGATCTTGTTCAGGTTCTCGCGCATGCGCAGAATCTCGCGAGCATAGATATCGATATCGGTGGCCTGACCTGCCAGCCCGCTCATCGACGGCTGGTGGATCAGGATGCGGGAGTGCGGCAGCGTATAGCGCTTGCCCTTGGTGCCGCAGGCAAGCAGCACCGCGGCCATGGAAGCGGCCTGACCCACGCAGAAGGTGGTGATGTCCGGCTCCACCAGATTCATCGTGTCCAGGATCGCCAGTCCGGCCGTGATGGAACCGCCCGGAGAGTTGATGTACAGCGAAATATCCTTCTCCGGGTCCTCGGCGGCCAGGAACAGCATCTGAGCGATGATCAGGTTGGCGACGTTATCGTCGATCGGCGTCCCGAGGAAGATGATGTTCTCCTTGAGCAGGCGCGAGTAGATGTCGAAGGCGCGCTCACCGCGGGACGTCTGCTCCACTACCATCGGAACGAGAACCGAGTTCTGCATAATTCTCCTTGAAGCGCGGCTGGGACTCACTGGCCGCAAGGCCGCACATAACCATCATAACGGCATTCCCCCGGATCTCCAGCAGGCCGGGTGGAATTAAGGTTCGCCCCGCCTGACGCCGATAGGAACATAATAGAGCCATAGGTATCATTCCCTACAGGCAGACACCGGGGAACTGGCACGATGAAGATTTTGATCGCAGACGACAGTATCGTGTCGCGGCACCTGCTGGAGGCCACTCTCAGGAAATGGGAGTATGACGTCGTCATTGCTTCGGACGGCGCCGAGGCTTGGGAGATTCTGCAGCGTCCCGACGCGCCCTCCATCGCCATTCTGGATTGGGTGATGCCCGGCCTCACCGGGCCCGAAGTCTGCCGCAATGTCCGCCAGAGGGCTCGCGAACCCTACACCTACCTGCTTTTGCTCACCTCCAAGAGCTTGAAAGAGGACCTGGTGGAGGGCATGGAGTCGGGCGCCGACGACTACCTGGTGAAGCCCTTCGACCAGCACGAACTCAAAGTCAGGCTCCGCGCCGGACGCCGCATCGTCGAGCTCCAGATCGAACTGCTGCGCGCCCGCGAAATCCTGCGCGAACAGGCCACCCGCGACTTCCTTACCGGTCTCTGGAACCGGTCTTCCATCCTCGAGATCCTGGAACGCGAGCTCATCCGCGGCGAACGCGAACGCCGCCCCGTCGGCGTCGTCCTTGCCGACCTGGACCACTTCAAGCAGGTCAACGACACCCACGGCCACTTCGCCGGCGACGCCGTGCTCCGCGAAGCCGCCCGCCGCATGGTCTCCTGCTGCCGCCCCTACGATTCCATCGGCCGCTACGGCGGCGAGGAGCTGCTTGTCATCCTGCCCGGCTGCAACGGCGAGGACTCCAGCCATCAGGCTGAGCGCATGAGACTTTCCGTCTGCGGCGACCCCCTGATGCTGTCCGAGGCGCCCTATCAGCTCACCTGCAGCTTCGGCGCAACCTGGGCGGAGCCCGGCCGTAAATCCAGCTCCGAACAGCTCATCCGCGCCGCCGACGACGCCCTCTACCGCGCCAAAAACCAGGGCCGCAACCTGGTCGTCCTCGCGCCCGCGCTCTCCGCTCTTGCCACCCAGTAGCTTCCGATTTCCGGAAACTGTTCGGATTTGTACCCCGAAGGCTGTAACACCTAAGCCCGGTGCTCTCTCTACAGAGCAGCAAGGCAAGAAGTCATGAACCCCGAGCTGACCAATTCCATTCTGTACCCCCTGGCAGGCGTCCTGGCAGGTTTGATTGCCGCCCTCCTGTTTGCACGGGACCAGCTCAGTTCTCAAGGCGTTTCCGACGTGCTCTATCCCTTCCTGCTTGCCGGATTATCGGGAGGGGCCATCGCGTTCGGGCTCGCGAACCTGTTCGTGACCGCGGATGCCGCCGATCCCCTGTGGCAGACCATCGCCGCCAACGGAGTCTGGACCGCCGTCGCGTTAGCTTTCCTCTTCTCCCTGGGTTTCGCGGTCGCTCCGATGCGGCGCCGCCGGGGTTAATCCCGCTGCGCCACCTGGAACTTGCTCAGCGTCTCCGCGTAACCGCTCACGCCATTGGCGATCGCTTCCGCGATTCTCTGCCGGTACTCGGGGCGCTTCAACAGCGCCTCATCGGTGGAGTTGGTCAGGAAGCCGATCTCGCAAAGAACGCTGGGCATGGACGCGCCGATCAGGACCACGAACGGCGCCTTCTTCACGCCCCGGTTCCGGGACGCCGCGTTGTTCTTCGCCGAAACCGCGAACAGCGAGGACTGCACCCGCGATGCGAACTCGCGAGACTCGTCCAGCTTGTCGCGTAGGGCGATCCGCTGCAGAAGCTCCTGCAGATCGAAGATCCCGCGCGAGGATCCCGCGTTCTCGCGCGCCGCGAGCTCCAGCGCGTTGCGGTTGGTGGTAAAGCTGAGATAGTAAGTTTCCACTCCCGCGACGCTTCGCACCGGCGACGAGTTCGCGTGCACCGAGAGAAAAAGGTCCGCCTTGTTCTGGTTGGCGATCCGGGTCCGCTCTTCCAGGGGAAGGAAGGTGTCGTCCTGGCGGGTGAGAATCACCTCGCTTCGCAATTGCTCCTGCAGCAGGTCCGCCAGACGCCTGGAGATGTCGAGAACCAGATCCTTCTCGTTCAGTCCGCTGGGCCCCGTGGTGCCGACGTCATGCCCACCGTGCCCGGGGTCGATGACGATCTTGCCCAGCTTCAGTCCCAGCACGCGGGTCATGGTGCGGCTGCCGGAGCGGTTCGGCTGCGCCCCTCGGGGCACGATCGCCGGTCCGGTAAGCGCGGGCGCGGGCGCCGCCGGAACGATGGACTTCGGCTGCGGCGCGGCTTTCGCGGTGAGATCGGGCGGCGGCGCGTGCAGCGGCGGCTCCGGCGCCGGCAGGCTGGTCTCGACGGCGGCCTTGACCGCGGGTTCCGGCTGCTTGTCCGGAAGCTTCGAGCTGACCTCCGCGGGCTTCGCCCCGGTCCCCGACGCCCGCAGTTCCACAATCAGCCGGTCCGGGTTCGAGAGCTGGGAAACGGTGAACTCCGCCTTCCGCAGCAGGTCCAGCACCACCCTGGTGGTTCCCGGCTGCGTCTCCGCGATCCGGATCCTGCTGATCAGATCGTTCCGCGGCTCGATGCTCTGGATGCCCTTGCGGGCGGGTTTCGTCCCTCGCAGATCGAAGAACAGCCGCTCCGGATTCGGCAGCCGGTCCGAGCGATATTTGAACGGTCCGGTGAGTTCAATGGCTACGCGGGTGACTTCGCCCAGCGACCAGTAGCGCACATCGGTCACCAGGATCCCGGCATCCGCCTGCGGCGCGCCCGGCGTCGGCAGGCAGCACATCGTGACGGCCAGAGCCGTCCATCTGCCCGGGATGCCGATGCGCATCATAGTTTCGATTCTAGCGGGTTCTCAGGTGCAACCTGCCCTGGTCATCAATGAACTGTTCCAGCTTCGGAGCCGGAGGCTCCGCCGTCACTGGCTTCGCTGCCTGTTTCGCCTGCTCCGTGCGCTTGGCGCCCGCGTACCGCTCCGTGATCCGCGCCACGTATTGCTGCGTTTCCTTGTACGGCGGCACCCACTTGTACTTTGCCACCGCCGCGGGACCCGCGTTGTACGCGGCCAGCGCCAACCGGTCATCCCCGTATTGCTGTTGCAACTGCCGCAGGTATTTCACGCCTGCTTCAATGTTCTGGCGGGCATCGAACGAATTCCGCACTCCGAGTTCGCGCGCCGTGCGCGGCATCAACTGCATCAGACCCTCGGCCCCCTTGGGGGACACCGCGAAAAGGTTGTAATTGCTTTCCGCTTCAATCACCGAATGGACCAGCAAGGGATCGACTTCGTGCTTGGCCGCGGCCTCGTCCACCAGATCGGCGACCAGTTTGCGCTTGCTTTCGCTTGCCAGGGGGGCAGCCTTGGGCGCGATCACGCGCCGCACCAGCTTGCCGCTTTTGGGGTCCGCCCGCACCACCGCGGTCGCGGGCCGGATCGGGTCCGCCGGGAGCGCCGCGGGCACAGCCGCGAAGATCGCCGCTACAAAACAGGAAACCATCGATTTGTTCTTTAAGATTATACGCAAAAAACTATGATTCTGAAAGAGCTTAGGGGCGGAGCACGGGCGGTCCGTCCCGGCCCTGGTTGTCTCGGATGCTAGCATCAGTGTATGCCGTGGGGGTTTGTGCTCGCCGGAGGCGGCAGCCGCAGGATGGGACGCGACAAGGCCCTGCTCGCGCTGCGGGGCCAGCCGATGCTCCGTAAAGTAGCCGAACAGGTGCGCGAGGCAGCCGGCGGCGTCACGGTGATCGGGCCGCCCGAGCGCTATGCCGGGTTGGGGTTCGAGGTGGTTGCCGATTCCGTCGCGCCGTGCGGTCCCGCGGGAGGCATCCTTACCGCCCTCGAGCTCGGACGGGCGCAATGGAACCTGGTGACCGCGTGCGATATGCCCGGTCTCGATTCCGGGCTCCTGCGCCGCCTTTTGGAAGAAGCAGCCTCTCACGGTGCCGAAATCGACTGCGTGGCCACCTGCCGGCCGGGAAGCGAGCCCGAGCCTTTGTGCGCGGTCTACTCGGCCGACCTTGTGCCGCTGCTCCGCCGCGAGATCGGACAAGGCAGGCTGAAAATGCGAGACTTGCTGAAGATCCTGCGCGTTCGCACCATTGCACCCGCGCGGGCGGAGTGCGTCAGCAATATCAACACCCCGGAGGACTGGGCTAACCATGCTGATTCCGGCGCCTGAACGCGAAATTGCGCGCACTACCAGCCATTACATCCAGTTTGAGCACGTTTTTAAGACGTTCGACTACCCCGTTTTAGTCGATGTCAGCTTCCACGTAAATGCCGGGGAGACCCTGGCGATCATCGGCCGGTCGGGCGTGGGAAAGTCCGTAAGTCTAGGACACATAATGGGTTTCCTGAAGCCGGACCAGGGGAATGTGTGGGTGGCGTACACCGACATCACCAACCTTCCGGAGTCGGAGCTGCGCCGCATCCGCAAAAAGGTCACCATGGTGTTTCAGAACGGGGCCCTGTTCGACTCCCTGACGGTGGGCGAGAACATCTTGTTTTCCTTGGAGTTACGCGAGGACTACAACGAGAAGAACAAGGAGGACGTGGTCAACGGGCTGCTCCAGATGGTGGATCTGCTCGAATACCGCGACGTCTATCCCACTGAACTGTCAACCGGATACAAGCGCGCGGTGGCGATCGCGCGGGCCCTGGCGGCGCAGCCCGAATGCATCCTCTACGATGAGCCCACCACCATGGTGGACCCGATCATGTCCGATCACGTAGGCAACCTGATGCTGCGTCTGAAGCGCCAGCTCGGCCTGACTTCGGTGGTGGTCACGCACGACCTGGACCTCATGCGCAAGGTCGCCGACAAGGTCGTTATGTTGTACGAAGGAAAGGCGATCTTCTTCGGGACCGTGGCCGAGATGGACCGCTTCGACCACCCCCATATCCGCGAGTTCCTGGCCATGGACCGCGTCGAAATCGACTAAGAAGCGCCAAAGACCCGGCGGCGCAGATCGCGAACCGCCTGCTTTGCCTTGACCGTCCAGGACACCTCGGGCTGCGGGCGGACGTTGCGCGTCGGCATCATGGAAGGCGGGCGTTCGGCGGCGGGTTGCTGGTAATCCTCCGTCTGCACCAATCTTGCTCGAAAGCCGTTGAAAACATAACTCTTTCGCACCAGGCGGCCGTCCGGTTCCTCGATCACGATGGAAAAGCCGCGTTCCGGCGTGGTGTACACCTCAACGGGATAGTAGCCGCGCAGATTCCGTTCCGAGAAGCCGGTCTCATAGCGGTGCCGGCGAACATTCCAGACGAAAATGCGAACGGCATCGAACTCATAAGGCATGCGGCCCTTGTCGATGGTGGTCCAGAACCAGTGCGTCTTCACCAGATCGCCGTCGCGAACTTCGCCGATGGGGAACCAGGAAGTGATCAGGTGGCCCTGCGCGTAGCCCAGGATCTCCTCCGGCACCTGCATGCTCAGCATGCGGAACAGAACCCAGCCGACCTTCCCGTCCTTGGTGCGGACCAGGGACCAGTCTTCGAAGGGGTTGGAAGGGCGAGCTTGTCCGATCAGGACTTTGGACGCCTGATCTTCCACCGGTTCGGGCGCGGGGCGCACGGTGCGCGACAGCTCCAGCCAGTTCTCCGGAGGCGGAGGCGGCAGCGGAGCCGGCGCCAGTGGCTTCAGCTTGCTCGCCTTTTCCTTTTTGCGGCTCTTGGGCTTTCGCGCCGGCGCCGGCTTGGCTACGATCGCCGCACTGATCGGCATCATCGTGGAGACGGTGCGCCGCGGGGTAATCTTATGACCCACGATGTCCACTTCGCCGTCCGGAGGCACCTGGTGGAAGGTTGGCGACTGGCGGCTGGGCTCGATGTGCATGTTCAGCGCGTCGTAAACGACGGCTTTGCCTTGTGACGGCAAACTCGCGGCCCGCTTGATCAGCCACTCGAAGTCAGCCATTTGCTGCTCGGTCAGCAGCGCGTAGCCGTCAGTCCAGCCCTCGATGTTCGCTTCCGTTCGGACCTTGGCGAAGCGGCGATGCAGGGCAAGCAATTCCAGACGCTCGCCATGGCGCACGGTGGCGGTGACCGGAGCGCGCGGCGCCAGTTCCTTGCGCAGGGTTACCTCGGTTGCGCCGACAAAGACGGTCCCCACCGCCGGGTCGAGTCCCGCGGATCCGCAGCCGGCCAGAATAACGCCTGCCAGGAGCAGGCAAGGGCGGGGAGACATCGAAATCCTCTACTTGTAGTCTAAGAGATAGATGCCTGACGAGACAGATCCGGTTGCCTTCTACTGCCCGTCCTGCCGGCGGCAGGTCCACGATCCGCTGGTTTGCGGCGATTGCACGGCGGTGATCTGCCGGGATTGCGGCACTGTGCTGGAGCGGAGCGACGAGCTGGGGATCGGCTAACCCTTGGGAACCATCCGGAACCCGGTGGTCTGCTTAAACTCTTCGAGCGAGTTGTAAACGATGGGGCAGTACGTGGCGCGATCGATGAATTGCCACATCCGGCTGGTGATGGACCCCGCGCCGCGCACCAGGTGCGGGAAGTTTTCGCAGGTGTCGGGACGGACGTCGTAAACGGTGCACTCGTTGCCGGAGAGGAACACGCAGCCGCTCTCTTGGGTCCGCTTCAGGATCAGCCCTTCCTCGGGATCGACGGTGGTGTACTCGGCGCGGAACTGATGCGGCGTGATGCGGAAGTACTTTGCCAGCTTCTCCACGTCGCGTTCTTTTAGCTGAACGGTGGCCACGCGGCAGCAGTTCGCGCATTGCGTGCAGTCGATGCGGTCCTCCACCTCCTGCGCGATCTTGCGGAACTGTCGCTCGACGAACTCGTGCGATTTCAGATAGCGGCGGAACTTCTCGTTCTCCGGCCGCTTCTTTTCGCCGAGCCTGCTGATCTGAACGAGGTCGGTGATCACCTGCTTCCAGGTTACAACGCGGGGGGACACGACCATGCTTGCCGCTGAAGCAGAAGATCAGCGTGACGGATGCCGGAGGGACGCGAGTGCGAGCAAGCGAAGACAGAGCGCGACGCCGTTCGCCACACGCTCACGCGTCGTGGCTTCCCTCTGGACTGACCGGAGCCGGCAAAACTTGGTCCCCCGAATGAGCAAAGGGAATGGCTCCTATGCTTCCCCGAAGCGACAGAGTAGAATCACCACATGGCTGCCTCACGCAGGGCGTTTCTGGGATTCGGGTCGTGGCTGGCGATGCAATCGGCTTTGCAAGCCGAGCCGGGAGGTCCGCAGGCCGCGAACGAAAACTACTGGAAGATGCTGCGCGGGCATTATCCCCTGGAAGACGGGCTGCTGTATTTCAACGCCGCGAACATCGCTCCAGCGTCGCGGGGCGTGCTGGATCGCTACCACCTGTACCTGCGCGACTTCGAAGCCAACCCGGCGTTTCAGAACCGCGAGAAGTACGACCCCATGCGCGAGCAGGTGCGCGCCAAGCTGGCGCGGCTGCTGCACGCCGAGGCGGACGAAATCGCGATCACACGCAACACCAGCGAAGGCACCAACACGCTGATCACCGGGCTGGATCTGAAGGCCGGAGATGAGATCGTCATCAGCGAGCACAATCATCAATGCAACAACGAAGCCTGGACCGTGCGCGCCCTGAAAGCGGTGGTTTCGTAGCATGGCGGACCAGCTTTACCTGT
>CAYOQB010000086.1:0-23145 GCA_964406035.1 uncultured Solibacteraceae bacterium | reverse complement strand
CCCAGAAGCTTCGCGAGTTCGGAACGCAGAGCTTCCTGGGGGCGCACTGCACCGGGATCGAAGCCACCTACAAGCTCCGCGAGCTGCTGGGGCTGGGACGCAAGACCGCCGCCGTGGGCGCAGTGGGCGCGGTGTTCGAGCTGGGCAAGGAGATGGACCCCGGTTCGATCGCCAGGTGAGCTTCTAGTTCCAGACCCGGATCTCGCGCCACAACTCGTGCATCGGCTGGTTCAGGCCGCGGCAGACATAGATGGGCACCTGCTCCTCGGCCATGGCGAACGGGTGCGAGGCGCGGGCCTTCACCTCACAACTGGCAAATCTCTGAGCGAGGCGCTCCGGCGGCGTTCGGGTGATTGCGATCACCACCTCGCCGGTTGCGTCGCGCGGACCCCAAACCCAGTAGTGCTGGTGCGGCGAAATCGCCTTGGGCAGACCCAGCGCGGGACCGAAGAAATCGATGGCGCCGGCCTCGCCGTAGTTGGACCCGAAGATCGCGACCTTGGCGCGGTCGCCCGGCGGAAGCTCGCGATACACGTCGGCCACTTTCGCGGCCATTTCCGGCCAGCCGAACTGATCTCCGAAATGCTGCGGCAGCGCGCCCTGATGTCCTACTTCCGTCTTAGGCGGCGCGATGCCGATTGTTTCGATGTACGCGACCAGCGCCGCCGGCTCCAGCACCGGGAGCACGATGGGGATGACCGGCAAGGTCAGAAGCACGACCGTTGCGGGGATCGCGATGCGCGCCCAGCGGCCCCGCTGTTCCCAGGCGATGCCGCCCGCGGCGAAGAGCATCCCGTACGCTGGAAACAGGTAGTAATTCTTCCCCTTCATGGCGATCAGCATCGCCAGAACGAAGACGTACGACAAACCCAACCACCGGAAGCGGGAACGCAGCAGCCAGATCAGCCCCGCGCCCCAGACCAGAATCGTCGCCGGCGACATGCCGAGGACCTGCTGGCCGAAGAATTCCACCGGGTTCAGGACCACGTTCTTGCCGGTGGTCTGGACGTTGCGCAGCAATTCGATGGTGGGGAAGCCGCGCTGCGCCTGCCAGATCAGATTGGGCAGAAACAAGGCGATCGCGATGGCGCCGGCGAGCCACGGCCAGGGCGTAAGGAACTGCCGGCGGTGCGGCGAGAGGATCAGCCCGGCGGTGACGGCGAAACCAAAGAACAACATGGAATGCTTGTTTTGCAGGCCCAAGCCTGCCGCGACGCCCGCCGCCAGCCACCACCGGGGATCGCTCCGCTCCAGGGCGCGGAGGATGAACAGCGCGAATCCCATCCAGAACAACGGTTCAAATGCGTTCATGGACAGGAAGTTGCCCAGCAGCAGGTAGCCGCCCGCCAGCAGCGTGCATGCCGCCGCCAGGCCGGCTGCGTAGCGTCCGCCGCCCATCTCGCGCGCCAGCAAGCCCGAAAGCACCACCAGCGCTCCATGCGCGAGGGCGGGGAAGAGCCGTATGGAGGAAAGCGAATCGCCGAACAGGCTTCGGCTCAGGCGGGCGATCCAGGCGACCAGGGGAGCGAAATCGACGTAGCCCCAGTCCAGGTGCTCGGCGGCCGCGAGGAAGTACAGCTCATCCCGGAAGTAGCCGTACCGCTGATTACAGATCAGGTGGATGCCGACGGTGAGCAGTGCGATACGCCACGCCCAGGCCATGGTGATGACCCCAGTATAGTATCCGGCCGCACCGCAGTGGACCCGAAACTGTATTGCCGGGCTGTAGTCCGGCGCAAACACTGGTACTGTCCACTTTGAATTCAAAGGGGTTGGATGAATTTAACTATGAAAATCAAGACTTCACTTTGCAGTTCTGTACTGCTCGGAGGGTTGTTTCTGTTCGCGCAGGGACCGGGCGGACAGGACGTGACGGCGTACCAGTTCGCGGGCACGATCGGGAGCCTTCCCGGCACGCCCACCAATGCCGGGAACTGGATGGTCGGCAATCGATCCCTGCAAGTCACCGGGAACACCACGCTGGTTCAAGCGAACGGAAACTTCGCCCAGAACGGGTGCGTGGTGGTGACCGGAACTCTCGACAACAACAATCAATTCACCGCGACGCGGATCGAGTCCCAGCCTGCATCGGTATGTCCGGCGCAGCAGGGCGCCACGCCCGTAAACTTGGGCTTCTTCGGCACGGTGACCGCGCTGCCCTCGACGGGGAACACCGGAACCTGGACGGTGGGCGGGCGCAGCGTGACGTTCGGCACGAACACCACGTTGAACCAAGGCTCGGGACCGTTGAACGTGGGGAGCTGCGTGCTGGTCAGCGCGCCGCAGATCACCTCCAGCGGCGCGATTTCCGCATCGGCGGTGCAGGTGGTTTCGGCCTCCAACTGCCAGTTTTCCTCGGTGAATCAGCGCGGCAACGCGGACTTTCGGGGGGTGGTGCAGTCCGTGCCGCAGCAGAGCGGCAACACCAGCAACAACACCTGGGTGATCGCCGGGCGCACCGTGATCACCACGTCGGCCACCAACATTCAGCCGAATAATCAGACTCCGGCGATGGGTGATTGCGTGGATGTGCGGGGTGACGTGCAGAGCAACGGCAACATCATCGCCACGCGGATTCAGATTTTGGGCCGCGGCGCATGCAACCAGCCGCAGTCGCAGCTCGACTCGCCGCGCCTGGTGGCGCGCATCGACCAGCTTCCGGCATCGGGCAACACGGGCACATGGCGGATCGGAGGACAGACGGTGAACGTTACGACGACCACGCGTCTGGACAGCGATCGCGGCCAGTTCCAGAGCGGAACCTGCGTGGAGGTCCGCGGAACGCTGCAGGCCGGCGTGCTGCAGGCCAACCGCCTGGAAGTGATCCCGGCCACCGAATGCTCCGGCAACAACGACGCATTCCAGTATGCGGGCATCATCGAAACAGCCCCGGCCAGCGGCACAACGGGAAGCTGGACCATCAGCGGCCGCAACGTGACCACCACGGCGAACACGCAGTTTGTCACCACTCGTGGGAACGCGCTGGTGGGGTCCTGCGTGCTTGTGACGGGTCCGTTCGACAGCAGCACGGGGTTCAGCGCCACGCGCGTGGAAGTGCTGTCCTCGAGCGGCGTTTGCCTGTTTCCCCGCGGCGTGGCGAACACCGGAAGCTACAGCTCAGCGGCGATTGCTCCGGGCCAGATCGTCAGCTTGTTCGGGCTGAACATCGGACCCACGGCCGATGTTCAGACCATGATCGAGAACAATCGCGTGACCACGGTGAACGCGAACACGCGCGTGTTCTTCGACGGAGTGCCCGCGCCGATCATCTTCGGGACGCGCGGCCAGATCAACGTGATGGTTCCCTGTTCGATCGCGGGCCGCTCCTCGGTGATGGTCACGGTGGAGAACAACGGCGCGTTCTCGAACACCATCACGGTTCCGGTGCAAACCACGGGTCCGGCGATCTTCACGTTGAACGCTTCCGGGCAGGGTCAGGCGGCGGTGCTGAATTACAACCAGCAGACGCAGAGCTACGTGGTCAACGGTCCTGCCCAGCAGGCGACGGCCGGGTCGATCATTGCCATTTACGCCACGGGGTTGGGCGAAACCAGCCAGGCCTGCACGGAAGGTGGAATCTGGAGCGCCACCGGTCCGTTCGCAACGCTGAACACGCCGGTTCGCGTGCTGATCGGCGGGCGCGAGGCGCAGGTCCTGTACTCGGGTCCGGCGCCGGGCTTCGTGCAGGGCGTGTACCAGATCAACGCGGTGGTTCCTACGGGAGTCACCGCGGGCAATGAAGTGCCGATCGTGCTGGAGTCAGGCACGCGCCGCTCGGCCAGCGGCGTGACCATCGCCGTCCGCTAACCGGCCGTTTCCGCCGGATCGCGAGCCTGGCGCTTGCGATCCGGCGGTTCCCTCCTGCTTGACAATCACCACAAAACTAAATACAACCAGTAGCTACGGCAATGGCTACCGCAATCGCTCCCAAGTCCTCCGCGGGCGGTCTGATCAGCATGAAGGTGCTGCTGCAGCATACCCGAGTCACGCGGCAGGCGGTGCACTTCTACTTGCGCAACGGATTGCTGCCGCGTCCGGTGCGGAGCAGCCGAACGTATTCGCTGTACAGCACCGAGTGCATCGAACTGTTGAATCTGATTGGAGAGTGCAAAACCGAGCTGCGGCTTTCCCTGCGCGAGATCGCCGATCTGTTCGCCCGTCACCTCTACTCGGTGAAGGCGATCCGTCTGGAACTGGAGAATCAGGGTCGGCAGGGCGACTCGGTGGTCGCCATCAGCCCGCGGCCGTCTTCCGCCTCCGCGTCCGACCTGCAGTTCCCGGCAAGCTTCCTCGCGGAGTTGCAGAAGCTGGGAGTGGTGCCGCCCGAATCGCAATCCGTGGTGGATCCCTCCGACGTTGCAAGGGCGGCGTGGAAGCTGGCGAAGATGGGAGTACGGCCGCAGGATCTGAAGAGCTTCCGCTCCCGCGCCGACCACGAAGCGGAGGCGGATTTGAATGAGATGCTCCGGGCGCTCGGCAAATCCGTCAGCGACTATCCGGGAGCCGCGAAAATGGTTTGCGCTTTCGAGGAGTTTCAGACGGCAACGCGGCGGAGTTCCATGCAGGCGCTGTTTCTCCGGCAGACCTGCCGTTCCGCGCAGGTGTTCATCGGGCCTAATCAGAAGCACATTTTCCCGAGCGAAACGTTCCTGGCCAAGAGCGGGCTGAACCAGGAGATCGACCGGCTGCACGCGGCTCTCGACCGCAAGCCCGACGACATGGCGGCGCTGGTGGATCTGGCGCGCGCGTATTACCTGCGGTCGGACTGGCTGAATCTGTATAGCGTCTCGGGCCGCATTCACAACCTGGATCCGGCGAATACGCGGGCGGTCGCGGACATGAGCCGGGCGCTGGTGTACCTGAACCGGCCGGACGAATCGATCCGGCTGCTGGAAGAGAACCTGCGCAAGGGTGCGGACCCGCTGCTGAAGTTCCGGCTGGGGCAGGTGCTGGTGCAGCGTGCGCGAAAGCTGGGCATGCTGGAGATGCTGGAAGCGCTGATCCGCAAACAGGAACTGGCGCGCGAAGCGCTGCGGGACTGCCGCAAACCGGCCATCCGGCGGTGGATTCTGCTGGACCTGGCGTTGGACAGCCTGAGCGTCGCGGACCCGCTGCGCTTCCATCCGCCGTCGGTGGAGGATCTGGAATCGCTGTACCGGGAGTACATGGCCATCCCGGAGAAGGGTTTGGGCACGCTCAGCCGGATCAGCCTGACCATGGGCCGGGTGCTGGCCGCCTACGCGCTGTACATGGTTTATGACCGGGCCGGGAACCTGAAGGCGGAGGCGTTGCGGAAGAAGATCATCCAAATGGATCCGAACGCCGTGTTGTTCTCGCGCGGCGCCGGAGTTGTGCCGAAGGCCAGAACTAGGTAGTCACACTAAACAAGACCGGGGGGGGGGGTGCGGACACTTCCCAGGCCGCCCCGGCGTTCGCCGGTGATCCACGGCCAACGATCCGGATTTTTCGGCGTTTCGTCCGCCGGTCCGAACATCCCGGATTCCAAACCCGTTACTCTGGGCATACTCATGTCTGCCATCTCCGTGCAGGACCTTCACAAGACCTATGGGGACTTCGAGGCGGTCCGCGGCGTCAGTTTCGAGGTTCAGCCGGGCGAGGTGTTCGCCTTGCTGGGACCCAATGGCGCGGGCAAGACTTCGACGGTCGAGATCCTGGAAGGGCTGCGGCCCCGGACCTCCGGCTCTGTCTCGGTGCTGGGCTTCGACCCCGGCGTTCAGGTGAATGAACTGAAGGACCGCATCGGCGTGTGCCTCCAATCCACCAACCTGCCGGATAAGCTGACGGTGGCGGAGTCCTTGGACTGGTTCGGGGCGTTTTACTCGAAGCGCCTGCCTACCGAGTACCTGCTGGGCCGCCTGCAGTTGAAAGATAAGACCAACGCCCAGTATTCGACCTTGTCCGGCGGCCAGAAGCAGAGGGTGGCGCTGGCGCTTTCGCTGGTCAACGATCCGCAGATCGTGTTTCTGGACGAGCCGACCACCGGGCTGGACGCGCAGGTGCGTCTGGAGATCCACAGCCTGATCGAGGAACTGCGAGCCTCGCGAAGGACGGTGGTTCTCACCACGCATTACATCGAGGAAGCGGAGCGGCTGTGTGATCGTATTGCGATCATCGACCAGGGCAGGATCATCGCGCTGGGCACGCCGCGCGAGATCCAGGCCAAGACGCTGGGCCAATCCAGGATAGAAATCGAGGTGCGGCATCCGCTGCCGGAAGGCGATCTCCCGCCCTGGCGCGACGCCGAGGCGGTTTCGGTGGACAGCGCGCGCACCGGCCTCCACGTCGCCTCCGCGCGTCCGGAGCGCACGCTGCTGGACCTGGTGAAGTGGATCGAGCAGTCGGGCATTGAACTGGTCGACATCCGGCTGAAGAAGCCCACCCTCGAAGACGTGTTTATCGAACTGACCGGAAAGACGTTGCGGGACTAAACCAATGAACGCATACCTGACCAACATCCGCATGCACTTGAAATTGATGATGCGGGATCGCACCGTGCTGTTCTTCAACTACATTTTCCCGCTCATCTTTTTCTTCATGTTCGGCCAGCTTTACGACGCGGGGCAGGGCGGCATGGTGCGCCAGGTGGTCACCATGGTGCTGACCATCGGCGTGCTGGGCGCGGGGCTTTTTGGCGCGGGGATGCGCAGCGTGATGGATCGCGAGCAGAACATTCTGCGGCGCTTCAAGGTCGCTCCTCTGGGGGCCGGTCCCATGGTGGTGGCGTCCATCGTGACCGGCCTGATCGCCTATTTGCCGAATGTGATCCTCACGCTGGTGCTCGCGCATTACTACTACGGCATGCCCTGGCCCACGCGGCCGCTGTCGCTGTTCGCTTTCATCTCGCTGGGCACGATTGCATTCCGCGCGCTGGGCAGCATCGTGGGATCGGTGGTGAATTCCATGCAGGAAAGTCAGATCGTGATCCAGTTGCTGTACTTTCCGATGCTGATGCTTTCGGGCGCCACCATCCCGCTGGGGGTGATGCCGCAGTGGCTGCAGATTGTCGCCAACTTCCTTCCCTCCACGCACCTGTTCACCGGGATGCAGGCGATCCTCAGCGGCCGGGAAGGGCTGAGCGACCACTGGAGGGCGGTCGCGGCGCTGTTTATCACCACCGCCCTGGGCGGGCTGCTTGCCGTGAAGCTGTTCCGTTGGGAGAAGGATGAGAAGCTGCCGGGCGCGGCCAAGGTGTGGGTGCTTGCCGTGCTGGCGCCGTTTGTCGCCATGGGCGTGATGGAAGCTTACACGCGGGAGAACGTCTCCCGGACCAAGATTCTGGAGCGCGACCTCGCCCGCAGCCAGACGTGGCTGATAAGGGACGTCAAGATCGTTCATGGCGACGGCATGGTGACCGAACGCGGCGCCATCCTCATCCGCGCCGGCAAGATCGCGCGGATCTTCACCGGCACATCGCCCGACGCCGACAGTCTGAACGCGGAACCCGTGGAAGGAACCGGCCGGACGGTGATTCCCGCGCTGGTGGATGCCCGAGTGGACCTGATGTCGCCGGGCGGGACGCTCGCTAAGCAGGAGGACTACTCGCCGCAAAAGAGCCTGCCACGTGCGCTTGCCGCGTACCTCTACAGCGGGGTGGCCGCGGTGCGCACGGGGGGCAACATCGACCGGACGCTGACCGAAAGCGCCGCCGGGATCGCGTCGGGTGAGAAGCTGGGCGCGGAGCCGGTGTATTCCGGCGTGCTCTTCGCACGCAAGGATGGCGCGGGGGCCGAAATGCTCCGTCATGTTCCCGAGGCGTATCGCGCGATGGCGGAGACCCAGATGTTCCGCTTCCCGGCGACTCCCGAGGAAGCTCGCCAGATGGTGCGCGAGCTGAAGCAGCAAGGCGGGGCCTCGGTCCGCGCCTGGTCCGGCGGCGACAAACCTATCGATCCGGCGGTGTTCGAGGCGATCGCCGGGGAGGCGAAAGCGCAGGGCCTTCCGCTGTCCTGCTACACCACGGATGCCGCCGGCATCGCGGCCGCTCTGGATGCGGGTGCAACGCAGATCGAAAACGGGTCGTTTGCGGAACCACTGCCGCCGGTCCTGCTGGAACGGATGAAGTCGGGCAACGCTGTCTACATTCCGATGCTCACGGCGATCGAAGCCCGTACGGAGCTGGGGCGGGGGAGCCTGGCCCTGCTGGACCGGCCGCTGGTACAGCAGGTGGGCCCTCCTGCGCTGCTGGAGTCGACCCGCAAAACCTTCGCGAGCTTGAAATCTGCCGGCGGCGGGGGCGCGGCTCTGGACCTGGCCCGACGAAATCTGGCAGCCGCGGTGGCCGCTGGCGTGACCGTGGCCGCCGGCACCGGCTCCGGGGCAATGCTGCTGCCGCACGGGCCCGCCATCCATCGCGAACTGCAATTGTGGGTGGAGGCAGGTGTGGATCCGATGATTGCCGTCCAAGGCGCCACTTCGCGAGCCGCGGCCGCGATCGGGCTCGATTCCCGGCTGGGCCGGATCCGCGAAGGTGTGGAAGCGACGCTGCTCCTGCTGGACGGCGATCCGCTGGCCGACATCAAGTCCACCGAGCGGCTCGCGACGTATTTCTTCCGCGGCGGACGAGTGAACCGGACCCGCCTGTTCGACGACTACAAGTAATAAACTAAGCTGTTTCCCTAATTGCGGAGGTCCGCGTTTCCGCTTAGCCTGGAGCCATGCGGCCGATCTTGGCTCTTGCTCTGCTGTCGTGTGCTTACGGGCAGCAGAAGAACGTTACCTATACGACGGACCTGAATGGGCGGAGGGTGGTGGCCGGCGAATCGGTTACCTCCGGCAGCGACGGCGCCACCGAGAAGACCGTCCGTCTGCAGTCGATCAACGGACGCCGGGTTCCCTTCGAGAGCGTGGAGGAACGGGTTCTGCGCGACGATGCCACCGGGAAGTCCGTGGAACGCATCGTGCGCCGCTACGATCAGACCGGCAATCCGCTGCCACCGGAGAAAACAGTGGTGGAGGAAGAGAAGTCCGGCAACACCTCCGTGATCCGCACCACGACCTTCCGGGGGGATCTGAACGGGCGCTTGCTGCCGGCGGAGCGCACCGTAACCGAGTCGCGCACTTCCGGTTCCACCACCAACGCGGAGGTGATCGTGGAACGCCCGAACCTGAACGGCGGCTTCGCCCTGGCGGAGAAGCGGACCATCGTTACCGAGGATCGCGGCGACCGCGGCCAGATAGCCAACACATACGTGTACCGTCCTGGGGGCGGCGGAGCCTTGGTGGAAGCTCTGCGCGAGACCCGCGAGGAAATCAAGCAAGGCGACCGGGTGAAGGTCAATACCGCCACTTACGAACCAGATGTTCAGGGCCGGCTGAACCTGCGGTCGCAAGCGGTGGAGACGGTGGCGAAGAATGCGGATGGAACGGAATCCGTGGAACGCACCCTGTATCGCGTGGAGGCTCCCGGAGTGGCAGGCAGCAGTTCGAGCTCGCCGCGGCTGGTGGAGCAGCAACTGATCGATCGCCGCGCGGCCGGGGGGGAAGTGGTGGAGACGCTCAGCGTCCGCCGCCCGTCGCTATCCGACCCCAACCGCCTCAGCGCCCCGGAAAAGGTTTCCGAGACCGTCTGTCAGGGCAAGTGCTTGCCGGATCCGAAGCCGGCGCCCAAGCAGAATTAGCCGTGGCCCAGCTTCATCAGCCACGCCAGCCCGAATAACGTCGCGAGAAAACAACCGAAACAATACGCCGCATAGCGAATGCGCTCGCGATCGGTGTGCTTGGTCACCACCCCTAGGACGATCGAGGTGAGCAGCGCGAACAGGATCGCCACTTCCAAATGCGACAGGTTCATCTTGGGCATCAGTCTTTTTTCCCGGTTGCGATCTCGAACGCGTCCACCACCGCCAGAATGTTCATCAGGCCCGCCGCGACCAGGAACTTGGTCCCGTAGTCGTGCACGTGGCCGGCGACATCCGGCTGGTTGTAGCCCAGCCACACGGTGAGCAGATACAGCAGTCCGGAGGCGAGATTGCCGATAAACCCGCCGACGTAGATCACGGTGGTCAGCAGGTCGCCGGTCTGCGGCTCGAAGAGAGCGCCGCGCATCATCAAGCCAAGCAGGAAGGTGATCAGGACGGTGCCCAGCAGCACCGCTCCGCGCGAGGTCCGCTTCAGCAGGAAGTGCCCGCCGCCGGGGATCAGCCACCCCAGCGCCACTGCCGGGGCCCAACTGCCGATGGGCGCTTTCTCTACTTTCGGTTTATCGGCCATGAAACTAATAGTTTAGCGTGCTCAGGGAAGTGCCGCCAGTACGCGGGAATAGCTCCGGCGTATGCTGTCCGGCAGTTGGTAGCGATCGAAATCCGCCTCTACGCACCACGTTGTCTCGAACGACTCCTCCGAGCAGCTCAATTCCTCACTTGCTGCCCGAAACCCGATGATCAGATCGTGGTGCAGGTGAAACGGCTCTTTCTTCTTTGCGGGGATCCCGTGGACATCAATGCCGACCAACGGACCGCGCTCGGCAAGCAGGACCGCGCCGGTCTCCTCGCGCACCTCGCGGAAGGCCGTGGCTGCGATTTCCGTGTCCGGCTCCTCCACGTGGCCTCCGGGCAGCAGCCAGCGTTGCAGGCGGCGATGGTGCACCAGCAGGACCGCGCGCTGCCGGGGGTGCAGCACGAGGCCGGTGGCGGTGATGTGACCCGGTTCGTACTGATGCCGCGAAAACGGGGCGGGCGTCAGCGACAGCAGTTGCAGAACCAGCTCGCGGCTTTTCCACGCCGATCCGTCGGCGGAGTCGGCGAACGCCGCCGCGGTTTGCATTACCTGTTCCAGGTTCATTCCGGTTGCAGCGCCCGCACTACTTCTTCATCCGTCACTTGCGTGAACTCCTGAAAGAACTCGCCCACCGATCCCATGTAGATCGGCTCCGCCGCCGCCACCACTTCATCAGCCAGCAGACGAAGACGTTCCGCCGTGTCTCGCGGGATGACGCCCGCCGCGACGATGACGCGGGCCGCCCCGCGCGACCGCAGGACGCGGATCGCGGCTTCCATGGTGGCTCCGGTCGCCACGCCGTCATCGACGACGATCACCGTGCGTCCCGCCGGATCGATCGGCGCCCGCGCGGCGCCATAGGCGGCTCGCCTCGCTTGCAGAATGCCCAACTGCTTGGCGATCTCCTCGGCCAGATATTCGCGTCCCGCTCCCGTATCGAAGGCATGCGACAGGATCACGGCGTGGCCTGAGTCGTCCACCGCGCCGACGGCCAGTTCCTCCTGATGTGGCGCGCCGATCTTGTGCACCAGCACCACGTCCAGATCACCCTCCAGCTCCTCCGCGATTAGCCGGGCCATCGGCGCCGCGCCGCGGGGGATGCCCAGCACCAGGGGACGCGCCCCGCGATAGCGCTGTAACAACTCGGCAAGTCTGCGGGCGGCGTCCAGGCGATCGCGAAACATTTCAATACAGCGGAGGCTCACCGGCGGGACGCGTCTTCCAGCGGCGATGAATCCACAGCCACTGGTCCGGATACTTGCGAATTTCACCTTCCAGGAACGAATGCAGGCGCTGCGTGTCCGTCACGGCGTCCCCACTCATCGGGATCTCCGGATAGTAGCGTAGCACCCATTTCCGCTCCTTCTCCTGCCATAGAGCGTAAGCGGGCACCACGGGAGCGCCGGTCTTCGCCGCCATGCGTGCGAACGCGGTGTTGGCCGACGCCTTCACGCCGAAAAAGTCGACGAAGCACCCTTCTTCGGGAACCGTGTTCTGATCCGCCAGGATGCCCACGGTCCGTCCCTCGCGAAGCGACTTCAGAATCGCTCGGGCGGCGTCTTTCTTGGAGATCGCTCGGTTACCGGGCAGTTCGCGGCGGCCCTCCACCAGTCGGTCGATCGCGGGGTTGTCCAGCGGCCGCACCACGACATCGAACGGCGCACGACGGAGCGCATGAGCGAACGCGCTCAGCTCCCATGCGCCGAAATGAGCCGCGAAGAACAGGACTCCCTTTCCCTTCGCGTTCGCCCGATCGTAGTTTTCCAGGCCTTCCAGGCGAACCCACTCGTCGAGCTCGCCGCTGCGCAGGATCGCGGGAAAACGCGCGAACACCAGCATTTGCCGCGCGATCGACTGGAACACTCCCCCCGCGATCGTCTCTGCCTCGCGGAAACCCGCCATCTCCAGGTTGCTGATCGCGATCCGGCGCAGGCGCGGCACGGCCATGTCCAGGAGCTTCGAGTACAACCCCGCCAGCGGGCGAGCCAGGAACAGCGGCAGAATCGCCATGCTGTTCAGGATGAAGGCCGCCGACCACGCTTCCAGGATTCGCAATTTACTCGATCCACCCGCCGCCGAGCACGAGATCGCCCGAATAGAACACCGCCGCCTGCCCGGGCGTCACTGCCCGCTGCGGCTCGTCGAAACGCACTTCCACGCGACCGCCGTCCAGCGGAGCGAGCGTCGCGTTGGCGGCCAGGTGCTTGTTGCGGATCTTCACCTGGGCCCGTACGGGCGCCGCAATCGGCGCCAGCGATATCCAATTCACGTCGCGTGCCGTCAGGGTGGCGCGCAGCAAATCGCCGCCCCTACCCACGATCACCTTCTGGCTGGCGGGCTCCGTCGCGATCACGTAAAGCGGCTCACCCGCGGCGATCCGCAGACCGCGGCGCTGGCCCACCGTGAAGTGATGCACGCCCGCGTGCTCGCCCACCACCCGGCCCTCGGTATCCACCACTTCGCCGCGCGTCACCTGCGGCGGGAGCCCCTGCTCTCGGAAGTACGCGTCGATAAACTGCGCGTAATCGCCATTCGGGACAAAGCAGATTTCCTGGCTGTCGGGCTTGTCCGCGGTGGGGATCCCAAGCTCCCGGGCTAGCTCGCGCACCTGCGGCTTGGTGAAGCCGCCGAGAGGGAATATTGTTTTCGCCAGTTGCTCCTGCGTCAGCCCGAACAGAAAGTACGTCTGGTCTTTCGAGCTGTCCATGCCGGTTCGCATCTCCCAGCGTCCGGAATCCTGGTGGAAGGCGATTCGCGCATAATGTCCGGTGGCGATGCGGTCCGCGCCGACACCCGCAGCCATTTCCAGGAACTGGTCGAACTTGATGAAGTTGTTGCACAAAGTGCAGGGAATCGGGGTCCGGCCCGCGAGATAATCCTCGACGAACGGCTTCACCACTTCCTGTTCGAAGCGATCCTCGAAGTTCACCACGTAGTACGGGATGCCCAGCTTCTGCGCCACCCATCGCGCGTCGTACACGTCGTCCAGGGAGCAGCAGCGCCCTGTGGGCCCGGCGCCAGACTGCAGTTCCGGCAACCGGCGCTGATTCCACAGCTGCATCGTCAGCCCGGCGATGTTCTCGCCGCGCGCACGCAGCATTCCCGCGACCACGGACGAGTCCACCCCGCCCGACATGGCCACGGCGATGAGCGACTCAGGCATAGGCAGGTGACATCTTTCGCAACTGTCCCACCGCGCTGGTTACGGCCTGGATCAGCGCGTCAACCTGTTCCGCCGTATTCGACCTTCCCAGCGAAAAGCGGATCGCCGACCGCGCCTGATCCTTCGACAGTCCGATCGCCGTCAGTACGTGCGACGGCTCCACGGCTCCGCTGGAGCAGGCGGCGCCGCTGGACACCGCGAATCCACGCAGATCCAGTGCGATCACCAGGCTTTCACCCTCGATTCCGTCGAAACGAATGTTGGCCGTATTGGGGGTCCGCTCGCCCGTTCCGTTGCGATGGCAGTTCGGAATGGAGGCCAGGATTCCCGCTTCCAGGCGATCCCGCAGGGTCGAGTCGCACATGTGTTCCCGCGCGATCCGCGCCGCTTCGCCCAGCGCAACCGATCCCGGGACGTTCTCCGTGCCCGGCCGGATGCCGCGCTCGTGCCGCCCGCCGTACATCACCGGCTTCAACTGCACTCCCTTGCGGATGTACAGCGCGCCCACGCCCTTCGGCGCATACAGTTTGTGCCCGCTGATCGCGTACAGGTCCACGCCCAGCGCCTTCACGTCGATGGGAATCTTGCCCGCCGCCTGGACCCCATCGGAATGCAGCGGGACGCCCGCCTCCCGCGCGATCGCCGCAATCTCCGCCAGCGGCTGCACCGTGCCGAGTTCATTGTTGGCGTGCATCACGCTGATGAGCTTGGTGTCGGGGCGGAGCGCCTTGCGAACGTCGTCCGGGTCGATGACGCCGGACGCGCCGGCGCTCACGTAGGTGACATCAGGAAGCTGCCCGCAGGCGTTCAGCACTCCGGGATGCTCGATCGCGGTCGTGATCACGTGCCCGCCCTGGCTGGCGATGCCGAATACCGCAAGGTTGTCGGCCTCGGTGCCCCCGCTGGTGAACACAATCTCGCCGGGATCCGCGTTCAGCAGCGCCGCCACCTCCCGCCGGGCGTTCTCCACGCGCTGCCGCGCCTCCTGCCCGAAGCGGTGAATGCTCGACGCATTGCCGAAGCAATCCTGCAGCGCGGGCAGCATGGCAGCCAGCACTTCCGAGGCTACCGGAGTGGTGGCGTTGTGATCGAAGTAGAATCGGTCCATGGCGGTGGAATCCATTCCATTCTAACAACCCATGCCTCGATCCCTCATCACTCTAACCACTGATTTCGGTACCTCGGACCACTTCACCGGGGTCATGAAGGGTGTTATCAAGTCGATTCACCCGGCCGCGGACATCGTCGACATCAGCCACGATATCCAGCCTTACGAATTGAATGAAGGCGGCTTCGTCATCGCGGAAGCGTACCGTTACTTCCCCAGGAACACGACGCATGTCGTCGTGGTGGACCCCGGCGTCGGCAGTTCCCGCCGCCCCATCCTGGTGGAAGCCGGATCGCATCGCTTCATCGGGCCGGACAACGGCGTCTTTTCCCTGATCTACACCCGCGAGCCCAAGCACAAGGTCCGTCACATCACTGCGTCCAAGCTGTTCCGCAGCGACATCAGCCGCACCTTCCACGGGCGCGACATCTTCGCCCCGTGCGCCGCTCACCTCAGCAAGGGACTGCCGCCCGCCCGGTTCGGCAAGCTGATCGGCGACTACATCCAGTTGGGGCTTCTGACGCCGCAGCGGACCGCGCGCCGCGTCTGGAGCGGAGCCGTACTGAAGGTGGACCGCTTCGGCAACCTGATCACCAACTTTCACATCAGCGAGTTCCCGGACCTGCCCACCCGTCCCTTCGAATTCCGCGTCGGGCTGGAGCGGCTTCGCCGGCTGGCGCTGAACTACGCCGAGACTGCGATCGGCGAGGTCTTCGTGATCGCCGGAAGTTCCGGCTATTTCGAGATCGCGGCGAACCAGGCATCGGCCGCCCGAACGCTGGGATGCGGCGCCGGAGCCCCGGTCGAACTGGAAGTGTTCTGATCCCTCAGTGGATCGCGATCACGTTCTTGATACCGCCCGGATTGCCGGTCAGCGGAACGTGGGTTTCCTCCAACGGGAAGCGAGCCGAGATCAGCGATTGCACCGCTTCTGGCCAGCGCCGGCGGAATTCCCGCAAGTCCGTGATCGCGTCCTCGAAGCTCTGTTTGCTCGCGTTCACCGTACCGAACAGGACCTGGTTGCGCAGTACCAGGTCGCGCATCAGTTGATCCGTGTCCACCTGTACCGGACCCCGGCGTCCCGGCACGCCGGTGAAAATAAACGCCGCGTTCGTATCCAGGTGGCGCAGCACATCGAAGGCTAGCTTCGACGCCCCCACCGCCTCATACACCACGTCAAACTGCCCTGCGACCTGATGCGCATCGTCCAGCGATAATTCGTCGGCGTCCAACAGTGTCGCGCCGATCTGTTCGACCACCGAGCGCTTCACCGGGGAGCCGCTGATCTTGGAATAGACAAAGGTCTGGAAGCCCTCCAGCACCAGCTTCATGGCGCCGAGCAGCCCTACCGGACCCCCTCCCAGAACCAGCGCCGTGTGGCAATGTCCCGCCGCCTTGCCCGGCTCGTACTTGCACAGCCAGGGCAGGCGAGCCTGCACCTGCCACAGTTGCGAGACCGCCTTCTCGGCAATCGTTAGCGGCTCCACCAGCACGGCAATCTCGCGCAGATCGCGCGGGGCGACGTTCAGGTACTTCTGATCCTCTACCACGTAATCGGCCAGAAACCCGTGCTGCTCCTTGATGCCGCGCTCCGTGAAATCGCCCGTGGTGCAGAAGTCCTGGCGGTCCGCCCGGCAGGGCAGGCAATGCTCGTGCGGGCAGGGACGCCGCACGGTCGGGATCACCAGGTCGCCTGGGCGCAGGTCCTTCACGTCCGGGCCGATTTCCACCACCTCGCCCAGCGACTCATGTCCCAGCACCAGGTAGTCGGACCCGGCCGGAGGCGTCCCGTACTCGAACGCCACGATCTCCTTATCCGTGCCGCAGATGCCCACTTCCAGCATCTTTAGCTTCACCTGGGACCCCGATTCGATCGCCGGCTCCGGATGCTCCACCACGCGAAACGTCCGGTTCTGTGGGAAAACGCCGAATGCTCTCATAGCGTCCCCTGATCGTAGCAGAGGCCCCGGCGGGGATCGCGGTACCCTGGAGTTATGCCCCTGCAGCAGTCTTTTTTCGCGCAGAAGTTCGGCTTGACCGAGCGCGACCTGGAGTCCTACCTGTCGGAAGCGATGTCGCGCGGCGGCGACTACGCTGATTTGTTCTTTGAATATCTGGCCACCAGCTCCATCGGAATCGACGAGCAGATCGTCAAGAGCGCCACGCAGGGGGTCTCCCTCGGTGTGGGCATCCGCGTCATCTCCGGCGAACGCACGGGATACGGCTATTCGGACGATCTCAGCCCGGAAAAGATTCGAAAGGCCGCCCAGGTGGCGGCATGCATCGCCGCCGGGCCGGCGAAGATCGAAAAGACCGGCTTCACTGAGGCCGCGCGCCGCAGCCTCTATCCATCTGTCCCGTCGCCGCTCGAAACCGACCTGGCGCAGCGCGTCGACCTGGTCCGCAGGGCCGACGCGGCAGCCCGCGGCTACGATCCCCGTGTCTTTCAGGTGCAGGCCAGTTTCTCCGACAGCGTCCGGCACGTCCTGGTCGCCACCAGCGACGGACGGCTCAGCTTCGACACGCAGCCGATGGCGCGCATGAGCGTCTCCGCCCTCGCCAAGGAATCCGGTGGAGCTCCCGAACAGGGCTACTCAGGAGGCGGCGGCCGTCACACGATCGACTACTTCCTGAATGAGAAGACGCCCGAGTACTTCGCCATCGAAGCGGCTCGCCAGGCGATCGTCCAGCTCGGGGCGGCGCAGGCGCCCGCCGGCGAAATGACCGTCGTCCTGGGTCCCGGCTGGCCCGGCATCCTGCTGCATGAGGCCGTCGGTCACGGCCTGGAGGCCGACTTCAACCGCAAAGGCGTTTCCGCCTTCTCCAATCGCGTAGGCGAGCAGGTGGCCAGCCCTCTCTGCACCGTGGTGGACGACGGCACCATCGGCAACCGCCGCGGATCCCTGAACGTTGATGACGAAGGTCACCTGACGCAGCAGAACGTGTTGATCGAAAAGGGCATCCTGCGCGGCTATCTGCAGGACACGCTCTCCAGCCGGCTTCTGCACAGCGAGCCGACCGGCAATGGCCGCCGCGAGAGCTACCAGCACATCCCCATGCCGCGCATGACCAACACCTACATGCTTGCGGGCGACAGCGATCCCGCGGAGATCGTGCGCTCCGTCCCGAGGGGGCTGTACTGCACCACGTTCGGCGGAGGCCAGGTGGATATCACCAGCGGCAATTTCGTGTTCTCGGCCACCGAGTGCTACCTCATTGAGGACGGCAAGCTGGGACGTCCCGTGCGCGGCGCCACGCTGATCGGGAACGGACCCGAGGCGCTCAAGTACGTGAGCATGGTGGGCAACGACCTGAAGCTCGACGAGGGCATCGGCATCTGCGGCAAGGAAGGACAGAGCGTTCCCGTGGGCGTCGGCATTCCCACCATCAAAGTGGATCGGATGACGGTTGGCGGTACGCAGCGATGACCAGCCCGCTCGCCGACACGCGCGTATCCCTGGAGACGCTGGCGATCTCGGTGGTGGAGAAAGCGCTCCGCCACGGGGCCACCGCCGCCGAATGCACTATCTCCGAGGGCGACGAGTTCTCCGCCAGCGTCCGCATGGGCGAGATCGAGAAGCTGACGGAGGCCGGATCGCGCGGCGCGGGTGTCCGAGTGCTGATCGGCCTGCGCGCCGGATCGTCCTACACCTCGGATCTCAGTCCGGACGGTATCGAGCAGATGGTGAACGCGGCGGTCGCGCTGGCGAAAATCACCAGCGAGGATCCCTTCAACGGACTTCCCGACCCGGGCGATCTTGGCAAGCTGGACACCGACCTCGGGTTGTTCTCGGAAGACATCGAGCGGCTCGATCCGAAGTGGAAGATCGAGCAGGCGATCGCGGCAGAGCGCGCGGCTCTGGCCGCCGATCCCCGCATCTCCAACTCCGAGGGCGCTTCTTTCGACAGCTATCTCGGCCGCCGCGCGTTCGCCAACTCTCACGGCTTCTCGGGCAGCTACCGCAGCTCCAGTTGTTCTTTGAGTGTCGTGCCCGTGGCCAAGTCCGGCGATTCGATGGAACGCGACTGGTGGTACACCTCGGGGCGTTCCGCCGCGCGGCTGGAGCCCGCGGAGCAGGTCGGCCGGATCGCCGCCGAACGTGCGTTGCGCCGCCTGAATCCCCGCAAGGTCGCCACGCAGACAGCTTCCGTGATTTTCGAGCCGCGGACCGCGCGCAGCATGGTGGGACATATTTTCGACGCGGTCAGCGGATCCTCCGTCTACCGGCAGGCTTCGTTCCTGGCCGGCAAACTCGGGGAAACCGTCGCCGCTCCGGGCATCACCGTGATCGACGACGGCACGATCCCTGGGTTATTCGGCTCCTCGCCGTTCGATGACGAAGGCGTGATCTCGCGCCGCACCGCGGTCATCCGGGATGGCGTTCTGAACAGCTACCTGCTCAACACCTACACCGCGCGCAAGCTGAATCTTCGAACCACGGGCAACGCCAGCCGCGGGATCACCGGCAACGCCGGTGTCGGGCACGGCAATCTGTTCCTCGAAGCCGGGCCGGCGAGCCCGCACGATCTGATCCGCTCGGTGGAGAAGGGAATCTACGTCACCGAAATGATCGGTTCCGGCGTCAGCACGGTTACCGGAGACTACTCGCGCGGCGCGGTCGGCATCTGGATCGAGAACGGCGAGCTGACGTTCCCGGTTTCCGAGATCACCATCGCGGGCAATCTGCGCGACATGCTGCGGCAGATCGAAGTCGCGAACGACCTCGAATTTCGCGGTTCCGTCGCGTCCCCCACCATCCTGATCCGGGAGATGACCATCAGTGGCCAGTAAGAGCGAATCCCGGGCGATCAGCCCGCTGGCGATCGTGGCCATCGTAGCGGTTCTGGCCGCCGTGGGCCTCATCTGGTTCCTGAACCGCCCGATGCCGCCGCCTCAGGCGGAGCCGCTGACCCCGGAAGCGAAGACCTACGTCCGCAGCCTCCGCCTGTCCGACGTAACCATGAAGGCGACCAAGAGCTATCTGAGCCAGATGATCACCGAGATCGAAGGCAAGATTACCAATGTCGGAGACCGTACCCTGCAAAGCATCGAGCTGAACTGCGCCTTCTACGACGCTTATTCTCAGCTCGTGCTGCGCGAGCGCGTGACGATTGTCCGCAACGGCCTGAAGCCCGGCGAGACCAAGTCCTTCCGTCTGCCGTTCGACTCCATTCCGCAAAGCTGGAACCAGCAGATGCCGGACCTGGTGATTGCCGGGATCAAATTCGAGCCATGAAGCTGCTCATCGTCGACGATGACCAGGCGCAGCTCGAAATCCGCAAGCTGGTGTTCGAGCAGCACGGCTTTGAGGTGGAGACCGCATCGAATCCCTTTACGGCGAAGGTTCTACTAGACGAGTTCACGCCTGATACGGTTCTGATGGATCTCCGTCTGCCCGATCCCGGCGACGGTCTCGATCTGATCTCGGCTCTCCGCGGGCGCGCGCGCATCGTTGTCCTCTCCGGTTTCCCGGGCGACCTGGAAGGGCAGCCGCACCAGGAATGGGTGCATGCGATTGTCGCCAAGCCCGCGCGCACCGAGCAGATCCTGAAGCTTCTGCTAGGCTGAGAAACTCATGCCTGACACGAACCCCTGGCGCCTGGACGGGCGGGTCGCCCTCGTCACCGGCGCGTCCCGTGGGATTGGATACTCGGTCGCTTCCGAACTGCGCTCGCTCGGCGCGGAGGTGTACCTCGTCGCGCGGGATCCCGCCGGTGTATCCGACGCGGCCTCGCGACTCGGCGCCACTGGAATCGCCGCCGATGTGTCCGACCCGGAAAGCCGCGCCGCGCTCCTGGAATCCATTCCCAAGCCGCTCGACATCCTGGTGAACAACGCAGGCACGAACATCCGTAAGAAGATTCAGGATTACAGCGCGGAAGATTACAACAAGCTGCTGCGCACCAACCTGGAAAGCGTGTTCCACCTGTGCCGCCTGGCGCGCCCGATCTTGAATCGCGGAGCCTCGGTGGTGAATGTGGGCTCCGTCGCCGGCTCGGTTGCGATCGGAACGGGCGCCCTGTATGGCATGACCAAGGCCGCTCTCGAACGCCTCACCAAGGAACTGGCGCTCGAATGGGGCGCGGACGCGATCCGCGTTAACGTCGTGTCGCCCTGGTATACCCGGACCTCGCTTGTGGAAGGGCTGCTCGCAAACGCCGAGTTTCAGGACCGCGTCGTCCGGCGGACGCCGCTCGGACGCGTTGCGGAGCCGGAAGAGGTCGCGCGCGTGGTCGCGTTCCTGTGCATGCCCGCGGCTTCCTACTTAACCGGAAGCAACCTGGTCGTCGACGGCGGCTTTCTCGCCACTGGCTGGTAGCGCCAACCGCCCGCCGGGCCATCGCCTCGGCTAGCCTAATAGTCAGTGCTCGATTCCGTCGCCAAGTACGCTCTCACCCTGCCGGAACGCGTCCTGCGATCTGCCGCCGCCGTAACCGGGGGCCTGGTTCGCGAGCTCAGCGACGTGGTGGTCCCCGCCGCACTGCGCCGCACGCAGCTTTACGATGCGCTGGCCGGCGCGACGCTGCGCTTCCTCATTGAACAAGTAGGTCAGGTGGAGGGCGCCTATCCCGCCGGCGACAGGCTCGCCGAGGATTTCGTGATGCGCCGCGCCGCCGGCAACGGCCTGGAGATCGCCGGTTTCCTGGCGTTCCGCGCCTCACCCGTCTGGGTGATGGCCGGACTTGCTGACCTCTCCGGCGCGGGACGCCACCTGATTGGGCAGATCGCGGGCGAGCTTCAGAAGGAAGGCTTGCTCGACCCCGCCAGCCGGTTCGAAACCGTCGATCAGGTGCTGGAGGGTCTGGAACGTTCCGCGGGCCAAGCCGCGCAGGCGATCAACGCGCCGCCGCTCGATGTCGCCGGGTTGCGCCGCGAGTGGAGCGAAATCCGCTCCCAGGCCGGCGCCATCCCGCTGCCCGCCATCGCCGCGCTGGAAGCGCAGTGGGCGGGAATCGTCAAGGAAGCGGCGCTGCAGAAGCGCAGCCCGTTTGAGATCTCCGCCCTGCTGGCCCTCTCCGCCATCCGGCAGACGCCGGAAGGGCTGCTGTGGTTCAGCAAAGCCGCGCGCACAGCCGCCACAAAGACCGGCTCCGTCGCCGGCGAGGCGCTGCTGGGTCACTACTCGCGGACTTTGGACGAGATCCGGACCACCGGATACCTGGCGTACTGGAAGCGCGAGCTCGCGCCTTATTTGAAGGGCGCCGCGGAACATTTCTCGGCTGGACGAGAAACTACCACCGGCAGGTGGTGGAAGCGTGTCGGCGGCTCCACCGGTAATTGACAACTTCCTGAGCTTCGCGTGATTCGTTTCGCCGCCAAATGCGCAATTCTGGTTGTAAAGGATTGTAAGCACCGTGCCGGCTCTTCTACTTCTCATCAATCTCGCTTTCACACCGGAATGCCCGATCATCGAAGGGGACATCCTGACCCGCTGTGGAGCGGCGACGCAGATCGCTCCGGTGACCCCGCCCGCCGGCAAGCCGTGGACCAATGCGACGGTGCCTTTTCTGATCGACGCCGACGTGGCGCAGGCGGCGACCGTGCGCGAGGCGATGGACTACTGGTCGCGCAACACCGGCGTCCAATTTGTCGAACGGACCACGGAACCCGATTTCGTTCGCATCATCCGGGTGGAGGACCGCTGCGCCGCGCACGTTGGGCAGATCGGTGGTCCGCAGTTCGTGTACCTCTCGCCCTCCTGCGGCTACGCAATCCTGATTCACGAACTCGGCCACACGCTGGGGCTGTGGCATGAGCAGTCGCGGGAGGATCGCGACCGGTATGTCGATGTGCGCCCCGAGTTCTTCACGGGCGAGGCGGCGGAGCAGCATCGCGTCAAACTGCGCGAGTCCGCGGATCGCGGCGCTTACGATTACGCGTCCATCATGCATTACGGACCGGGCAGTTCGCGTTTTTTCGGCGAATCCGGAATGGAGACCAGGCCGCGCGGCATTCGCATCGGTCTTCCCTCCGAAGCGTCGGCCGCGGATATCGACGGAGTCCGGCGGCTGTACGGATTTGCCGTAGCGGGCACTACGATCACCACGCACCCGCCGGGGCTCACCATCCGCATCGACGGAGCGGCTTATCGATCGCCTCAAACGTTCGCGTGGGCGCCCGGCGAGGTTCACACCATCGAAGCACCGGAGGATGTGCTGGACGGCGACACCGCATACCGCTTTGCCCGCTGGAGCGACGAAGGTTCTCGCCTGCACGCGGTTCAAGCTTCGCCGGATGTCACCGTGTTCACGGCATACATGCAGTGGCGCCACCGGCTTCGCGCCGAAACCGGTGATGCGGCGCGGGGCAGCGTGGTGAACGAAGGCGCCGATCCGGACGGATTCGGTGTGGACGGCACATCGGTGCGAGTGCGCGCGATCCCGCTTCCTGGCTTTCGCTTCTATCGCTGGGTGCAACAGCCGTCGAGCCGCAATCCACTGCACGCGAACCCGCTGGAGATCGTGCTTCGCGGTGGCGCGATCTCCTACACCGCGGAGTTTACTCCGGAATGGCCCACCACCATCGCCACAGAACCGCCGGGAATGCAGTTGATGGTGGACGGTCGTCCCTATGTCTCGCCGGTGTCGTTCCTGTGGACGCCGGGCAGCGAGCATACCATCGCCGCCGAGCCCGAGA
>CAYOQB010000085.1:0-23346 GCA_964406035.1 uncultured Solibacteraceae bacterium | reverse complement strand
AGTTCAGGGGAAACCCGAATCAGAGAGCACTCGACTGCCGGAAGCAACCTTCACGGTGTCGTTGCCCCTTAGACCGCAGGCGCGCGGCGATTGTTTCCGTTGTATGATGACGAGACTGTGCAGTACCCAACCTTCCCGGCGCTCGCCGTGATTCCTGTTGTCTTGCTGACTTCGACGTCGCCGGCGCATGCCGCTCCCCAGCCGGTTGAGCTGGTGCTGAGCTTTGAACGGCCTCCGGCTGCCCCGACCATGGAGGCGATGCGGCAGGAAACCGAGTCGCAGATGAGCGCGGCCGAGGTCGACCTGGAGTGGCGGAAGGGAAGCCGCCCCGGCAAGCTCCCGCCGGGCGAGACCAACCGGGTGTACGTCAGCTTTCGGGGCAGTTGCGAAGCCGGCGAGACGGCCGACGATGTCCTGCCGGTGCGCAAGCGGAGGCTGGCAGCGGCCCGGGTGAAGGACGGGCAGGTACTGCCGATCGTGGAGGTGGAGTGCGACAGCGTCGCGGCGATGGTGGCCCGCACGGACTTCCACAAGCGGCAACACGCAGTAGGTGTCGCCCTGGGCAAGGTGCTGGCGCATGAGCTGTATCACGTATTGCTGGAATCGGCGGAACATTCCAGCCGGGGACTGGCGAAGGCGGCGGTGGAGGCCCACGAGTTGACGGGAGAGTCGCGCTTGTCCGAGGAAGACTGCGAGCGCCTGCGCCGCGCCCGCCAATGAAAAAGCTCCCGCGCGTTTACGCGGGAGCTTGATTGGACCGAATCGGGCCGCGGCTTAGAACAACAGCCGCGCGCCTACCTGGAACTGGCGACCGCCGATTCCATTGAAGGTGCTGATCGGACGCCCGAAGCCGGCCTGGCCGATGAAGCTGACCGGATTCGAGAAGTTGGAGGTGTTGGTCACGTTGTATGCCTCGCCGCGGAACTCCAGCTTAATGTTCTCCATGATGTTGAAGTTTCGGAACAAAGCAACGTTATAGGTAAACAGGTCGGGGCCGCGGAGCGCGTTCCGCCCCAGATTCCCAAAGCTGTTCGCGGCCGGCGCCGAGAACAGGCTGGGATCAAAAGTGGAACTGCCCTGGTTGCTCTCCGGCAATCTGCCCACCAAGGTAGCGGGGATCTGCTGGAAGCCGGGGCACGCGCAAGCCAGAGGATCGGCGAAAACGGTGTACGGGGAACCGCTAGCCCAGCGCAGGATGCCGTTGATCTCCCAGTTGCCCAGGATCCAGGCGCCGGGACCGCTGTTGAAGTAGCGGGTGCCCGGTCCGAACGGCAGGTTCCAGACGTGGCTGACCGCCAGGATGTGGCGGCGATCCCAATCGGCGGGACCGTAGCCGCGATCGCGGTCAAACGGGTTGATCAGGTCGAAGCCGCGATCCAGAGCCTTGCTGAACGTGTACGATCCGGCAAAGGCCAGCCCGGCGCTGAAGCGCTTGGTCAGGTTGACCTGCGCCGAGTTGTAGTTGGCGTTCAGGCCGGTGGCGCGTTCCACGGTAAGCGCGGTGCGGTTGCCGAACGGCAGCCCGGCGGAACCGGAGCCGGGAAGGGCAACGTTCAGCGAGCGGCTGAAGGGCAGGTGCCGGCTGGAATTGCCGACGTAGCTGAGGTCGAGCAGGAAGCCGGCTCCCAAATCGCCCTGGACCATCAGGCTGTACGTCTGCACGTAGGGAGTCTGCTGGTCGCCCTGGGTGACGTAGAAGGGCTGATTGGGAGTTCCGGTGCCGGTTTGGGTCGGCAGCCGGAGCTGCGCCGTGGTGAAGCCGCCGGCGATGCCCGCCTGCAGTCCGGTAGCCGCCGGGTTGATTCCGGACAGCGCGAACGGGACCGGGAAGTAGTGGAACCCGTAGCCGGCGCGGATCGCCAGCCGGGAGAAGGGCTGAATGACCAGGCCGACGCGCGGCGCGATGTTATTCAGGTCATACTCCTGGTTGCCGTAGATGTTCAGGCCGCCGGTGCCGACCGGCGTGATGGTATTGGTGTTGGGATTGAACACCTGGGCTCCGCCGGCGCGACGCGGTTCGATGGGAGAGAAGACGTCGTAACGGACTCCCAGTTCCAGGTGCACCCACTGCCACAGGTTCAGCGTGTCGGTGATGTATCCGGCGTACTGCGTCTGGCGCCAGGTGGGGGTGGTGTTGAAGGACGAGATCCCGGCCTGGGTGGGCGCTCCGAACAGGAAGGACGCCCAGCTCTGCGCCGCCAGGTTCAGGTTCGCGGGATTGAACGTAGCCGGATTCGCCGTCGCTCCGGGCGTGAAGGAGAACGTGCCGAGCGGGCTGAAGAAGCCGGGGGTGAAGCCGGAGGCATCGATCAGGCGGGCTTCCGCGCCGAACCGCAGCCGGTGAATTCCGGTGTGCCACTGGAAATTCGCGGCGGGGTTGTAGCTGTTGTTCACGTTCTTCGAAGGGAAGTTGCCGGGATAACCCAGGCTTGAGAAGCCGCTGATGTTGATCTGCGGAAGGCCGCCCGCGAAACCCGCGCCCGCCAAAGCGGTATTGAGAGCCCCAAAGTTGCCGGCCGGCGCGATGCGGTTGTTGTAGCGGCTGAAGCCAAAACGGTACTCCGCCAGGAAGGTTGGCGTGTAGTTGGCCGAGATGGCGGCCACGGCATCGTGATTGCGGAGGCTGGAGTTCGCCGCGTCTCCGAGAACGCCCAGCAGGCTGCCGCGGTCGATGTCACCGTGGGTAAAGCCATAGCGGAAGAACCCGGTAGTGCTTTCCGTGAAGCGATGGTCGATCTTGCCGTCGAAACGGTGCGTGTCATTTACCAGCGGCACGCCGCCGATCAGGTTGTTGACCAGACCGGGCTGATTGGGCTGGGGGATGAACGGCAGGATCGCGCGGGCGAAGGGGCTGATCTGCCCGGAAGTGAGCTGGTTGCCGGCCACGGGTGTGCGGTTGGCGCCGCTTGCCGTGCCGGTTCCGGGATTGAACAACTGCAAGCCGGAGATTCCGGAGAAGTTGCCGGAGCGGAAATCGGCTGTCGGCACGGTGGCGAAATCGAGCGTGGAACCGCGGCGCAGGAAACCTTCATAGGAACCGAACAGGAACATGCGGTCCTTGATTATGGGCAGGCCGGCGGTGCCGCCGAACTGATTCTGATTGAAGCGCGGATTCTCCTGGTTGCCGGGAACCAGGGGGTTGCGCGCGGCGAAGAAGTTGTTGGTGTGGAAACCGAACAGGCTGCCGTGGACGCGGTTGGTGCCGGGCCGAGTAACGACATTCGTCCACGCGCCGCCGCTCCAGCCGTGCTCGGCGTTGTAATTCGAGGTCCGAACGTTCAACTGCTGGATGGCCTCATTGGGGGTGACGCGGGAGACCTGGTTCAGGAAGCTCTCGGTGTTCACTCCGCCGTCCTGATGATAGATGTTGGCCCAGTCGGGAAGGCCGTTGACATGGAACGAGCGGCGCCGCTGCGGATCGATGATCTGGTTGCGCTCGATGATGGGAGGCGTCACCCCGGGCATCAGGCCGATGAGCTCCTGGTATTGGCGGTCCAGCACCGGGAGGGAGCGAACGGTCCGCGTGTGATAGGCGCGGGCGACCTCCGCCGAATCATTCTGGATGGTGGGAGCGATGGCCTGGATTTCCACGAATCCGCTGGGGAGCGGAATGCTGGTGGAGCCGGTGATCGCAACCGTTCCGGGCTCGTCGAAGGCGACTTCGATCTGCGCGGGGGCGTTTTCCGTGATGGTCACGGTCTGGCGTCCCATGCGGCGGGCTCCGCCGGTCTCTACTTCGACGCGGTAGGTGCCCGGAGGCAGATTCACCAGGGTGAAGCCGCCGTCGGCTCCGGTGACCATGCGCTGGGAATTGCCCGCCGTGTCGGTGATGATGATGGTGGCGTCAGGAACCGCGGTTCCATTCGCCTGCGTAATCCGGCCCGACAGCGAACCTCTGCCGGTGGCCATCGTCGTCCTCGTGGACTCGGTAGTTTGGGTTTGTTGTGTTTGAGTCTGCGTTGGTGTTTGGGTCTCCTGCCCACCAAAGCTGGAGCCCGCTATGACAAAAGTCCATAAGATTGGACAAAGCTTCATATTTCCTCCCTGAAAGCATCTGTTTTATTTGTAGACTAACCTTCCAATGTTGTTTTCATTGCGCCGAGACGGATGCCGGCTGCTCCGGCGGGATCCAATCGGCGCGGATAATGAAGCGCTTCGGGGCCGGGCCGACCCAATAGAACGGATAACAAGTGACCAGCGTCAGCACGGCGCGATCCATGGGCGCCAGCAGCCGGACGTCTCTCTTGTCCACGATGAACGTTTGCCGGACACGGTAGCGGTGGACTTCACTGCCACGGTCAATGTGAATTTCGTCTCCCAACTTCGCGTCCTTCAGAAAGCGGAAATGAGTATCCCGGTGACCGGCGATGATGCAGTTGCCGGGCCCGCCGGGCGGTTCGGTTTCATCGAGCCAGGCCGGCCCGCGGTCCAGATTGCGGTCCGTCGCGCCGGCCAAGAGAAAGCGTTCCTGATTCATTCGTGGGAACCACAGTCTGGCCAGAACCTCGTCGGGCCTTAGCGGCTCCGCGGCTCGCTTCCGCGCCTTTCGTTTCGGCTTGTCCTCGCCGGGGCCGGAAGCCGGCGGCGTCACCGGTCGGGGCGGCAGGGAAGCCCGTTGTTTCCAGGCCTTGGCTGCTTGCTGTTGCGCCCAGGCGCCCTGCCACCACAGGCCGGCTCCCGCCCCGGCGAGAGCCAGTCCTGAAATCGTTACCGCTGTTGCCAGCGCCTGCCGCGGAGCACCCATGGTTGGCGGCGCCGGTTACATCCGGCCGTGGAACCGATGCAACAGGAGACCGGCGCCGGCAATCAACAATCCCCCCAGAGCCACGGACGGGAATGCCGAAGAAGTGCCGGGCATGGCGGGAGTGGTGCGCTGCGCCGTCTGGACAGGCTCGCGCTGCGCGCGTTCCTGGGCCATCCGATCCTGCTCCGCCCGCTCGCGATCGGCCCGTTCCCGTTCGGCGCGCTCACGGTCCATTCGTTCCTGCTCGGCGCGCTGCTGAGCCATCCGTTCCTGCTCGGCGCGCTCCTGCTCCGCACGCTCGCGTGCCAGGCGCTCCTGCTCGGCGCGCTCCCGGTCGGCACGCTCGCGCTCGGCCTGTTCCCGGGCCATGCGTTCCTGTTCCGCGCGCTGCTGTTCCTCGGTCGGCTGCGGCGCGGGGGTTTGCGGCGTTGGGGTTTCCGGAGCTTGCGGATTCTGAGGCGCCGGGGTCTGGGCCGCTCGCTCGGTGGTCTCCGTTGTGGTCCGCGAAGCAGTTGTCTCCGTCGTTTGCGTGCCAGGCGTATAGGTGGCGGCAAGCCGGATGGTGCGCGGCGGCGTGACGGTTCCGGTGGTCACACGAAGCGCCCCGGCGCTTCCGTCGATCGGAAGGAACTCGTACCCGTAATTCCTACCGGCCAGCCAGACCTGCCGGACGTGATAATCAGACCCGCGTTGTTCCAGAATTACGCTGGTTTCCTTGGTATTGCGATTGGTCATCACCGGCGCCGCGGCGGCCGTAGCCTGAATGTTGGTTCCCCGATCGGTGGAAAATTCCAGGATGCGAGGATTATTCTGGCTGGGCAGCTGGCGGATGGTGTATTTGCCAGGCTCGAGCCGCTGGTCACCCACCATCACCGGCTGTGTGAACTCGACTTCCAGGCGATCCGTGATCGGACCTTGGGCCGCCAGCGTGAGCGCGACGGCGGGCATCAGAAAAAGTATTTGTTTCAAGACCCCGTGTACCTCCATTCGATATTTCAGACAGTACACTCTGCAAGTGTGTTTCCCCGCAGCCCCAGTACCGTGTGTTCCCGAGCACAGTGGAGCGCTGACGCGGGAAACTCAGCGGGCGGGGGTGCACTCTATCCGGTATACGGGCCGCCCGAGACCGCAACCGTCCGACGCAGCGCGGCCGTTAAGCCTACAGAAATACCGGTAACCGCGTGAAATTAACAGTCTTCGGCTTGTCTATCAGTTCCGCCTGGGGTAATGGACACGCCACCCTTTGGCGGGGGCTTGCGGCCGCGCTGATTCGGCGCGGACATTTCGTCTGCTTTTTCGAGAAAAACGTCCCTTATTACGCATCGCACCGCGACTTGACGGAGCTCCCCGGCGGGGAGCTGGTCCTTTACGAGGACTTCTCCGCCGTGGCGCGGCGCGTGCGGCGCGAGCTGGCCGACTCGGACGTCGCGATCGTCACTTCCTACTGCCCGGACGCGATCCTCGCCGCTGACCTGGTGCTGGAGAGCGGGGCATTGCCGGTGTTCTACGACCTGGATACGTCCGTGACCACCGACGAACTGCGGGCGGGGCGGAGCGTCGCTTACATCGGCCCGCGAGGACTCCAGGATTACAAGCTGGTGCTGAGCTACTGCGGCGGTCCGGCGGCGAAGGAGTTGCAACGGCTGCTGGGGGCTCGCGCCGTCGCTCCACTGTACGGCAGCGTCGATCCAGCGGCGCATCGCGCCGCCACTCCGGACGCAAGGTATCGCGCGGATCTCTCGTATCTGGGAACTTACGCTCCGGACCGGCAGCAGGTGCTTGAGGAATTATTCCTGGCGCCGGCGCGAGCGAGACCGGAGCTGAAGTTTCTCCTCGGCGGCAGTCTGTATCCCGCTGACTTCCCATGGCTGCCGAATCTGCACTACGCGGGACACGTGCCGCCGCTGGAGCATCCCGGTTTCTACTGCTCGGCGCGGCTGAACCTCAGCGTGACCAGAGGCGCGATGGCCCGCTCCGGGTACTGCCCCTCCGGGCGGCTGTTCGAAGCGGCGGCTTGCGGCGCACCGCTGATCAGCGACTGGTGGCCCGGAATCGAGACCTTCTTCCAGCCGGGGGCCGAGATTCTGATCGCCCGCGAAACCGCGGATGTCGTAGCCGCCCTAGCGATGAGCGACGGGGAGCTGCGGCGCATCGGCCAGGCCGCGCGGGAGCGGACGCTGGCCGAGCACACCGCCGCCCATCGAGCGATCCAACTGGAAGACTTGTTGGATCGCGCCCTGCGCCGCGAACTTCCTGAGTTGGAGCCGGCCTGATGTGGGGAATCGTACCCGCCGCCGGAATCGGCAGCCGCATCCAACCGCTGGCGTTCTCCAAGGAACTTTTGCCGGTGGGGAGCCGCATGGACGGAGGCGTGGAGCGGCCCCGGGCGGTCACCGAGTACCTGTTGGAGCGCATGGTCCTGGCCGGCGCGACCCGCATTTGCTTCGTGATTTCGCCGGTGAAGGGCGACATCGTGCAATATTTCGGAGGAGAGTATCGCGGAGCGCGGCTTTGTTATGTGGTTCAGAACAAGCCAGCGGGTTTGTGTGACGCGCTATTCCAAGCGGCGCCGCTAATCGCCGACGACGAGCCCGTACTGGTGGGTTTGCCCGACACCATCTGGTTTCCGGAAGCCGGATTGTCCGCGCTCCCGGACGGCTGCCTGTCGTTCCTGTTGTTCCCGGTCGCGCGGCCGGAGTTGTTCGACGCGGTGCTGACTGACGGCCAGGAAAACGTGCTGGAGATCCGGGTGAAGCAGCCAAGTCCCGGGACAAACTGGATCTGGGGGGCTTTTCGCCTCAACGGCAGAATTCTCCGGGCCCTCGCGGATCTCTGGGAGCTTCGATCCCGCCGCGACGAGTACCTGGGAACTCTGGTGAATGAATATCTGAAAACCGGATGCCGGGTCGCCGGGGTTTGCGCGGGAGAGGATTACGTCGATGTGGGCACCTTGAACGGGTATCGCGAGGCGATCCGGCTGCTGGAGCGGCGGCCGGCAACGCCTGACGGCATCCCAATTGCTCCAGAACAGGTGAACGGGCGGCAAGCCCGCTAACAAGGAGCACGGAATGGAAAACTACATGGACAACACCACCACCGAGACTGGCCGCCGCGAGGGGATCGGAGGTCGCATGGAAGACATGGCGGAGCGCATGCGAGATCAGACTTCGGAAGCATCTTCCCGCCTGAGCGGCCTGGCCAACCGGACCAAGGAGGGCGTCAACGCCGCCACCGATTACGTTCGTTCCAAGGACGTTTCGGAAATGGGCCGGGACCTGATGTCGCTGATGCGGCGGTATCCGGCTCAATCCATGGCCGTGGCCCTGGTACTCGGCATGTGGGCCGGCCGGTCGATGCGCAACCGCAACAACAGTTCCTACTACAGTTCTTGAGGTACACCGTGGCGAACGAAAAACCGCTTTCCGAAATTGTTCGGGACGTGATGGGCGATTTCCAGGAGATCGTCCGTTCAGAGGTCCGGCTGGCGAAAACCGAAGTCCGGGAAGAAGCCGGAAAGGCCGCCAATGCCGCGAAAATGGCGGCGGCGGGCGGCCTGCTTGCCTTGTACGCACTGGGACTGCTGCTGCTGAGCCTGGTGTGGGCGTTGCAGTTGGAGATGTCCGCCTGGGCGTCCGCGCTGCTGGTGGGCGGCGTGCTGGCGGTGATTTCCGTGGTAATGCTGAACGTCGGCCGCAAACGGATGAAGACCGTCAGCATCAAGCCCGAACGCACCATCGACAGCGTGAAGGAAAACCTGCAATGGAAGAGTCAGTGACCGGTGGCCGGTCCCGGCGGCGGTCCTCTCCGGACTGGCTGTCGCGTTTCCAGGCACGGCCGTGGATGATGCTGGCGCTGGCGTTCGCCGGCGGCCTCGTGATGTCGGGATGGATGCACAAGGGCGCGCGCGATTTCAGGATGGCGTGAACGCAACCGTCGATGAATGTCTCCGCCAGGGTCCGGTGCTGATCCTGGCTGCTCATCCCGACGACGAAGCGATCGGGGCAGGCGGTTTTCTGGACCGCCTGCACGAACCGATTCTCGCTTTTCTCACCGACGGCGCCCCCCGGAACCATCCCAGAGCCGAGGAACTCGCACGCAAGCGGCGCGCCGAAAGTGAGGCCGCGTGGGAGTTAACCGGATCCGAGGACCGCATTCTGCGCCTGGGGGGCGTCGACCAGGAGTGCGCCTTCGATCTGCCCGGGTTAACCCGCGCGGCTGGAATCATCGCCCTCACGCGCAAGCCGGCGACCATCCTGACTCATGCGTATGAGGGTGGGCACCCCGATCACGACGCCGCGGCGTTCATCGCGCGGCAGGTGATCCGCGTTTTCGAAACAGCCGGACTCGCCCCGCCGCAAATCGTCGAGTTCACCTCGTATCACAATGGGGCTCCGTTCGCATCCTCGCCGGAACTGCGGACCGGCGAGTTCCTTCCCAGCAACAGCGAGGTCCGCGTGTTCCATTTGTCGGCCTCGAGCGCGGAAGTGAAGCGCAAGATGTTCGCCCGCTATGAAAGTCAGCAGGCGATGCTGCGTCACTTTCCCATCGAATCCGAGAAGTTTCGAATGGCCCCCCACTACGATTTCACAAAGCCGCCTCACGCCGGCGCACTCTTCTACGAAACCCAGCCGTGGGGGATCGACGGCGCCACGTGGCGACGGCTGGCGGCGCAGGCCGAGGCGGCGCTGGAGCCCGCGCCGGCCGGATGATCGTCTACTGGGACCGAAGGGAACCGCGGCGGTGCGCGCCGGTCCTGCGGCGTTTGACGAGCGCCGCGGACACGCTGAACCCGCCCGCGGCGGAAGACGCGCTGCTGGCCGTGGGGGAACTGGAATGCGGACTCCTGGATGGCGGCGCGGATACGCGGATCGAAGCGCTTTGCGACCGGGCCATGCTGTCGCTGGCGCGACTCGCTTCGGGCAGGGCGGCGGATGCGGTCGCGCTCCGGGAACTCGCCGCGGCTGACCTTCCGGCTGAAGTCGCGGTCTCGATCCCGGAAGGATTCGCCTATTACGGCTTGTTCCCGGCCATGTACCGGCAAGCGGCCGCGGACTTCCATCTCGCCCACAAGCCCGCCGCGGCGGCCGTGGTCGGGATACGCTCCATCGGATGTGTGCTTTCCGCGGTAGTAGCCGCGGAGCTGGCGGACCGCGGCTGCGCGATCGCGCGCTTCACGGTGCGTCCCGAGGGTCACCCTTTCGATCGCCGCCTGCGGTTCACTCCCGATCAGGCGCGTCGCGTCCGGAATGCGTGGCTGGTGATCTGCGACGAGGGCCCCGGCATCAGCGGATCCTCCTTCGCGTCGGTGATTCAGGCCGGGTTGGATTGCGGTGTCCCCTTGCAGCGCATGGTCCTGTTCCCGAGCTGGAACCCGGACCCGCGGCAGCTCCAGTCGGCCTCGGCCCGCGACCTGTGGCCTAGGGTCGAAAAATACACTCACCCGTTCTCGCGCGACCTGTGCGCGCCTCACATTCCAGCGGGCGCGGCTGACCTCTCCGCCGGTCGGTGGAGGCAAGGCTGCGGCGGGCGTGTTCCGCCACCGGTGCAACCGCAGCATGAGCGGATCAAGTTCCTGGACTCGCGCTCCGCTCGTGTATGGAAATTCACGGGCCTTGGCGAGTACGGGCGAGCCTCGGCCGCTCTCGACGATCTTCTGTCGCCCGAGTTCGTTCCGCGAAGCTTCTCGCACCGCTCGGGCTTTCTGGAATCGGAGTGGCTCCAAGGCTCGCCGCTCGACGCCGGGGACGCCGGGGAAGACTTCCTGCGCTTCGCGGCCCGGTATCTCCGGCATCGCGACTCGCTTCCGGCCTCGGGACCCGGTGCCGGGTTCGACCAGATCGCCGCTATGATCGAGCACAACTGCAGTGCGTGCGGACTTAGCGTTCCGGATCTGGCGAAATACCGCACCGCGTTCGACGACGGGACGCCGGCGGCGATCGACGGCCGCATGAACCCGCACGAATGGCTGGCGGGCAGTTTCGGCTTCCGCAAGACCGACGCCCTGGATCACCACCGGGACCACTTCCTGCCTGGCTGCCAGGACATCCTCTGGGATGTCGCCGGGCTGGAAGCGGAATTCGACCTGCCGCCGTCCGCTACGGCGTTCGTGTTGCGAGCCATGGGTCGCGAGAAGGCGCAGCCGCGGCTGCCCTTCTACCGCGCCGCATACTGCTCGCTGCGGCTCGGGTATTCGTCCCTTGCAGCCGGTACCCTCGCCCTGTCTGACCCGGTTGAAGCGTCGGCTTTCGCCCGGCTCGCGGGCGGCTACAAGGATCGAGTTCAAGCCGCCCTCCGGGCTTTGCCGTAAGGAATGCAGGAAGAAAACTCGAAGAATTCTCCGAATCGACGACTTTTTTTCCGGCCGGATGCTTGTCCTCCAGTGCCGCCGTTCCAGGCCCCGAAGCCGGGGAACTTACCTATCTCCAAGGTACTTACCTTGAACTGGCGCTGTTTTCAATAGATTGGCAGCCCAAGTGCGTTTCCATGCGCGTCCGCTGGATTCGCGAAGAGACGGAGACGCCAGCTTGCCAAAACACATATTGATCACCGGCGGTGCGGGATTCATCGGATCGCACCTGACACAGCAACTGATCGCAAGGGGGCACCAGGTCCGGATTCTGGACAGCCTGATCCCGCAGGTGCATGGCGACGAACGCCGCCGGCCCGCCTATCTGCATCCCGCGGCGGAGCTGATGGTGGGCGACGTCCGGGATCGGGCGGCGCTGCGCCGCGCGCTTCAAGGCGTGCAGGTCGTGTTCCATCTCGCGGCGCGCGTCGGCGTGGGCCAGAGCATGTATGAAATCGCCGAATATGTGTCGGTAAATACAGCCGGCACCGCGTTACTGCTCGAGGAACTGGTGCAGAAACGGGTGGAGCGGCTGGTGGTCGCCTCCAGCATGAGCATCTACGGCGAGGGCGAGTATCGGTCACCCGAGGGCGACCCAGCCACGCCAGTGGAGCGCTCGCCGCGGCAGCTCCGGTCCGGCGAATGGGAGGTGCGCTCCGCCGGCGGCGAGGTCCTGACGCCGGTGGCCACCCGCGAAACCAAGGTCCCCGCCCTGTCCTCGATCTACGCGCAAACCAAGTACGACCAGGAGCGGATGTGCCTGATCGCGGGGCAGGCCTATGAAGTTCCCACCGTCGCCTTGCGGTTCTTCAACGCCTACGGCCCGAACCAGGCGTTATCGAACCCGTATACCGGCGTGCTGGCGATTTTCGCCTCGCGAGTGATGAACGGCCGGCCTCCGCTGATCAATGAGGACGGTCGCCAGTTGCGCGATTTCGTCAGCGTCCATGACGTCGCCCGCGCCTGCTGTCTGGCCATGGAAAACCCGGACGCGCCCGGCAACGTGTTCAATGTCGGGAGCGGAGTTCCTTACAGCGTGCTCGACATCGCGCGAGAGGTCGCACGAACGCTGAGCGCGGATCACATCCGCCCGGAAGTGACCGGCCGTTACCGGTCCGGTGACATCCGGCACTGCTACGCCGACCTGACCCACGCCCGTGAGCGGCTGGGCTATCAGCCGCAGGTAACGCTGGAGGCGGGCCTGGCTGACCTTGCGAAGTGGCTGCACGGGCAGAAGGCACACGACCTGGTGGCCGAATCCCGCGCCGAACTCGCGCAGCGAGGACTGATCCTATGACACAGAATCCGGTTCTGATCACCGGGGGAGCGGGCTTCATCGGGTCCAATCTGGCGCACCGCCTGCTGCGGTGCGGGGTTCCGGTGACCATCTTGGACAATCTCTCGCGGCCCGGCGTCCGCCACAACCTGGACTGGCTGCGGGCCGGCCCCGGCGGCGGCGATCTGCTGCGAGTGGAAGTGGGCGACGTGCGCGATCCGGCGGCGGTCCGCTCCGCGGTCCGCGACGCCGGGTTCGTCTTTCATCTGGCGGGCCAGGTGGCGGTGACCACCAGCCTTGCCGATCCGCGCACCGACTTCGACATCAACGCGGGGGGCACGCTGACGATCCTGGAAGAGCTGCGCTCCCACAGCAACCCTCCCGGCATTCTGTACACCTCAACCAACAAAGTGTACGGTGCGCTCGGCGATGTCAGCCTGCACGCGCATTGGAACCGCTACGAGCCCGACGACCGGGAGGTCGCGACTTCCGGAATCTCCGAACAGCGGCCGCTGGCCGCCTACACTCCCTACGGTTGTTCGAAAGCGGCGGCGGATAGCTATGTTCTCGACTACGGCCGCAGCTTCGGGATCCCCGCGGTGGTGTTCCGGATGAGCTGCATTTACGGTCCCCGGCAGTTCGGGACCGAGGATCAGGGCTGGCTGGCGCACTTCCTGATTCAGGCTCTGCGCGGCAATCCGATCACGATTTTCGGTGACGGCCGGCAGGTCCGCGACGTGCTCTTCGTGGATGACCTGGTGGACGCCATGCTGCTGGCGCGGGAGCGTGCGCGGCAGATGGGCGCGCAAGCCTTCAACATCGGCGGCGGAGTTCGCAACACGCTCAGCCTGGTGGAACTGCTGCAACTGATCCGCCATCACTGCGGGCGCAGTCCCGACGTCGCCTTCTCCGCCTGGAGGACGGGAGATCAGCGCTACTACGTCTCGGATATCTCGGCGTTCCGCCGCGCCACCGGATGGTCGCCCCGCGTGAATGTGGAGAACGGCGTTGCGAGGCTGCACGCCTGGCTCGCCGAGCGACAGCATTCCGGACAGACTCTGGAGCTGGCGGGGATCGCCCAATGAGATTCGCACTGGTGAATCCGCCCTGGACCTTCGAAGGCAGCATCTACTTCGGGTGCCGCGAGCCGCACCTGCCGCTGGAGTTCGGCTATGCCAAGGCTCTGCTGGAACGCGCCGGACATCAGGCGAGCTTGATCGACGGACAGATGGAAGATTTGTCGTTGGAAACGATCCGCGCCCGCGTGGCGGATTTTCAACCGGATTTCACGGTGATCACCACGGCGCCCAGTTACCTGTTCTGGCGCTGCGCGCCGCCGGAGCTCCGGGTGCCGCGCGAAACCGTTGATGCGGTGCGCGACGTCGCCGGCACGATTGTCGCGGTGGGCCCCCACGCTTCCACCACGCCGGCCACCACTCTGCGCAAGTTGCAGGCCGACATCGCCATTCAAGGCGAGTGCGAGGAAGCATTGCCGCGGATCGCGCGCGGAACCGAAAGTGTGGAGGCGATCGCCATTCGCAGCGGGAACCAAATTCGGATGCAGCCCGGACCACTGCACGCCGTGGACATGGAACTGCTGCCGGCGCTGCGCTGGCCGGCGGAATTCGTGAACCGCCACCGGCACCACCACCATCGCTTTGACTCCGAGCCGGCATCGCCCGGCGCCGAAGTCGAGTTCTCGCGAGGCTGCCCCTACCATTGCACCTTTTGCGCCAAGGACAACTTCCGGGACAAGTACCGGCGCCGCCCTTTGGAGGTGGTGCTGCGGGAGATCGACTCTCTGATCGATCAGGGCGTCGGGTACGTGTACTTCATCGACGAGATCTTCCTGCCGCATCGCGAGCTGCTGGAAGCGCTGGCGCCGCGCCCGCTCGCTTTCGGCATCCAGACGCGAATCGATCTGTGGCAGCCTCCGCTGCTGGAACTCCTCGGCAAAGCCGGCTGCGTGTCCATAGAAGCGGGCGTGGAGAGTATCAGTCAGGAGGGCCGCAACCTTCTGGACAAAGGGTGCCGCATGTCCACGGCCGATCTGGCCGCCCGGCTGATCCTCGCCAAGCAGCATGTTCCCTTCGTGCAGGCCAATCTGATCGAGATGAAAGCGGACTCGCCCGACCAGATAGAGGAGTTTCGCCGGGAGCTGAACCGGCACGGGGTGTGGGCCAATCAGCCGGTTCCGCTGTTCCCCTATCCGGGCTCGCCGGAGTACTCGCGCCGCTGGGGGCGTCCCGACGACAAAGCCTGGGAGCGTGCGCAGGAAACGTATCTCGCGTCCTTCTCCCGTTTCAGCGACGTACAGGATGACCGCCCGCTGGACCTGACGCAACTGGAAAGGAGCGATTCCGTCCGGCAATGACAAACCCGAAAACGGTTCTGATGACCGCGGATACGGTCGGCGGCGTGTTCTTCTATGCGGTCGAGTTGTGCCGGGCCTACCGTGCCAAGGGGATCCGGGTAGTCCTGACGACCCTTGGCTCGCCCCTGTCGCCCTCGCAGTGGGAGCAGTTGTGCGCCTTGGACAACGTGGAGGTCCACGAAAGCGGCTACCGCCTGGAGTGGATGCCGGACCCCTGGGACGATGTCCGGCGCGCGGGCGAGTGGCTGCTGGAGTTGGAGGCTCGCACGGCGCCGGATGTAATCCATGCCAACAGCTACACGCATGGTTCGCTGAACTGGTCCGCGCCGGCGATCGTGGTGGGGCACTCCTGCGTTCTGTCCTGGTGGAAATCGGTAAAGAACACGGATGCGCCGGTGGAGTGGGGTCGCTACCGGCACGAGGTGACGCGCGGGCTTCGCGCGGCCGCTTTGGTGGCCGCGCCCAGCCAGAGCATGTTGAGCTGGCTGGACCGGCTGTACGGACCGCTGCCCCGTTCCGTGGTGATCCCCAACGGCCGCTGCTGGCGATCTTCGCCGGCGCCCAAGCAACCCTTCATCTTCACGGCCGGCCGGCTGTGGGACGAGGCCAAGAACATCCGGCTGCTCGAATCCGCCGCGCCGGAGTTGCCCTGGCCGGTGCATGCCGCCGGAAGCGGATGCCAGCGCGGCTCCGATAACTTCTACGCCTTGGGTCAACTGTCGGAAGCCTCGCTGGCGCAGTGGATGTCCGCCGCGGCGATCTACGCGCTTCCTGCTCTGTACGAGCCCTTCGGCCTTTCCGTGCTGGAGGCGGCTCTCTCCGGGTGCGCCCTGGTGCTGGGCGACATCGACAGCCTGCGCGAGCACTGGGATGGCGCGGCTGTCTTCGCGGACCCACGCGATGACCAAGCCTGGGTACACCACCTGACCTTGCTCGCGCGCAGCCCCGGCCGGCGGGAACGCCTGGGGTCGGCCGCGCGCGCCGCCGCCGCCCGCTTTACCCCGGAGCTAACGGCAGCGCACTACCTGAGGGCTTATTCACTCGCGATGCAATCGACAAGGAGCTGGAGTTGCGCGTCATAATCTTCTGCCACTCCCTGGCCTCGGACTGGAACCACGGCAATGCGCACTTCCTGCGCGGCATCACGTCCGAGCTGCTCTCGCGAGGCCATGACGTGGACGTGTGGGAGCCTTCCGACGCCTGGAGCGCACGGAACCTGGCCGAATCCGAAGGTCCCGGCGCGCTGGAAGCCTGGCGCAACTTCTACCCCGGCCTGAGCACCAATCGCTACGACTTCCGCACTCTGGACCTGGATCAGGTTCTGGGCCGCGCCGACCTGGTGCTGGTTCACGAGTGGAACGACACCAGCCTGGTGAGCCGCATCGGCGATCACCACCGCCGCCATCCGAGCTACCGGTTGTTCTTCCATGACACGCATCACCGGGCGGTCTCCAATCCCAAGGAGATGTTGGCTTACGATCTCTCCGGTTATGACGGAGTTCTGGCATTCGGAGAATCGCTGCGGCGGCGCCATATTTCCAGCCGGCCCAAGCTTCCCGCCTGGACCTGGCACGAAGCGGCCGACACTCGCGTCTTCAAGCCGCGCGCGGCGCAGGGCTGCGCCGGAGACCTGGTCTGGATCGGCAACTGGGGCGATGAGGAGCGCACCGCGGAACTGACCGAATTCCTTCTGCAACCTGCCTCGCGGCTGGGCCTGCGGACGGAGGTTTATGGCGTTCGTTATCCCGTCCCGGCGCTGCAGTCGCTGGAAGCTCATCGGGTCCGCTACCGCGGCTGGCTGCCGAACTTCCGCGTGCCCGAGGTGTTCGCGCGATTCGCCTTCACTGTCCATGTTCCGCGGCGGTTCTACGTCCACTGCCTGCCCGGCATCCCCACCGTCCGCGTGTTTGAAGCGCTGGCCTGCGGCATCCCGCTGGTTTCGGCGCCGTGGGACGACTGCGAGGGATTGTTCCAGGCGGGCCGCGACTACCTGATCGCGCGCGACGGCGAGGAGATGGCCGATCGCCTTCGCGAGCTTCGCGCCGACCTGGGCCTGCGGGCCCGCATCTCGGAGAACGGACTCGCCGCCATCCGCGCGAATCACACCTGCGCGCACCGCGTCGACGAGCTTCTGGAGATCGCCCGCAAATGATGAACGGCTTCCATATCGCTTTCTTCGGTTCCAGCCTGGTATCCGCGTTCTGGAACGGCGCCGCGACCTATTATCGCGGCATTCTGCGCGAGATCGCCGCGCGCGGCGCGCGGATCACGTTCTATGAACCCGACGCCTACGATCGCCAGAAGCACCGCGACATCGCGGACCCGGATTGGGCTCGCGTGGTCGTTTACGAGTCCGCCACCCGCGACGGAGTCGAGCGGGCGCTCGACTCCGCCCGTTCCGCCGACCTCATCGTCAAAGCCAGTGGCGTCGGCGTCTGGGATGAGTTTCTGGAAGCCGCCGTTGTCCAGATCCGGCGTCCGGACGGCCGGGTGGCGTTCTGGGATGTCGACGCCCCCGCGACACTCGACCGCATTGCTGCCGATCCCGCCGACCCCTTTCGCGCACTGATCCCGCGGTACGACTACATCTTCACGTATGGTGGGGGCGATCCGGTGGTGCGCGCCTACGAATCGCACGGGGCGCGCTTCTGCCTGCCCATCTACAACGCGCTCGATCCCTCCACTCATTATCCCGACCAGCCGGATGCTGAGTTCGCCTGCGACCTGAGCTTCCTCGGCAATCGGCTGCCGGATCGCGAGCGCCGCGTGCATGCGTTCTTCACCGAGGCGGCGCGCCTTTGCCCGGACCGGACCTTCGTGCTCGGCGGAAGCGGCTGGGAAGCAGGCCAGTTTCCCCCGAATGTCCGCTACGTGGACTACGTGCCTCCCGTCCGCCACAACCGCTTCAACGCCAGCGCCCAAGCCGTCCTGAACATCAGTCGCGAAAGCATGGCTCGGTACGGCTTCAGCCCGGCGACCCGCGTGTTTGAAGCCGCCGGCGCGGGGGCTTGCCTGATCACCGACGCATGGGAAGGCATCGAGTTATTCCTGGAACCCGAACGCGAGGTCCTGGTGGCGCGGGACGGCGCGGAGATTGCCGAACACCTGCGCCACCTGACTCCGCGGCGCGCCTCGGCCATCGGCCAGGCGGCTCTGCGCCGGGTCCTCGCCGAACACACCTACCGCCAGCGAGCCATGCTGTGGGAATCCGCCCTGGCAGGCGTCGCGGCCACCGGAGCCATGCGATGAACATCGTGATCCTCGGCCTGTCCATCACTTCGTCCTGGGGCAACGGTCACGCCACCACCTACCGCAGCCTGGTGCGCGGCCTCGCCGAACGTGGACACCGCAGCCTGTTTCTCGAACGCGATGTCCCCTGGTACGCGGCCAACCGCGATCTGCCCAAGCCCTCCTACGGCCGCACGGAACTGTACTCCAGCGTCACCGATCTCAAACGGCGGTTTTCCTCCGATATCCGCCAGGCCGACGCCATTATTGTCGGATCTTACGTGCCCGATGCCGTGCCCCTGGGCCTGTGGATCACCGGACTGGCGCAGGGCATCACCGCCTTCTACGACATCGACACGCCGGTGACTCTTGCCAAACTGGAGCGCGGCGATCATGAATACCTGACTCCCTCCCTGATCCCGCGCTACGATCTGTACTTTTCCTTTACCGGCGGACCCCTGCTCGACAAGCTGCGGCGCAATTACGGCGCCCGCCAGGCGCACGCTCTTTATTGCTCCGTCGATCCGGAGCTCTACTTCCCCGAGAGCGTCGAATACGAACACGACCTCGGTTACCTGGGCACCTACTCCGCCGACCGCCAGCCGGCGTTGGACCGTCTCCTCCTCGATCCCGCGAGAGTGTGGGACAGCGGCAGGTTCGTCGTGGCCGGGCCCATGTATCCGCCGGAGATCGCCTGGCCGTCGAATGTCACCCGTATCGAGCATCTTCCCCCGGCGGCGCACCGGCGTTTCTACAATTCGCAGCGCTTCACGCTGAACCTGACGCGCGCCGACATGATCGCCGCCGGATACTCACCCAGCGTCCGCCTGTTCGAGGCGGCGGCTTGCGGCACGCCGATCATCAGCGATGCCTGGCCGGGGCTCGATACCCTGTTTACGCCGGGCAAGGAAATCTTCGTGGCCAGCACGCCGCGTCAGGTCTTGAGTCTGCTGCGAACCATGCCCGAGAAGCAGCGGATCGAGGCTGCGCGCCGGGCGCGGCAGCGCGTGCTTGCCGCTCACACCGGAGCTCGCCGCGCGGCCGAACTCGAGGGCTATCTATTGGGCATCACCGCGCCGTCCCCCGCCGGAGCCGCTACTGCTGCGCTCGAACTCGGGAAATAAAATCGGGCCACGCGGTTAGAACGTCGCGCGGCTGCTGGATCGTGTAGTGCCGTCCCTTCAGCAGGCTCACCGTGCGGTCGATCGCGTCACCCCACACCGGGATCTCCGGCCGCGGATTGTATTGCCAGTAGAAGGCTGGAATGGACAGCCCCTCGAAGGCGCGGGCGAATTCCGCGGCGGATTTTTCGCTGGACGCCGCCGGACCGATGAAAACCACCGCGTCCGAACGCGTGTTCAGTTCCGCACGCAAGGTCTCGGCGAGACCCGCCCCCTGCAACGCGGCCGCGTCCACCATCCCGAAACCGGCCTCCTCCACCGCCCGCCCAAGCGCCGGGAAGTCGATCCCCGGCGATTCCGGCTCACGGTACAGCACCCGGTTCTGCTCCAGGTTGAAAACAACCAGCGAGATCCGCCCGATCCGCGGATTCTTCGCGAAACCCCGCAGCATGGCCACCAGCGCTTCCTTGTCGCCAGCGTCCAGCATCGCCGCGCCGGGAATCACCGGCGCCAGGTGCAACAGAATTTTCACCGAGGGCAAGCCCGCGGCCTTCTCCACCGGCGGTTGCGGCGCGAATAGTTCGCTTTCGGCCGCCTCCACCTGTCCCGGCCCAAGAGCCGCTTCGGCGTTTTGCCGCATTCCCGCCGGCGTTTGTACGGACCACGAATTCGAGCACACCCGCCCGGCGGCGTCCCGCACCAGCAAATTGACGTGGTACCGGCCTTCGCCTACCCGGAACTTGCCGTCGAACACCCCTTCGCCTGCCGCGTCCTCGGCGAAAATGCCGGTGTTCACCACTTGCCGGAAATAGTGTTGCGCGCGATCGGCTTCGCTGGTGACCCGGAAGATCACCGCCAGACGCTCCCCAGGATGGAGCTCGGAAAAAGGAATCGAAACGCGGTAGCCGGTCCGCAGGCTGGCGTCATAGCCGGTCTCCGGCTTGATTGCTTCCACCTCGCAGCTCAGATCCTTGCGCGCCTCCCCCGATTCCAGTACGGCGAGATCGCCCTGGATCAGCCGCACCACGCCCTCTCTGGTCGGGCGCATCAGTTCCTGTGCATAGGAAACCGGGGAAGAAAGTACTGCCAGTACGAGTAAGAAAGTCGCGAGCGTTTTCACTTCCGCCTCACGTCCGGGAACCCTGCAATTGGCTCTCCCTGGCGATCCTGCGCCCGGCGGTAACAATCCGGCTTCGTGGATTGTCTAACTGCGCCGGAATGCGCACACATTCGCCGATCGCCCACACTGCGTGCGCTGCCGCGGTACTCGTCACCGCCCTGGTGGTCGCAGGACATCTGGGCGGCAGGTTGATCATGGCTTCGTGGTCGCCGCAGCGCGCCCCCATGGAGTTCTGGACCGCGGCGGCGATCCTGGTGTGCGCCTCCGGAGTATGGACCGCGCTGGGACGGGACCGGCTTCCCGCCTGGTCCGCCGTCGCCGGCATCGCCACGGTGCTGCAGGGGACGTCAGCCTTCGTTTACCACGTGTACCGGCTCGATCCTCTCGGTTACCAAGCTATCCAAGCAGGCCCGCCCGCCGCCCCCTCCACCGCGGTTTGCGTCGTTCTCCTGGGATCCGCGCTCCTGGCGTTCCGCACGCCCTGGCTGTCCCAGTTCCTTGCCGCCGCATCGCTCGTGATCGGGATGATCGGCTTTCTGGGATTCCTGTACGACGTGGAGGTTTTGTCCGACCTCCGCAACTACGCCGCGATGTCCATCCCCGCCTCTGTCAGCGTGATTCTGGCCTCGGTCGCGGCGCTGGGCATGCGCGCGGATCAGGGCTTGATGGAAGCGGTGACCGCGCCCGGTCCGGCACGCGTCCTCACCCAAAGATTCTTTCCCCTGGCGGCGATCGCCTTCCTGTCGATTCACTGGATCGGACGCCTGGGTTATCGATACGGGCTATACACGCCGGGATTCCAGTCCGTGATTGTCACCGTTGTGGGCCTGGTGGTGATCGCCTGTCTCACCTGGTGGAGCGTCCGCCGCATCCAGGACGCCGAAGTTGCCCGCACCCGCGCCATCCAACGCTTCCAGGCGGCGGCGTCCGCCGCCAAAGCTCTGATCTACGAGTGGGATCCCGCCACCGGGAAGGTGGAATGGATCTGGGGCTTCGAGCAGTTGACCGGCTACTCCACGCAGGAAGCCACCCCCACCTCGCGATGGTGGCTTGAACAGTTGCACCCTGAAGACCGGGAGCGGGTCGCACCCAGGGCTCGCGGCCTGCAGGCTGGTGTGACCTATCACGCTGAATACCGGATCAGGCGAAAGTCCGGCGAGTACTTGCCTGTCAGGGATACCTTCGCCGCCTACCGCACTCCCGGCGGAATTTGCGTCATTGGACACACCATCGACATCACCGATCAGAAGCAGCGGGAAGAGGAACAGCGCCAGATAAACGAGGATTTGCGGCAGTTCGCCTACGCCGCCGCGCACGATCTGCAGGAACCCCTGCGCATGGTGACCATCTTCACCCAACTGTTGGACAAGTCCTGGCCCGGCGGCCTGGAAGGCCAGCGCAAGGAATGGATGCAGTACATCGTCGACGGGGCAGCGCGCATGCACGATCTTCTTCGCGATCTGCGCGCCTATGCGGAATTCGCGCAGCGGCCGCCCGGCGAACCGGCCGTCGGCAACGCCTCCGCCGCCTTCGACGCCGCCGTATCCAACCTGCAGGTCGCCATCGCGGAATCGAACGCGGAAGTTACGTCCGGTCCCCTGCCGGAAGTATGCTGCCCCGAAGTCGCGCTGGTGCAGATCTTCCAGAATCTTGTGGGCAATGCCATCAAGTACCGGTCCGCCGCCCCGCCGCGCATACACGTTTGGGCCGAACGCCGCGACGGTATGTGGATGTTCTCGGTGCGCGATAACGGCATCGGCATCGATCCGCGCTATGCCACTCATATCTTCGGTATCTTCAAGCGGCTCAGCCGGTCCACCCCCGGCACCGGCATGGGCCTGGCCATCTGCGCCCGCGTCGCCGAACGCCACGGCGGACGGATCTGGGTGGAATCGGCCTTGGGAGAGGGTTCGACCTTCCGCTTCACCCTTCCCGGCAAGCCGGAAACTGGTCCCCTGATTGCAGCGAAGGCCAGCGGAGGCTGAGAGATGAAGAACCGATTTTGCTTAGTGGCGGCTTGCCTCATGGCGGGTACGTCTTTACTGGTGGCGCAAGAAACGCGCACCGCCGCGGACGAGAACCCCGCGCCCGAGAAACGGCTGGCCGATATCCGGGAGCGTCTGATGGCGGCGGAAACCGCTTTCCGGGAGACGATGAACGTCCCCGAAAAGGGCATCCCGCGTGACCTTCTTTCGCAGGCGCATTGCGCGGTGCTGATTCCCGGTTTGAAGAAAGGCGCCTTCCTGGGTGGGGTGAAGTACGGCAAAGGCTTCATCACCTGCCGCGGCGCTGACCGTGCCTGGTCGGCTCCAGGCAACGTCCGGGTGGAAGGCGGCAGCTTCGGCCTGCAGTTCGGCGCCGGTGAAACCGACGTCTTCCTGCTCGTCATGACGGAGCCGGGCGCGGATCGCCTGCTTCGCAGTGAATTTAAGCTGGGCGGCGAAGCCGGCCTGATGGCTGGCCCGGTGGGACGCACCGTGCAGGCCAACACCGATGCTTTCATGCGGGCGCAGATGCTCGGCTGGTCCCGGTCGCGGGGCGTGTTCGCCGGCTTCGCGCTCGAAGGCTCCACGCTGCGCGAGGATCGCGACGACAATCGCGCCTTGTACGGCCGCGACATCAGTAATGTGGAGATCGTCAAGGGCGGCAAGGTAACCGTACCGGAGAGCGCACGGCCCCTGCTGCAGGCCCTGACTCGCTACTCCGCGATGGAGGACAAGTAGTGGATACCCTTGCCAGCGACCGGCGGCGTCTCCTGAGCGCAAGCTCCCTTGCGAGCGACCGGGTGATCAACAAAACCGGGGAAGACCTGGGCAAGGTCCGTGACATCATGATTGACATCGTCCACGGGCGGGTTGGCTACGTGGTGCTCTCCTTCGGCGGCGTGCTGGGAATCGGCGACAAGCTGTTCGCCGTTCCCTGGGACAAGATCACGGTGGACGAGGATCGCGAGGCGCTGGTGCTGGACGTCACCAAGAACGTGCTCGAGCAGGCGCCGGGTTTCGACAAGGACAACTGGCCCGATATGGCCGATCCGGACTGGGGCTCCCAGATCCACGCCTACTACGAGGTCTCTCCCTACTGGCAGTACGGATCGGAACGCCGCCCATAGCGTTCCGCTCCGGAAAAGTAGTGGA
>CAYOQB010000084.1:0-23516 GCA_964406035.1 uncultured Solibacteraceae bacterium | reverse complement strand
TCCCCCAGGATCAACTGCTCCGTGAAGTTCTTCGACCCCACGCGGACCCGCTGTCCGCCCGAGCAACCCGCCAGTCCGAACGCTAACGCGAGAATCTGCCTTCGATCCAACCCAGTCCTCCATCGATAGCCAGCGCGAGCACCGCCGCGGGCAGTGCGCCAGCCAAAATCAGGGTGGTATCCACGGTGGCGATCCCGCGGAAGATCAGGTCGCCCAGGCCGCCCCCGCCCACCGCCGCCGCAATGGTAGCAGTTCCCACCGTGGTCACCGCGGCGATCCTGATGCCCGCGAGGATGGTACGCGCCGCCAGCGGCAATTCCACGATCCGCAAGAGCTGCCCGTCCGTCATCCCCATCGCGACCGCCGACTCGCGGACCGCGGCATCCACCGCGAGAATCCCCGCCAGCGTGTTTCGCAGAATCGGTAGCAGCGCATAAAGGATCAACGCGACCATCGCTGTTCCCTTCCCGATGCCGCCGATCATCGGCACGGGAATCAGAAACCCGAAGAGCGCCAGACTCGGAATCGTTTGCACGACGTTGGCCGCCAGCAGCAGCGGCGCGCGCCAGGATTCGCGGCGCGTGAGAAAAATGCCCGCGGGCACGGCGATCAGCACGCCCACGGTCACCGCCGCCAGCACCAACAGCAAATGCTCGCCGGACAGGCGCAGCACTGTGGAAGCGAGGCCCTCGCGCACTTCAGATCTCCCCTCGGAACGCCGCCAGGAATGCCGCGGCTTCCGGAGTGGCGGCGCCGCGGAACTCCGCGGCGGGGCAATCTACCTCCAGCCGCCCGTTGTGCAGCAGCGCGATGCGGTCCCCGACGCGCAGTGCCTCGCGCAGGTCGTGCGTGACGAAAATCGCGGTTATCTTCAGCCGCTGCCGCAGCGCGCGAAATTCGCTCTGCAACTCGAATCGCGTCACCGGATCGAGCGCGCCGAACGGCTCGTCGAACAGCAGCAGTTGCGGATCGGCGGCAAGAGCTCGCGCCACGCCGGCGCGTTGCCGCTGCCCGCCCGACAACTGCCGCGGATATCTGGCCGCAAACTCCGGGGGTAGTCCCACCAACTCCAGCAGACTCCGGATGTGTTCCGGACTCGCTTCCGCTCCGCGGATGCGCGGCACCAGCCCGACGTTTTCCGCGACGGTGAGATGCGGCAACAGACCGGTTTCCTGAATCACATAGCCGGTCCGGCGGCGCAGCTCAATCCGATCCCACTCCGTCGTCGAGCGTCCTTCCACCAGCACCTCGCCGCCGGACGGCATCAGCAACGCATTCGCCAGCTTCAGCGCGGTGGTCTTGCCCGATCCGCTGCGGCCCAGCAGCACCAGCACTTCGCCCCGTCCGACCTCCAAATCCAGGCGGTCGAGAATCGCGCGGCCTCCCGCGTGGAACGAAACGCCCCGAAACTCAAGATGGTGATCGGCCAATAGGGACTACTCCGCGCTCCAATAGCATTCCGCAAACGGCCACTCCTCGTCCACCCAGTAGCATTCGGGCCGGAAGCCGCACTCCAGCGCGAGATGCAGAGTCTGCTCGAGCTCGAACTTGTGCGAGGACTCGGTCCAGATCGTCTCGCCTTCCCGGAACGTGAACTCCACGCCGGCCGCGCCTGCGGTCTGATCCACGCGCGATCGCAGATGCATCTCGATCCGCTGCTCTCGCTGCTCGTAGCGCGCCTCATGCGCGAACTGTTCCAGCCGGAAGGTCCCGCCCAATTCGCGATTCACGCGCCCCAGCAGGTTGCGGTTGAAAGCCGCGGTCACGCCAGTGGGGTCGTCGTAAGCGGCCAGCAGTCGATCCACAGGCTTCACCAGATCGAAGCCGATCAGCAGCGCGTCACCGGGCTCGAGTTGGGCGCGGACGCCGCGCAGGAAGTCCTGGCGGCACGCAGGATCGAAGTTGCCGATGGTGCTGCCGAGAAACAGAACCAGAAGTGGTTCGCCCGCGCGGCGGGTTGCCCGCACCTGTTCCAGGCCCGGCAAGTAGGAATCCCGCAGCGGCGTGATCTCGGCGATGTCGCTAAGCTCGCGGCAGCATTTTGCCAGGGCCGCGGCCGAAACATCCACCGGCGCATAGCGCACGGGACCGCCCCGCGACAACGCCTGCAGCAGAGGGCGTGTCTTGGTTCCCGTGCCGCTGCCGAGTTCCACAACCAGCCGGAAACACGCCGGAAGTTCGGCCGCGAGGCTGGAAAGCACACGCTCGTCGGCGCGAGTAAGACCGTACTCGGGCAGATGCGTGATCGCCTCAAACAGCGCAGTGCCCAGGTCGTCGTAAAGAAATCGCGACGGCAATTCCTTTTGCCGCTTGCCCAGGCCGTGGCGCACCGCCGCGGCAAAATCGTTGTCCATGAAATCAGCCTCTTCAGGTCGCTTTCACCAGGCGGAACCCGGCAAACGCGTAGGGGTAATCAGGTCGGAACCAGTTCCGGAAACTCGGCCGAAGGAAGCAGGCTGCCGTGCGCGGCGACGCGCCCTTCATCACGAAATGTTGCTGATCGAAAAAATCCGCCGAGTAGCCGGGATAGAACGCGAACGGCTCAAAACCGGGGAACGGCGCGAACGGCGTACAGGTCCACTCCCAGCCGTTGCCGGCCAGTTGCTCGACACCATGCAGGCTGCGCGTCTCCGGCTCCGCGTGCACCGGTATTGGATCCCAGGCCGCGAAATCGGCCGAACGCGCCGACGCTGCGCTGCCCTCGCCCGCGCGGTGATACTCGGCTTCCGTGGGCAGGCGCGCCCCCTTCCAGGCGGCGAATCGCGCGGCCTGCTGCTGGGTTGTCCATACCGGCCAGCTCAACGGCAGCGGGATCTCGTCGAACATGCCGCGCCAGAACCACTGTCCCTCCCGGGCGACCCAGAATCGCGGCGCGGGGTTGCCGTCGTTGACGAACTCCAGATACTCGGCATTCGTCACCTTGTACCGGCGAATGGAAAATTCGGGTACTGCGACGGTGTACTCGGGGAACTCGTTGTCCCACCCGAAACCTCCGCTCGGCGACCTCCCTAAAGTGGCCGAGCCGCCGGGCACTGTCCTCCACTCCACCTCCCGAGCTTCCCCCGAGGTGTCATACCGCACATCGGCGGGTTTGTGCTTCAGCCCCAAAGGCAGGTTGTGGAGCAGGTAGCAGAGCGTTTCCGCGTGCATCAGGCGGTGCTCCACCGCGACGTCAAAAAGCGGGTACGGCACCCGATTCAGCACCTCGTCAATCCGCTCCCGCACTTTGGCGTTGTACTTGCAAACAAATTCAGCGGCTGGCCAATCGGAGGGCGCATCCGCCGGAAGTTGTCCCGGTGGCGGATCGATGCCGAACTCGAACAGCCGGTCGAAGTCAGGATGAAACGACTCCAAATCCAAGCCCCGGCGGCACATCAGGTTCCAATCGAAGGCTTCCAAATGTCCCAGGTAGAAGAGCAGGCGGTGCCGTTCCGGAACGGGACGCTCCAGCAGGGCGCGTTCCGGAATGAGATCGAACAGGTAATCTGTTCGAGACCGCACAATTGCCAGCCGCGCGGCACGGGAGCTGAGCGTTGGGTAAGCAGGCGTCATGTCGCTCACAAGTCAGCATCTGGCGCGTACCCCAGTCCTGCCTGCATTCATGATAGCGGTCCAGACCGGGCCGCGCCGCCTACGCTGGCGGCGTGCGTCTGTTATTGTAGGAATGTTGGGGCGGCCCTGTGAGCGCCCAGCAGCCCATTCTTCGAATGTCCTTTCAGATTATTCCCCAACAGGAGTTCCTGGTCCGGCCCGGACTGCCTCCTCAAATCGAGCGGCTTTCCGAGCTGGCCTTCAATCTCCTCTGGAGCTGGGATTACGTCGTCCGCTCGTTGTTCTGGCGCTTGGACCAGAACCTTTGGGAAGCGACCAACCACAATCCGGTGCTGATGCTGGGCCGCGTTCCGCAGGAGACGCTGGAACGCGCCGCGTCCGATCCGCGCTACCTGGCCTTCTACAAACGCGCCTGCGAGCGGTACGACGACTACATGAGCGAGCAGCCGCGGCCGGATCGCCTGGTGGCCTATTTCTCAATGGAGTACGGCCTGCTCGATTGCATGCCCATCTATTCCGGCGGCCTGGGAGTTCTGTCCGGGGATCACCTGAAGTCGGCGAGCGACGCCCGGATTCCGCTGGTGGCCGTCGGCCTTCTCTACCAGCGGGGCTATCTGCAGCAGTCGTTGAATCCCGACGGCTGGCAGCAGGAACGCAATCCGGTGAACGATTTTTACTCGCTTCCGGTGGCGCCGGTTTACGACCAGGATGGCAAGGAAGTGATCGTTCACGTCTCGCTGCCCACGGGCGCGGTGGCGATCAAGGTCTGGCACATCAACGTCGGCCGGGTGCAGTTGTACCTGCTGGACACCAACATCCCCGAGAACGAGAATCCGCTGCATCGCGACATCACCGATCATCTTTACGGCGGCGACGCTTACACCCGCATGCGCCAGGAGATCGTCCTGGGCATCGGCGGTTTGCGGGCGCTGAAGCAGCTTGGCATCCAGCCCGCCGTTTATCACATGAACGAGGGGCATTCCGCGTTCCTGGCCATCGAGCGCATCCGGCTTCTGATGGCGGATCACGGTCTCAGCATGGAAGAGGCGCTGACCGCGTCCCGCACCAACAACATCTTCACCACGCATACGTCCGTGCCCGCCGGAATCGACGTATTCGATCTGTCGCTGATGCAGGAGTTCTTCGCCGACTACTGCCGCGACGCCGGCATATCGCTGGAAGAATTTCTCCTGCTCGGTCATAACGGCCGCGACGGTCACTTTTCCATGGCTGTCCTGGCGCTGAAAACTTCGGCGCTGCGCAACGCGGTCAGCCGGTTGCATCGCGCGGTCTCGCAGGAGTTGTGGCAGAACCTCTGGCCCCGCCTGCCGGTGTGGGAGGTGCCGATCACGTCCGTCACCAACGGCGTCCATCTGCCCACCTGGATCAGCGCCGACCTGGCGAAACTCTACGACCGCTACCTGCAGCCGGACTGGCGTGAGGAGCATGCCGCGCCCGGTGTGTGGGACGCGCTCGAAGAGATCCCCAACCAGGAACTGTGGGAGGTTAAGCGCACCCGCAAGCGCCGCCTGGTGAACTTCGTCCGGCACCATGCGGTGGCTAACGCCACGCGGCGCAACGCACCCGCCAGCGAGATCCGCAGGCTGAACGAGATCTTCGACCCCGAAGCTTTGACCATCGGCTTCGCGCGGCGGTTCGCCACCTATAAGCGCGCCACCTTGCTGTTCCGCGATCTCGACCGGCTGCGCCGCATCCTGAAGAATCCCGGACGGCCGGTGCAGATCATTATCGCCGGCAAGGCTCACCCCAAGGACCTGCCGGGCAAGACGCTGATCCAGCAGATCGTGCAGTACTCGCGCGATCCGGAACTGGCCAACCACGTCATCTTCCTGGAAGACTACGGCATCCATGTCGCCCGCGAGATGGTGCAGGCATGTGACCTTTGGCTGAACACGCCGCGGCGCCTGGAAGAGGCTTGCGGCACCAGCGGCATGAAAGCCGGGCTGAACGGCGGATTGAATCTCAGCGTGCTGGACGGATGGTTCGACGAGGCCGCCTCCAACGTCGGTGGATGGGCCATAGGCGACCGCGAAGGCTATGGTTCCGATCAGGACGAGGTGCACGCGCTCTCACTGTACTCACTGCTGGAGAACGAAGTCGTACCGCTCTACTACGAGGAGCGCGACAAGGGCGTACCCCATGGCTGGATCCGGCGCGTCAAAACGTCGTTGAAAGAGGTCAGTTCCCAATTCAACTGCCAGCGGATGGTGGAGGAGTACCGGCGCGAATTATACGACCCCGCGCTGGCCGGCTTCCAGCAGATCTCGTCCGACGACTTCAAGGAAGCGCGCAACCGCGCGCACTGGGATCGCGAGGTGACGCAGCGCTGGCCCAATGTAAGCTTCCTGCAGGTGGGACCCTCGCCCGAGCGCGAGATGAAGAGCGGTTCCACCATCCCGCTGCGCGCCGTGGTGGACCTCGCCGGTCTGACGCCTCAGGATGTGCGGGTGGAGGCGGTGGTGGGACGCGTCGGCGTCAACGGAAATCTGGAAGAAACTCAGGTGCTCACCTTAGACGCGGCGGAACAACATGGCTCGGTTTACGTCTTTGGAAGAGAGTTTCCGCTTTCGAACACGGGCTTGTTGGGCTATTCCGTGCGGATCAGCCCCAATCACTACGACGACCCCCTCACTCGTCCGTGTCATTCGCTCTTGAAGTGGGGTTGGGATAGAACTGAGTGACCGTTTTGAGATCCGATTTTGCTTGGCAAGCGGCACCGTTCGTGATACATAGGAGTTAGACAAGGATCGGGAATCCTGTTCCGGACACGCTGGAGTGTTCAAGGATTCCGGGAAGTGCCCTCGTCCCTCTTCCAACAGACAGCTCGACCTGAGGCTCAATCAGCCAGGAACGGGTTATTGGTGTAAGCTTCGGTTCTTTCAATCTTCGGCTGATGCTTCCCCGGCTGGCTGCAAGGCCGGGATCGATACAGCCTTCCGAATTCGTCCAGGAGTGGCAACCGCATCCATGGATAGCGATCGCAAATACAAACAGCGCGGATATCAGGACTCGCCGCGCGAGTCCAACGGCAACGGCCAGAAGGCGGACAAGCCCAGGCAGTCCGGACCGCGTCCTCCGCTTGACATTACCGGACCGCGTCTGCCGCGCATGGTGCAGACGGTGGCAGCCTCGCGCTGCTTCAGTTGCTCCGTGGCGCTGTCCGCGGACGCGGACTTCAAGGGCAACTGCCCCAAGTGCGGCGCGGCGCTGCATTGCTGCAAGCAGTGCGTGTACTTCGAGCCGTCGACGCGCTTCCAGTGCCTGAAGGCCATACCGGTGCGCATCGCGGTAAAGGATCAGGCCAACGAATGCGAGCTGTTCAAGCCTCGCGTGACCGTCGCGCGCGACTCCGCCTCTCCGGCCGCGGGCCCCACCGCCGCGTCCATCGCAGCGAATCCGCCGCGGCGCCCGGATGACGCTCGCGCGGCGTTCGACAGCCTGTTCAAGAAGTAAGCGCCAGCTCCATCGCTCCGAACAGCACGCTGTCGTCCCCCAGCTCCGCCTGCCGCAAATCCACGCGGGCGCGGGACCATCGCGTCATCTGCCGCTCCAACTCCTCGCGCAACGGGCCGAACAGGCGGTCCCCCGCCTTGGCTATTCCGCCGCCGATCACCACGCGCTCGGGGTTCAAAAGCATCAATCCTGCCTTCACCCCTTGCGCCAGATTCACGACATAACCGCGGACAAACTCCGGATCCTGCAACAGATCCTTCGCCGGACGCCCGTGATCGCGTTCCAGCCACAGCCCGCAGCACAGCCGCTCCAGGCAGCCCCGCGCTCCGCACAGGCACTCCGGACCGCCGGGCTGGATGGTGATGTGCCCGATCTCGCCCGCCCAGCTATCCGCGCCCCGATACACCCCGCCGCCACACACGATGCCCCCGCCGATGCCCGTGGAAACCGTCAGGTACAGCAGGCTGGCGCTGCCCCGTCCCGCGCCGTGCTTCCATTCCCCCAGCGCGCCCGCGTTCGCGTCATTGTCGATCACCGCCGGCGCGCCGAAGCTCGCCGAGATCCGCTGCACCAGCGGGAAGCAATCCCATCCGCCGACGTGTGTCGATAGCTCCACCGACTGCGTTGGAAAGTGGACCGGGCCGCCGAACCCGATGCCGATGCGCTCCCACCCGGACCAGCCGGAAGTCATGGACGCGATCGCCTGCAACACCGCCTCCGGCCCGCCTTCGCGGTCCGTGGGCCGGGTCGCCCGCTCGCGCATCATTCCGTTCTCGAACAACGCGGCGGAACACTTGGTCCCGCCGATGTCGATGGCCAGAATCTTCATGACCGCGCGGGCTGGTGATCGAACAGGGTGCGGCAGAGATCCTGGTAGGCCAGGAAATTGGGCACGATGTAATCCGCGCCGACCTCGATCAGGCGATTGCGCTTCCACGCATCCACTTCGCGGCACTCCGGTTCCGTCGTTGCCACACCCACCGCCACGCCGCCCACCTTCTTCACTTCCTCGATCTCGACATAACCGTCCCCGAAGCCGAGCAGTTCCTCCCCCCGGCACTCCGCGCCGCCGATGATCTTTTGGATCAGCAGCCCCTTGGAAAACGCCTTCAGGTCGTCCAGCGCGCCGAATACGCCGCCGTCGAAGTATCGGGTGACGTCCAGCAGCTTCGCCTCCGCCTGCATATACTCCTGATCGGTGCCGCTGGCCAGGTACATCCGCAACCCGCGATCCTGCAATTCCTCCAGCAGCGCGCGCGCGCCGGGAACCAGGTAGCTCTCCGGCGATGCATGCCCCTTGCGCAGTTCCTCCACGCGGCCCTCGATCTTCAGCCACAGCAGGTCCAGGTAGCGCTTCTTGTAAATCTTGGGATCTTCGGGCGTCGCGCCGCGCCGCACCCTCTCATCCACCAGCGCCATCATCTGGTAGATCGTTTCCTTGCCGGTCAGCCGCCACACGAACTCGCGGACGATCTGCTCCAGCTCGGCTTCGGATTCGCCGGTCTTCAACTCCGCCAGCGCCTCCACGCACATCGGCACCATCACGTCCACCCAGCCGGTGCGGATCAGCGAAAGTGTTCCGTCGAAATCGAAAAGCGCCACCCGCGCGCTGTTCGCGCTCGCTCCCGCGCGGACGTGCTCAATCATCGTTCCCAAGAAAGTGATCTCCTCAAATTTGGTGCCAGCGCCTTATCCCGCGGTCACTCCCGCGGCTTCCTTCGGCAGATTGGCGGCTCCGTAAGCGTTCAGCACATCTGCCGTGGGTCCGGCCAGCATCACGCGCCCGTGATGCAGCCACACCGCCCGGTCGCTGAGCATCGTCACCAGGGTCGGGGAATGCGACGCGAACACAATCGTCTTGCCCTGCTCCCGGAACTCCAGCATGCGCTTCAGGCACTGGTCGAAAAACGCCCGATCGCCCACACCCAGGATCTCATCCGCCACCAGGACATCCGGTTCCATGCTGATTGCCACCGAGAATCCCAGCCGCATGATCATGCCCGACGAGTACGTCCGCAGCGGCTCCCGGATGAAATCGCCGAGCCCGGAGAATTCCAGGATCGAATCGTACTTCCGATTCAGGTCCCGCCGCGACATGCCCATCAGCGCCGCGTTGATCCGGATATTCTCCTCCCCGGTCAGGTCCGGATGAAAACCCGAGCCGAGTTCCAGCAGCGGCGCCACCGAACCCGCCACCTCCACCAGGCCCGTTGTCGCGTTGGTCAGCCCCGCCGTCAGGGAGAGCATCGTGCTCTTGCCAGCGCCGTTGTGGCCGACCAGCGCGATCCCCTCGCCCCGCTCGATTTCCAAATTCACGTCCTGCAGCGCGGCGAACATTTTCTTCGGCTTGCGAATCTGATGCAGTATGCGATCCCGCAACAGCATCCGCCCGTTGTGATGCGGGTACAACTTGGAGACGCTGGTGAAACGAATTGCCGGCATGGGCTAAATATGATCCGTGAATCTGCGCTTCTGGCTGTGGAACACCACCCAGCCGATGGCAAAGGCGGCCAGCGACACTGCCGCCAGCTTCCACAACAGCGTCGGCGCGGGCGCCTGCGCCTCCAGCACCACGTTGCGCATCGCCATCACCAGCGCCGCCACCGGATTCAACTGGTAGATCTCGCGATATTGCTCCGGAATGCTGTCGAATGCGTAAAAGATCGGCACCAGCCAGAACAGCACCGTGTTGAAGCTCTCCACCACGTAACGGGTATCGCGGATGAACACGTTCAACGCGGAGGTGATCAGGCTCAGGCCGCACAGAAACACGATTTCCAATCCCCAGATCAGCGGAAGCCACAGCCAGTGAATATTCACCTGCTCCCCCGTTGCCAGGGCCAAAGTCAGCAGCAGCACGATTTGAATCAGAAGATGCGTCACGTTGCTGAGCACCGCCGCCAGCGGCACGGTCACCCGCGGCACCGGCATTTTCTTGATCAAACCCGCGTTGTCCACAATTGAGTTCGTCCCGGAAATCAGAGCCCCGGCGAAAAAGTTGAACGGAACCAGCCCGCATAACACCGACACCGGGAAATTGCGGATGCTCGTGTTCCCCATCACCTTCGCGAACACGAAGGTCAGCACCGCCATCATCACCAGCGGATTCACCACGGACCACAGCAGACCCAGCGACATATTCCGGTAGCGAATCCGGAAGTCCTTCAGAATCAGATTCTCGAATAGGAAAAGGTAGTCGCCGTTCCAGGCTGGCCGGGCCGCGCGGAGCGGCCGGGAAGTCGTTGCGGATGATGCGGTGGCCATGCGGAAAACGCGGACTGCCGCCCTGCGCGGCACAATCTTACAGTATAGCGTGCCGAACCTTATACTAATAGGAGATTGAGCTTCCCTGCCACCTACAAAACACGGCTGCTAAACGCCCTCGACACCGTCGACCTCGCTTCCGTCGAGCAGGCCATCCAATGGTTCCGCGAGGCTCGCGACCAGGATCGCCAGGTCTTCGTCGCCGGCAATGGAGGCTCCGCCGCCACCGCCTCCCACTTCGTGTGCGACATGATCAAGGGCGCCAGCTACCAGCGCGACCGCCGCTTCCGCATCCTCGCGCTCAACGACAATACTTCCACCATCACCGCCTACGCCAACGATGTCGGGTACGATTCCGTATTCGTGGAGCAGCTCCGCAACTTCGCCCGCCCCGGCGACCTGTACCTCGCCATCAGCGGTTCCGGTAATTCTCCGAACGTCGTCCGCGCCATGGAGTACGCCAATCAGGCCGGCTGCCGCACCATCGCCCTCACCGGGCGCGACGGCGGCAAGCTCGGATCGCTGGCGCAACTGCACATTCACGTGGCCGAACCGCACATGGGCCGCATCGAGGACGCGCACCACATCGTCTGCCACATGATCTGCTACCAGTTCATGGACGCGGAGTAGCCGTTACTTGCCCACGAACCGTCCCGCGCGCCGCTCGCCCACCGCCCGAACGCCCTCCGCGTGATCCTCGGTTCGCGATAGCCACAACTGCTCGGCCAGCTCGTGATCCGTCTGCGCGCGCACCGCCGCCGCCAGGCCCTGCCGCAGCGTGGCGCGAGTCGACATCACCGCCAGCGGCGCGGCCTCCGCGATCTCGCGCGCCAGCTCGAACGCCGCCTCGCGCAGTTGCTCCAGCGGAACCAGAAGATCCGCCAACGCCCACTCCAGCGCCTGCGCACCCCCGATCCGGCGGCCCGTCAGGAACAGCAGCGCCGCCTTCTGCTGTCCGATCAGCCTCGGCAATGTGTGCGTCAGCCCGAATCCCGGATGAATGCCCAGCTTGGTGAAGTTCGCCGCGAACCGCGTCTCCGGCGTTACGACGCGGAAGTCGGCCGAGACCGCGACCCCCAACCCGCCGCCGATCGCCGCGCCCGCCACCGCCGCCACCACCGGCGTCTTCGCCTCGAAAATTCGCGCTGCATGTTCGTACAGCTTGCGAATGCCCCCGGAGGCGAACTCGTCTTCCTCGTCACGCCGGCTGAAGTCCGCGCCCGCGCAAAACGACCTGCCCTCCGCCGCCAGTACGATGGCCCGGCACTCCGGCTCCGCGTCCAGCATCACGTAGGCGTCGGCAATTGAGCCGATCAGCGCGTGATCGAAGAAATTGTGCGGCGGCCGCCGCAGCTCCACCACCGCGACATGACCTTCCAGCCGCACCGTTACATCGCCGAACCGCGTGTTACTCATGGGGCCGCTTCGCCGGGCGATTCGACTTCCCCGTGAACCGCGGCTTCCGCTTTTCGTGAAATGCCGCCGTGCCTTCCCGCACGTCCGGCAGGTAGTTCACCGCCAGCGTCGCCATCCCCGCGTCCTCCAGCGCCTCGTCCAGATGCATGGAAAGCTGCTTGTAGATCATCCGCTTGGTCACGCGGATGGCTACCGGTGGGCCGTCAGCCAGCCTGGTGGCCCACTCCCGTGCAGCATTCATCAGCTCCGCGCCGGGAACCACCTCCGTCACCAGGCCCAGCTCCTTCGCCTGCAGCGCCGGATAGACCTCGCTGAACAGCGACATCTTCAGCGCGCGATCCACTCCCAGAAATCGCGGGAACAGAAATGCGCCGCCTTCATCCGGGATCAGCGCGAACTTCAGGCTCGTGTCGCCGAGCTTGGCGGTATCGGAAGCGATCCGGAAATCGCACGAAAGCGCCAGCGTCAGCCCGCCCGCAACCGCCGCGCCATTCACCGCCGCGATGGTCGGCTTGTCAAAGCGATGCAGCAGCCGCACCAGCGCGTGCATGTTCTCCCGCATCTCCAGGTACGACTCCAGCGCATGGCCGCGATACCGCGCCGGATAATCGAAATCCACCGAGATATCGCCGCCCGAACAGAAGCCCCGGCCCGCGCCGGTGAGAATTACCGCCCGCGTCTCTTCATCGTCGCGAGCGTCGGCCAGCGCGTGCAGGATCTCGTGCACCATCTGCTCGGAATACGCGTTCATCTTATCCGGACGGTTCAGCGTGATCGTCGCGATCCGCTCCGCCTTCTCGTACAGAATCTGCCCGTAGCTCATCTCAATCCTGCCTTCCCAGCGCGGCCATGCCGCCGTCCACCACGATCGCCTCGCCCGTCATCCCCTTGCAGATCGCGCACAGCAGCGCCGCCTCCGCGATGTCCTCCGCGGTGGCCAGCCTCTGCAACGGCGTGATCTTCTCCGCCGCCGAAAACGCATCTTCCGTCCAGCCCGCGAAGTGTGTCCGCACGAACCCGGGACACACCGCGTTCACGCGAATCCCCGGCGCCAGCGCCCGCGCCAGCGACTTCGTCATGGTGATCATCGCCCCCTTGGAGGCCGCGTACACCATCGAACTTCCCTGCCCCTTCAGGCCCGCCACCGAAGCGATATTGATGATCGAGGCGCCGTCGTTCTTCTCCAGCAGCGGCACCGCTTGCCGCACGCAATAGAACGCGCCCCGCAGGTTCGTGTTCAACGTCCGGTCCCACACTTCGTCCGTCAGCAGGTCCAGGCGCTTGTGCGGGATGCGCGTCGACCACCCGGCGTTGTTCACCAGCACATCCAGGCGTCCCCATGCGCCGGTCACCCGGTCGAGCATCGCCCGCACCGAAGCCTCCTCGGCGACATTGCCCTGAACCGCCATCGCGGTTCCGCCCGCGGCCTCGATCGCCTCGCAGGTCGCCTCCGCTTCTTTCTGCGATTTACTGTAGTTCACGGCCACTTTCGCGCCCTCGCGCGCCAGCAGCAGCGAGATCGCGCGGCCGATTCCGGTGCCGCCACCCGTTACCAGTGCCACTTTATCGGTGAGCTTCATCGCAAACAGGATATTGCACCAGCGTGGTGCTCCGTTGACGCGATCCGCCGCTACGGCTCCAGGTTCAGGCTGAAGTGCGTCAGAAATTGCAGGAAGTCTGATGCCTCCAGCATGTCCTTGCACTGATACCGGATTGCGTGCGGGCTGAAGCGATCCACGCCGCGCAGATACGCGAGCACCTCCGCCACGCGGTAGTGCTTGAAAGCGATCTCCAACGTGATGGGCCCGCCGATCTGCAGCGGCCGGAAACTCTTCAAGCGTCCCAGCGCGGACGCGGTCTTCGTCCGGATCAGTTCCGCCGCCGCGTCCGGCGTCAGCGAGATCGCGGAATGGAATCCCAGCGCCTTCTTCGTCTCCACGCTCTCCAGCGGACCCACCAGCGCGCGCACCTCGGCGATCGCCGCATCGTCGCCCGAGATAAAAACCACCGGAACATTGAATTGCCCCGCGATCGCCGCGTTCCACGAGCCTTCGCTCTGGTTCACGCCGTTCACCGTCACGCCCGTAAGCCGCGCGCTCGAAAACGTGTGCGCGCGAACCCCGGTCAGGTTGCTGGTGGAAGAGTGGTAGCCGATGAACAGCACCGCGTCGAAGGTAGCGTCGATGCCGCCCATCATGCCCAGCCGCCGCGGCCAGGAACGGATCACCTTCACGTCCGGCGGAAACTTCTCGATCAGCAGATTCTCGCCGTTCCCGTGCGAATCGCCCACCACGATCTCCGTGGCGCCCGCCGCCCTCGCCCCGTTCACCGCGGCGACCGCCTCCTGCGTCATGAACTGGCGGAAGCGCTCGTACTCGAAATTGCCGGGACCCAGTTGATCGCCCGACACCACCCCGGCGACGCCCTCCATGTCGACGGAAATCAGCACCTTCAGCTTGCGCGGCTGGGCACATACGATCGCCACCGCCAGGAGAAACACCACCAGCATCTTCTTCATAGGTGTTAGGTAGTGTATCCAGATCCGCGTTACCCGCGAATCATCACGGCTGATCTGTCAGGTTCAGCCAGGCGAGCTTCAGGTTCGGATCCAGCCGGGTCCAGTTCGGCTCCACCTTGTCGGAACTCCTGGCCAGCCGGGCTAGCACGCGTGCGTGGTACATCCACTCCGAAGGGCTGGCGGTGCGCTCTGTCGTTGCGCCGGCTAGCGTGTACGCCAGCCGGTCCACCGCCGCCTGCCTGCGGACCGGGTCCGGCGCACGCTCGATCAAGCCCTGCAACAGGACGCAACGCCGGTGCAGGTGCGCGAGCGCCTTCTCGTCCTTGGCGGGTTTCCAGTCTTCGATGTCTTTCAGCATTTCGTCGAACTCGCGTTGTTTGGCTTCTACCGTCGCCAGCCGCGCGTTTGCGTTCGCTTCCTTCGCCCGCCGCATGAACGATTGCGCGGTCCCTTCGGTCCACATCCGCAGGTAAGGCTTACGAGGGGCGGTCCGGAAGGATCGCACTTCCTCAGCGGTGATCGGCCGGCTGCTGAACCAGTACCGGTTCCAGCGGCCCATCTGCGCGGGAAGCGCCTCCTTCGACAACGCTCCCGCGCATCGAACACTGGAAAGACTGCCGACGATGCGCTTCCGCATCGCCTCGACAATCATCTGCGGGCCGGCATCCTGGGGACATGTCCGCTGCACCGCGGCAAGTGCGCCGTGCGGCGTTGCCGAAATCAGAAACGCCTCCATCGCCCGTGGACCATCGCGCAGGCCCTCAATCATGCCCGCCAGAGTCGCCAGGTTCGGGCCACATAGATATGGACCCGGGCCACCCAGGGACTCCAGCAGAGGAAGCAATTGCAGGACCGTGGATACGCTTCGCACCAGTTGTCCGGCGAGTTCCTCATCCCGACCCTTGGCCCGCTCTTCCGCGGTGAATCCATCCCGCAGCACCATGCCGGCAACGCGGTAATAATCGCTGACGTCCGGATATAGCGTATCGTCGCAGTCCATTCGCGGCAGGGGCGCCAGCGGGATCTCCTCGAAGCGCAACCGGGACAGGAGCGGATCCAGCGGCAGCAAGGCTTCCACGGCGCGCGCTTGTAACGATACCCGGTCCAGCTTCAACTCGGCGCCATACGCGCGGTAGCCTTCCTCGGTGTCAATCTCGTACGGCGGCAGCGGAACCAGTGGGAGCGGCCAAACCGCGGAGCGAGCTGCCAGGAAAGCCTCGTCCAACATCAGCACCCGCTCCTTGCGAGGCAGTCGCGCCGCATCCCGGATCATCGCCTCCGCGGCGAACTCTGGCACACTCGCAACCAGCGTCCCGGATTGACCGCGCGCCGGAAGCGCGGAACAGGTCAGGATCAACGCAAGCAGCAGCCGGAACATAGGCGCTTCTTCTTATGCCGACATGTCCAGTAGAGGTTACAGGAGGGCGTCAAGTCAACTTCTTTAATGATTCTGCAGTTGTAATGCATTAGCGAAGCACTGAACGAAAAAACTGACCTTCAACTCCGGAACAGGACGCTCTCCTTGTTGAACGTCCTCGTTGCCACTACCGTCGCGATCGCCGCATACACAACGTTCGCCGCCAGTGTCATCGCGAACACCGGAACCGTCCATTCGCCCAGCAGGATGCCCCGGATCAGTTGGCTGGCATTCAGAATCGGCACCAGCGCCGTCAGCAGCGAAAGCTCCATGCCCGGCAACCCGCCCATCAGCGCCGGAAAGATCACGATGAACGCCAGCGGCGTCAGGTAACTCTGCCCTTCCTTGAAACTGCGCGCGAACAGCGCGATCGCGATCATCATCGATGCCGCCAGAATGGCCAGCGGCAGCAGCGTCAATGCGATCAACGCCAGGTTCTGCCCGTCCAGCGGAATGGTCTGCATCATCGCCTTCATCTCCGGCGTTCGCGAGAAGTTCTCGCTGCGAATCGAGAATGTCACGCTCGCCAGCGTTAGCGCAGCCGTCACCAGGATCGCCACGGTCGCGGTCAGGATCTTGCCGATCACGATCTCCAAGCGGTGCACCGGCGACGCCAGGAACGCCTCGATCGTCTTCCGCTCCTTCTCCCCCGCCGTCATATCGATCACCGGGTACATGCCGCCCGTGAACATCAGCAACAGCAGCATATAGCCCAGCATCGAACCCCACAGGTTGCCGGCCATCTTCTTCGCGCTCGCGACGTTGGTCTGCTGCAGCGCGAAGGGCTCCAGCACCGTCACCGGCACGTTGGCGGACTTCAGCGCCCCCCGCACCTGGGATTCCCGCAGCTTCGTCAGCGCCGTCCGGATTTTCTCGCCCGTCACCGCCGACGTGGGATTCGAGCGGTCCGTAAGCAGTTCCACCCGGGGCCTGCCGTCGGGTAATGCCGACTCCACCACTCCCGCCGCGGCTTCCTTCTTTTCGATTGCCTCCCGCGGGTCCATTCCCGTGCGCAACGGCAGATCCAGCCCTTCCAGCGCGGCGCGGATCTGTGGATTCGACACCTGCGCGGCGATCCCCAGCCGTCGCGCCTCCTGCTGCGACCGCTCCTCGGCCCGCCCCACCAGCTTGCCCATGAAGAACAGAATCACCGGGATCACCAGCACCGGCATCGCCACCATGCTGATCATCGTGCGGCGGTCCCGCAGCATGTCCAGCATCTCCTTGCGAAAAACCGTCAGCACATAGTGAAGCCGCATGGGAATCAGTTCTCCGTCAACACCGGCAGGCCCAGCAGGTCCAGGAAGATCTCGCGCAGCCGGTGCCGTCCCGTCGCCGCCCGCAATTCGTCCATCGTCCCGGTGACCTTGATCCTGCCTTCGTGAATCACCGCGATGCGGTCGCACAGGTACTCGGCTTCTTCCATCACGTGCGTGGAAAAGAGCACCGTCTTGCCCGCCTTGCGGAACTCGAGAATCGATTCCTCGATGGTGCGCGCGGTCGGCACATCCAACCCCGAGGTCGGCTCGTCCAGGATCAGCACCGGAGGGTTATGCAGCATGGTCCGTGCGATCGCCGTTTTTTGCTTCATCCCCGTGGACAGCTTGTCCGTGCGCACGCCGGCGAATTCCTTCATCGCGAACCGCTCGATGAGCTCCTCGGAGCGCCGCCGGATTTCCGCCTCGCCCATGCCGAACAGACGCCCGTAAAAAGTCAGGATCTCGCGCGGCGAGAGCCGCCCGTACAGGCCCATATCGCCGGAAAGAAATCCCAGTTGGGACCGCACCTTCTCCGGCTCGCGGTTGATGTCGAAACCATTGATCACGGCGGTTCCGGAGTCCGGCTTCAACAGCGTCGCGATCAGCCGCAGCGTCGTCGTCTTCCCCGCCCCATTGGGACCCAGAAGTCCGAAGATCTCCCGCTCCCGCACCTCGAAGCTGACGTCGTCCACCACATGGCGCGAGCCTCTCGCCTTGTCGTGAAAGGTTTTCACCAGATTTTGCACCGCGATCATCTTGTTCAGGTCGAGTGTATCAACCCGCGAAGCGATCCCGGCATTCGGCCGAGCAGAAGTAATGGGTCTGCCCTCCGGACTTGCTGGTCACGGCCGTGGCCGCGGAGATGAAGGTGCCGCAGACGGGGTCTCGTTTCAGCTCCCCGCCGGGGGCGGCGGGAGGTGCGGGACGGGCCGTGTTGGCTGGAGTCGTGGAGGTGGATACCCACCCGCTCAGGCCCTTCATCAGAATCCCGATGACCGAGCGCAGCACGGTGATCATCACCACGATGCCGAGCAGAAGCAGAATCAGACGCATCATACGCTCTACCTGCAGGGTCGCACGAATCGGCGGCGGTCACCACCGGCTGTCTCACTTCTGAGGTCGGTGCCGGAGATTGCTGGCCCGGAGGTCGGTGCCGGAGATCGGTGCCTGTTCCACCTGTTCCGAGTTCAAAATAGCCCGGTGGTAAGGAGGAGTAGTCCTTCGGGGTATGCGGCGCTGATTCGACACGATTTCCGCGATCCAGCCATCGCCCGCGTCTTGCAGTTGGCTGCAAAACGGGGTAAGCCTCATCGCCACTCTGCGCCGCGTAACCTGCTGATTCCACGTCCAGCCCGCCCGTTCCCGGAACAGCCGTAAACGCTCCATTCCGTCCCGTGCCTGTTCCACGTGTTCCGAGTCGAAAATAGCCCGGTGGCAAGGAGGAGTAGCCCTTCGGGGTATGACGCGCTGATTCCAATGGCTTTCCGCGATCCGGTAATCGCGAATACCCCGGAATGGGTTGCAAAAGGGGGTAAGGATCGCGCTCGTCCGGGCGCTTTTAACCCCTTGATTCCGCGTTGCAGGAAGCCCGCTCTGGAACAGCCACAACCCCCGTTCGGAGCAGCTGGAACTGTTCCACCTGCTCCGGTCGCCAATCGATTGACGATTGCTTCCGGCTTGAGCACATCGTTACGGGAAGCCGCACATGGATTGTTCGCCGGCGATATAGCCGCCCAGAGCCTTCGCGTCCCCTGGAACCAGAAGAAAGCCGAGCCTAGCCAAGCGGAGACATTTGCTTGCCACTATTCACGCGTGGGGTGATATGGTGAGCCAGGCTGATCACGCTTTGTGATGAGTGTAGGGGATTGAAGTGGCCGTCCCCGGGATGAATGTTCCAATACCGAGCTCGTCATGCGGAAAAGAAGCGCAGAAGAACAATTGAATCGCTGGCATTCAAAGTGCCTGGTCTTGTGCTTATGCCTGGTACTGGCTGGCTGCTCCCAGCTCTACATGCGCGCTCCTTCCCCGGATCAGCGGAATGAGGTGAAGGTTTGGCTGCATCCCGGCGTCATCGATTACGGGTTGTCGGTTGTTCTACGCACGCCCAGCCGGACTTTGCTATCTCGAACGCGCGGGCGTGGACCGGCTACCTACATTCGTCTTTGTGTCCTGGAGTGCCGACTCGAGAAAGGCGGCGGTTCTGGTGCTGGACCCAACGGGCGGCGATTTGCTGAGGGGCTACGACATCGCTGCGGGTCGTGATCTGGACCCGAGCGTCGCTGAGGACCTTCTTTCCTGTGCGATCTGTGCGATGCATTCCTGCGGTGGAGTCGATGGCATCACCTGGGCTCGCGCGAACCGCGGCGTTACGTTGACAGATCTGAATCGTGGGGAGCCGCACCGCGTCCTTACGAGTTGCCCGTAAGCGACTGCCGCCGGATCTCGGGTCGTCACCCTGCCCTCTTCCACCAAGCCTCGATCCGCAAAGCGTCTACTCCCGACACCCGCAACCCCGGCGGCCTACCGGTTCGTATCGAGCTGGCGTCCCATGTTCTGCAGCGACTTCGACATGGGATCGGCGGTAATCGCCCAGCGGGGGAGCTCGCCGTCGGTCTCCTCCAGAATCTGGCCGAAGAGCGAAATCAGCTCCGGATCGCGCCAGCCGCGATGCGCCTCTTCCTCCATGATCTGCATCGCTTCCTTGTGCGCCATTGCCGGCTTGTACGGCCGCGCCGTGGTCAGCGCGTCATAGATGTCGGCCACCTGCAGAATGCGCGCCAGCAAGGGAATCTCCTCGCCCTTCAAACCGTCGGGATAGCCCGAGCCGTCCCAGCGCTCATGATGGCTGCGGATGATCGGCAGCACCGGCGCCAGCGTCTTCATCCCCCGGCAGATTTCCTCGCCGCGAGTGGTGTGCATCCGCATCGTTTCCCATTCGGCTTCGGTCAGCAGGCCGCGCTTGAACAGAATCGCGTCCGGGATGGAGATCTTGCCGATGTCGTGCAGGTATCCTCCGCGATGCAAGGCCACCAGGTCATTCTTGGGCAGCCCCAGCGCCAGCCCCAGCGCCATCGAGTATCCGGCCAGCCGCTCGCAATGCATCCCGGTGTACTTGTCGCGAGCCTCCACCGAAGCCGCCAGCGCGAACAGAATGTGCTCGGCTTCTTCGAGCGAGTCGATCAGCGTCTTGTGCCGCAGCATCGCCCGGATGCGCGATCGCACCAGGCTTGGATTCAAGGGCTTGATCAAGAATTCGTCCGCCCCGGAGTCGATCCCCGCGACCTCGTTTTCCACTCCTTGAACGCTGGTCACCATCAAAATCGGCACCAGTTGCGTCTTGCGCGACGCCTTCATGTGGCGGCAGAACTCCGGACCGCTCATCTCCGGCATTACCAGGTCCACCACAACAAGGTCGACCTTCTCCTTCTCCAGCAATGCCTGCGCTTCCGCCGGACGCTTCGCCTCCAGAATCCGGTACGGCGCCGTCTTCAGCATCGCCTTCAGCAGGCGCCGGTTCAACTCCAGATCGTCGACGATCAGCACCGTCGGCGCTTCCGAACAGTCGTCCAGCAGGCTCTCCCATCGGGACAGCGCGGGCGACTCGGCTACTGCGGCCTGAAGCTTCAAAATCAGTACGTTTCCTTCGCCGGAAGTGCTCTCGGCCTGGCGCCGCTCCACCCGGCTTTTGCCTGCCGGAAGCGCCGCCCATTTCTTCATCGGCGCGGGCGGTCGAAACGTTTAGGGCTGATTTTGTCGGATTTGCAGGTATTCCCCTAGTGCGCTCCCGGGGAGGGCGGGCGCCCGCTACTTGCGGCGCTTGAAAAAAATCTCGGACGCCTTGGGCGACGTTCGGATCAGTCCGAGGAATAGCACCACCAGCGCCGACAGCGTCCCCAGGGTCCCGATTACGACGTAATCAGACTCCTTCAACGGCCCCGGCATCACGCGCGAGAGAACGAAAGCGGTGGCGCCGAAAGCCGCCGCCGCCGCGATTCCCCAAACCAAGTAGCGTCCCATGATCTCAGTCGTACTTCTCGTACACAATCTGCTTGCGATCGAAGCCCCAGTCCTTCAGCATCTGCCGGACATCGTCGACCATCGCCTTCATTCCGCAAACAAACACGTCCAGGTCGCGGCGATCCCCGATCGCTTCCGGCAGGTGCTTCTGCACGTGTCCGGTTCGCCCCGTCCAGCCCGGCTCCGGACGGCTGAGCGTCGGCCAGAAACGGAATTGCGGATACTGCGCCGCCGCCGCTTCAAACTCCTTGCGGTACATCAGGGAAGTCTCGTAACGCACGCCGAACAACAGCGTCACCGGACGCGGCATCCCATGCGCCACATCGTCCAGCAGCATCGACCGGAATGGCGCGATCCCGGTTCCCGTCGCCACATAGACCACCTCGCGCGGGGGAGGCAGCTTCCACACGAAGCCTCCCAGCGGCGGCTTCATTTCAATCTCGTCCCCCGGCTTGAGCTCGAACAGGTACGGCGACAACAGCCCGTTCTCCACCCGGTTCAGGCACAGCTCGAATTGATTCCCTCGCGGCGGCGCGGCCAGCGAGTAGGCTCGCGTGATCTTCTTGCCGTTCCGCTCCGCCACCAGCGAAACGAACTGCCCCGGCGTGAACGGCATCGACTCCAGTTCCGGCACTTCAAAGACGAAGTGCTTCACCTCGGGCGCGATCTCAAAGCTTTCGATCAGCCGGGCCTGGTGACTTTTCATGAGCAGCCTCCCTGCCGCGCGAGATCCGCCACGGCTTCCAGCGCCAGTGGATGCTGGCCTAACGCCGGCGTCACCTCCACCGCCACCTCGGGGTGCGCCTCGCGAATTCGCCGCACCAGTTCCGGCAAGTCCCGTCCCAGGTGGGACCCGGTGCTGAGAAAATAGGGCACCACCACCAGCTTCCGCGCGCCGCTCCGGATCAGCGATTCGGCCAGCTCCGGCAGCGCGGGTTGCGCCCGCTCCAGAAACGCGACCGCCATTCCATTCAGCCCCGCGTGCTCCGCCGCCCGCGATGCCAATTCGCGCACCTGGTCGTTAGCGGCTTCCACCGCCGAGCCATGCGCGAACAGAATCACCGAGGTCATCCGCTGACCACTCCCGTCTCGGCCTCGGCCGGCATTCCAAACTGCAAGCGCAGGAAATCGATGAAGCCCCGGCTTTTCCGCCGGCCGTTGTTGTGCTGCAGCTCCAGCCGTTCCAGGAACACGAAAGTGCCCAGCAGCTCGGCGTCGCGAATTCCGCCACCGGCGCTTTGCTCCGCCACCGTCTTGCGCGCTGCCTCGACCTCCGCCTGCACCTTATCCTGAATCGCCGCCGCGTAGGGATTCGTCGGACGAGTCTCGTAAATCAAGCCGCTGTTCAACGTCCGGTAGGTCCGGATCAGGCTCTGCAACGCTTCGCGCACGTCGAGATCCGTCGCCGCCGGATTCGCGCGCGCCGCCCGCAGCAGCGCCATGCTCATGTACACCACCAGGGTCTCGTGATCCCGCAGAAAGGCCTCGGTGATCTTCACATCCTGATTGGGAAACTCATCCAGGCTCTTCAGCGGCTGGCGATCGTGCTTCCGGCTCTCCGACAGATACGGGCATCCGAGGGGGCAATCGATCGTTTCCTCCCGCTGCTCCCCGCAGCAGATGGAACAGATATCGCCGGAAACGCCCGGACAGTAGCGCCGGGGCTTGCGATTCTCACAGATACGGCAACGATCGGACACGCGGGAACTCAACTTCATCGTATCATCGCGTTCATGATGAGCCGATCCGACATCTACCTGAAGGTGGAAGTAGAGTTCGACAGTGGAGAACCGCCCGAAAAGCTGGCGCAGGAGGTCTGCCGGGCGCTCTCCAAGATGTACGGAGTGCGTGCCGCCGAGGTGCAGAACATCGTTGCCCGCGACCCGAGCGAATAAAACACGGCATCGCCGGCCCCCGCCCGTGTAGAATCAACAGTTCATGCGAATCGGCGTCGACGCGGGCGGAACCTTCACTGATTTCATCGTCTTACACGCCGACGGCCGCCTGGAAACCTTCAAGCTGCGGTCCAACCCGGCCAACCCCGCGGAAGTGATTCTCGCCGGCATCGCCCGCGCCGCCGGGCGATCCAAAGCGGAAATCGTACACGGCTCCACCGTCGCCACCAACGCCCTGCTGGAACGAAAGGGCGCCCGGACGGCGTTTGTAACCACAGCGGGGTTTGAGGATCTGCTGGAGATTGGACGGCAAAACCGCGCCCAACTCTACAACCTGACCCCACCCCCGCGCCGTCTGTTGGTGCCGTCGGCACTGTGTTTCGGCGTCGCCGAGCGCATCTTCCAGGACGGCTCGATCGAGTCCAAGCCACAGAATTTGCATAAGTTACGCGCGGCGCTGCAGCGCGCCAAACCGGCCTCGGTCGCGATCTGCTTCCTCACTTCCTATCGAAATCCGGAGAATGAGCGCGCGGCGGCGGAAGCCCTCCTAGGCCCCTGGTATCTAAGCGCATCCTGCGACATCAGCCCCGAGTTCCGGGAGTACGAACGCGCCTCCACAACGGTAATTAACGCCTATGTTGGGCCCTTAATGGACGCTTATTTGGCCATTTTGGAGTCCAAAAGCCCCCACAAGATCTCCATAA
>CAYOQB010000083.1:0-23603 GCA_964406035.1 uncultured Solibacteraceae bacterium | reverse complement strand
GAGATGTTGAAGGCGTCGAAGATGGGCACCTCGCGGGTGTACATCTTGACCCGGCTGACCAGGTTGGGCTGGAAGCGCTCCACGAAGCGGACCACGCTCTCGTACAACTCCTCGTTGTCCACCCAGATGGCTTTGTAGGTTTCGGTAAGCTGATCGCGCAGCACGCGGCTGACGATATCGAGGTCGTGGTGCAGCAGAATGGGCGCGGGATGTTTTTCCGACTTGGACTTGATGTCCAGCCAGTGCTGCGCCAGGAAGGTCATGTCGGCGATGATCTCGGCTTCGCTGCGGCCCTCGGCCGCGGTGCGGGTGATGAAGCCGCCCGCGAGCTTGCCGCGCTGCGACTGCAGGATGCGCTTCAGGCGCTGGCGCTCTTCATCGGAGCCGATCTTGCGGGAGACGCCCATGTGCTCGAGCGTCGGCATATAGACAACGTAGCGGCCGGGCAGCGCGATGTGCGAGGTGATGCGCGCACCCTTCTGGCCGAGGGGTTCCTTGGCGATCTGGACCAGGATTTCCTGGCCTTCCTTGAGAAGGTCGGTGATGGACGGCAGGGCGCGCGGAGGGCGGTCGGGGCGTTCGGTCCGCTCCGGCCGCTCGGTGCGCTCAGTGCGTTCCGCCGGCCGTTCAGGCCGGGGTTCTTCGGCGGCCACGGGACCGCCGCGTCCGCGGCGGCGCACACGGCCTCGCGGAGCGCGCCGCAAAAACCGGCCGCCCTGTTCGCGCACCTGGGAGGACTGCGCTTCGCCCTCGGCGGGCGCCTCTTCTTCCCCGTCGCCTTCGTCGGCATCAAGGATCATCGCCTGGATTTCGCGGTCTTCCTCGTCTTCGGAGGCGCGGACGGAGGACTCGGGCAGCGTTTCGCCTGCTTCGGCGGCGATCAGGGCTTCGGCTTGCGCCTGCGCCGCGTCCGCCGCGATCTCCAGCGGCGCATCGGGCTCGGCGTTATCCGGCGGATAGTGGATCGGCTCGTCGTAGGGGTTCTCGACGGTATCCGGTATCTCGTCCACCAGCACCTGATCGATCAGGCCGGCGGGTTCGCTTTCGGGCTCCAGGGCCGCGGCGGGTTCCTCTACTTCGCCATCGAGGTCATCGTCGCCCACGTCGTCCGGCTCGCCGGCGCCCTCGACGGCGTCCAGCACCTGATCGGTGATGTCTTCATCCTCGGCTTCGCTCGCCGCGGATCCGCGATACTTGGCCAGGGATTCGCCGGGCAGCACCAGGAAGTCAGCGTCTTCGGCTGCCGGAGCGGGCGCGGCGGTTTCAGCTTCGACTTCGCTTTCCTCGGAAGAAGCTTCCTCGGTTTGCGATGCGTCGGAGGCGTACTTGGATTCGGGGAACCCGCGTCCCCCGCCGGGACCGCGGCGGCGGCGGCGGCCGCGGCGGCCGCGGCGATCGTCGCGTCGCGCATCGCCCGAGGCGGCGCCGTTGCCGGCGGGGGCCGATGCTTCGGCGTCCTGGCTTTCGGCCGGGGCGGCGGGCTCCTCCTCGATCACCGCGGGTTCGGCGGCGGCGGGCGGCGGCGCGCTATGCACCGGGCGCGGAGGACGCTGGTCGCGCTCCCGGCGGTGATCCCGCGCGTCCCTGCGGCGGTCCTCCACCGGTTCGATTTCGTCCTGATGTTCCTCGAAAAAATCGGAGACGTACAGGAAGGTGTCGCGCTCCAGGCCGAGATCGACGAACGCGGACTGCATGCCCGGCAGCACGCGCGTGACCCGGCCCTTGTGGATACTGCCTGCGAGCGAATACTCGTTCGCCCGCTGAAAATAGACTTCGACCAGTTGGTCGTCTTCCAGAATCGCCACTTTGGTTTCGTGGCGGTTGGCTGAAATCACTAACTCCTTCGTCATCCAGTTCCCTCCGCTCGAGGTCCGGATGTCGCGCCCAAGGGCCGGAAGATCGGGCAAGCAAAGTCGGGCATCGCCGGCCATCGCGGCCCGGCGGGTGCGGTACAGTCACGACAGAGAACGAACCGGCTCGGCACTCGGGGTTATCCCCGCTATCGCTGCCGACGGATGCGAGCTGCCGGGCAGCCGTTCGCGGACCAGCCAAGTGTTCAGGCGCCGGATCACAGTCTCGTGCTCACGCCTTATCGGCCCGCCGCGGCCACCAACAAATCTTTTGAAATGCACCTTCTACCCGGAATCACCTTCGATCTCGTCCCTGTTCGCGAACGCCGGGACCCGATTCGCATGATTCTCAAGATTCAGTTAACAAACCGCCGGAGCCGCACATTGTTCACCAGCCCCAGCATCAGAAATGTCGACAAAGTGTTGGAGCCGCCCGAACTCATCAGCGGCAACGGGATGCCTGTCACGGGCATCCTTCCCACCACCATTCCCACGTTCACCAACAGGTGAAACAACAGCAACGTCGCGATGCCCATGCAGATGTAAGTCCCCGCCCGGTCACTGGCCGTTTGCGCGTTCTGCACAATCTGCATCAGCAGCAGAAAATACAATCCCAATGCGAATACCACACCCACGAAGCCATGCTCTTCCGCGAAGGCGGAGAAGATGAAATCAGTATGCGGCACCGGCAGGAAGCGCAATTGCGTCTGCGTTCCCTGCGTAACTCCTTTTCCCCACATCCCGCCCGCGCCCACGGCGATTCGGGATTGGATCACCTGATATCCGGCTCCCCTCGGATCCTGGCCCGGATTCACAAACGTCATCAGCCGGGCTTTCTGGTAGTCGTGAAGCATCAGCCAGCCCAGCGGCAAAATCACCAGACAAATCAACCCGATAGCGACGGCATGCTGCCAGCGAAGCCCGGCCAGGAACACGCCGCCCGCCAGCACTGGCAGATAGGTCAGAGCGGTTCCCAAGTCCGGCTGGAGCATCACCAGGCCCATTGGCAAACCTACTAAGCCCAGCAATTTCAACAGGTCCCGGGTCTCGAGCTGCTCACCCTTCAGCTCCGCCAAGTATCTGGCTACCAGCAATATTATCACTAGTTTGGCGATTTCCGAGGGCTGAAGATTGAAAGCGCCCAAGGGAATCCAGCGCCGCGAGCCGAACACCACCCGGCCCACCAGGAAGGTGGCGATCAGCAGGATCACCGTGCCCGCGTAAAGGAGCGGCACCTGTCCCAGCAGTGTGTGGTAATCGATCTGTGAAATCAACCACATAGCGATCAGCCCGATGACCACCCAGAGGATCTGCCGCCACCACACCTCGCGCCACTTGGTGTCCAGGGTAGCGGAGTAAATCTGCAGGACGCCCAGCCCGCACAGCAGCAGGGTGAGCAGGATCATCGGCCAATCGTAATCGCGTACGGAGCGGTGAGCGGCCATCAGCGAGCTCCTCCGGGAGGGCTGAGCAGCGCCATCCTGGCTCGCGTCTGTTCATCCTGGGCGGCGCGAGCCTTCTTGTCGAAGTGAGCCTTGATGACATCGCGGACGATGGGGGCGGCGAGATTTCCGTGCTCGCCCGCCTCGAACAGGGCGACCACCACGATTTCCGGGTTCTCCTGCGGCGCGAACCCGACGAACCAGGCGTTGTCCTTGATATGCGTGATCTTCTGCGCCTTGATCAGCTCCTTAGAGACGAGCTGCGCGGTGCCGGTTTTGCCGCCCACCGGGATCCCGGGCAGTCGCGCGCGAGCGCCGGTGCCGCCTTCGTTCACCACCCCGAACATCCCATACTTCACCAGGCGGATGGATTCCGGATCGAAGACAAACTCACGCGGGCGGTCGCCGCGGGCTTCCTTCACCAGATGAGGCCGGCGCCAGGAACCGCCGTTCACGATGCCGCCGATGGCATAGGCGAGCTGCAGCGGCGACATCTGCACCGCTCCCTGGCCGATCGCCACGGAAATTGTCTCGCCGGCGTACCATTTCTCGCGCTGCGTGCGCAGCTTCCACCGGGTGGAGGGCATGACTCCTTCGGCTTCGGCCGGAAGGTCGATGCCGGTGCGCTTACCGGCGCCCGCCATTTGCGCGTACTCGGCGATCTTGTCGATCCCCATCCGGTTGCCGATGGAGTAGAAGTAGGTGTCGCAGGACTGGATGATGGCGCGGTGCATGTTGACCACGCCGTGGCCGGACTTGAGGTGGCAACCGAAACGTCGTCCGTAGTAATAGGCTCCGCCCGCGCAGCTCACCGTATCCTTGGGGTCGATGCCCGATTCGAGCGCGGCGAGCATCATGATCGGCTTGAACGTGGAGCCGGGGGCGAGCTGCGCCTGAATCGCGCGGTTCATGAACGGCTTGTCCGGATTGTTCACCAGTTCGCGGTACTCGGCATTGGAGACGCGGCCGGCGAATGTATTCAGATCGTACGCGGGCCGGCTGACCATCGCCAGCACTTCGCCGGATCGCGGATCGAGCGCGATCACCGCGCCGCGCTTCGATTCCATGCTCAGCTCCGCGACGGCCTGCAGGTCGAGGTCGAGCGTGAGTTGCAGCGTCCTGCCGGGCTGGGCTTCCTTCTTGCCCATCACCTCGCGCTCCCGGCCCAGATTGTCGACCACCACCTGGCGCTGGCCGTCGATGCCCATCAACTGGTCGTTATACTGCCGCTCCAGACCAGTCTTGCCGATGATGTCGCCCTGCCCGTACTTGGCGAACTCCGCCGTATTCAGCTCGCTTTCGCTGACTTCGCCGACGTAGCCGATGGCATGCGCGGCAAAGCCGTCGCGAGGATAGAGGCGGCGCTGGGAGTGGATGATCTCCAACTCGGGGAACGTGTCGGGATCGCGGTGCGATTCGACGAAGGCGAGCTCGCCGGGCGTCAACTCCTGCTTCAGCATCATCGGCTCGTACTTGGGCCGGTTCGAGAAGCGTTTCACCCGGTGCAGCAGGTCCTCGTAGTCGAGATTCAGGCCGTCGGCGATCGGCTTCAGATGCTCCGGCTTCATGTTCTCGCGCGTCAGAATCACGCTAAAGCTGGAGTGGTTGTCGACGATGACGCGTCCGTCGCGATCGAGGATCTTGCCGCGCGGGGCCAGAATCGGGATGCTTTTGATGCGATTCCGCTCGGCCCGTTCGGTGTTGTCCTCGTAGTGCCGGACCTGCAACTCCCAGAACCCACTGATCAGGAACACCAGAACGCCGACAGCAACGTACTGAAAGAAAGCGATCTTGCCGGACGCGAACTTGCCGTCATCGCGATCCAGCAAATCGGGCCGGGGCGCTTCGTGCGGCGCCTTGTGCACGGCGGCGGGATCAGGCCCGGTGGTTTGGGTCCTCACAGCGTTGTCACTCTCAGTTTATCGAAGACGCGAAACAGCGGCACTGCGACAATAGCGTTCAGCACCGCCAGCACAGCCGTCTGCTGCCACTCAAAATCGATCGCCTGGCCCAGCAGGGCCCGCGCCATCACCCAGTAAAAGAACTGGTGGAAGACGAAGAAGAACAGGGCTAGGAAAAACCGAACCACACTGCTATCGACGTCAAAGCGCAGGCTGACGGATGCGGCGAAGTAGCCCACCAGGGTTTTGACGATGCCGAACATCCCCAGCGGCTGGTGCGACAGCGAGTCCTGCGCCAGACCCACCGCGGCGCCGAACAGCAGGCCCATGATCGCGGACCGCCGCATGAGCGAGAAGTAGACCGTCACAGTTAGTGGAAGCTCAAGATAAGAAAGGGATTGAAAGAACCGCGGCACGTAGACCTGAAACAGGATGGCGAGCAGCGGCAGGCCGATCCAGGACACAGCGGCGAACCGGAACCCGCGCGACCGCAGGGGACGCGTCAGCAGCTCTTCCCGGTAATCGTTCATGCGGGGGGCTTCTGCGGAGGGGGTTTGACCGCGCCCGGCGCGGCGGGCGACGGCTGTTGAGCCCCGGCGGCGGACGGCTTGCCCGGCGCGGCGGGATTCTGCTGCAGTTGCGCGGGATTGATGTTGAAGTTGGGCACGGTGCCCATGCCTTCGCCGTAGACATGGCGCTGCGCCTCCCCGATCCGGCGGTATTTATCCAGGGCGCGATCGGCTTCGGTCAGCAGCGGTGTCGGCGGCGCGGCGGTGTCCGGTTGCGGCTCGCTTTCCGAAGGCGAGGGAGGAGGCGGCAGCAGGGTAACGGGCGCGGCGGTGGGCGCCCGATCCGGGATCTGCGAATGCACGCCCTCCACAATCACCAGGACCTCCTCCAACCCGTTGCGGAATCCGCTGGGAACAATGAAGATTTCCTTGAAGGTCTTGCCCTGGCGCACAACCTTCGCTTCGCCCACGGGCAAGCCCTTGGGGAACACGCGATCGTCACCCGAAGTGTAGAACCATTCGCCCTGTTCCACCTTCTCTTCGTTCTCGACGTAATCCACCAGGCAGGTGGAGTGGCCCTGACCCTTCAGGGTGCCATGCACGCGATTCTTCTGTGAGATCACGCCCGCGGCGAAAGTCGGATCGTTAATGAGCAACACCTGGGAAGCCGTGGGATATACGCCGATAACCTTGCCGACGATCCCGTCCGGCGTGATCACCGCCATGCCGCTGGCGAGTCCGGAGGTGGCGCCTCGGTCGATGAACACTACCTTGGCGGTGGTGCCGGTGCCGTTGCCGATGATGCGGGCGCCGATGGTTTTGGAGGGGGAACGCTCCTGGAAAGCCGCGAGCGCGCGGGCGCGATCCGCGGTGGACAGCTCCGTCCGCAAGAATTGATTTTCCATCTGCAGGCGATTCAGCTCCGAGCGGAGTTGCTTGTTCTCATCGCGGACATCCAGCAGGACGAAGTAGTCGGTAAAGAAGCGATGGGTGGAACCGCGCACGCCTTCGATGACGCGGGCCAGGGGCGTGACGGCGCTTACCGCCCAAACGCGCACCAGCCGCGCTTCCTCCTTGCTGCGGACCTGCCAGGCGAGCAGCAGCACTTGCGCGATCACGACAACCGCCAGCACCGTCAAATTCCGATAGCGATTGAGGAAAGTTTCCATGCTCCCCTCTCCGTCGGCGCGGGAGAGTTTATTCGATCGCGATGCGGCGCAGCAACTTGAATTCCGTCAGCATTTTACCTGTGCCCAAAGCGACACTGGCCAAGGGATCCTCGGCGATGGAAACAGGCAGGCCCGTCTCTTCCCGGATGCGCCGGTCCAGATTTTTCAGCAGGGCCCCGCCGCCGGTCAGAACAATGCCGCGATCGCTGATGTCGGCGGAAAGTTCGGGAGGCGTCCGCTCCAACGCGACGCGAATGGCGTTCATGATGGTGGCCACGCATTCCGCCAGCGCTTCCCGAATTTCGCCGTCGACGATGGTGATGGTCTTGGGGACGCCCTCGATCAAATTGCGGCCCTTGATTTCCATGGTCACCGGACGGTCCAGCGGATAAGCCGACCCGATGTTCATCTTGATCTGCTCCGCCGTGCGCTCGCCGATCAGCAGGTTGTACTTCCGCTTCAGGTACTGCATGATAGCGTCGTCCATTTCGTTGCCGGCGACGCGGACGGAACGGGAGTAAACGATACCGGAAAGAGAGATCACCGCGACGTCGGTGGTGCCGCCGCCGATGTCCACCACCATGTTGCCCGAAGGCTCGGTGATGGGCAGCCCGGCGCCGATGGCCGCGACCATCGCCTGTTCCACCAGATGGACTTCGCTGGCCTTGGCGCGATAGGCGGAATCGATGACCGCGCGCTTTTCCACTTGCGTGATTTCGCTCGGCACGCCGATCACGATGCGTGGATGGACCAGCATCTTACGGCCATGCGCCTTCTGAATGAAGTAGTTGAGCATGCGCTCCGTCACCTTGAAGTCGGCGATCACGCCGTCTTTCATCGGACGGATGGCGACGATGTTGCCGGGCGTCCGGCCCAGCATTTCCTTCGCTTCCTTGCCCACGGCTTCCACTTCACCCGTTGTCTTATTGATGGCGACGATGGATGGTTCGTTTACAACGATACCCTTGCCCTTGGCGTAAACCAGGGTATTGGCGGTCCCCAGATCGATGGCTAAATCCGAGGAAAAGAGGCTGAACAGCGACCTCACGTTCATAGGGCCTTGTTAATGTTTCTCCTTACGTATGCCGTGTCCGGGCTCCGCGTCCGCCGGCGGCGGAAGGTCCCGAGCGCCCTGCGCGTGACGAGCGCAGACATTCATCCTGAAAACGGCCAAGGCGGGGTAAACCCTGGACCTAAGCGTACCACACGCCCCCTCCGTCTTCAACCCTTCCTCGCGAGAGTTTCTGATTGTTTTTCAACAAGTTGATGGAATTCTTGCGGGACACGGTAGACTAGGGGCAGAATGTCACTCAGCCGCCGCGCGCTGCTCGCGCTGCCCCTTGCCGCATGCAGCCGGAAGAAAGCTTCGGGGTTTCCCGGCTACGCTTTTGTCGCTAACGAGGAGGGCAAGGCGGTGGCCGCGGTGGACCTGACGGCATTCGCGGTGGTGAAGCATCTGCGGCTGGATGCAGCGCCCTCGGCGGTCCTGGTTTCGACTTCCCGCCCGGCTGCCTACATTCTGACGCCGGAAACGGGATCGGTTCACGAAATCTCGACCGACAACTTGAGCGCCACGGGTCAGATCCGGGCTGGGCAGAAGGCGCTCTCCATGTGGATGGCCCCTGACGGCAGCGCTCTGTATGTGGTCTGCCGCGAGCCCCGCCAGTTGACGCGGATCGCCTTGAATCCGCTGCGCGTGGAATGGAAGATGCCGCTGCCGGGCGAACCGGTCGATTTCGCCCTTGCCGCCAACGGGGCTATTGCCGCTGTGAGCTCGCCCGGACCGAAACCCCTGCACCTGCTCGACCTGGAAGCGCGTGCGGCGCACCCGCTGGGTGTGGAAGCCGACATCGGCGCTGTCCGGTTCCTCTCGAACAGCAAGACGCTGATCGCGGCGGACCGCGGCGCGCGCCGGCTGTCCATCTACGATGTGGCATCGCGGAGGCTGGCCACGCACCTGCCGTTGTCGGTCCGCCCCGATCACCTGTGCTTCAATGCCGACGGCGGCCAACTGTTTGTCACCGGAGAGGGGATGGACGCCGTGGTGGTGGTGTATCCCTATTTCACGCCCCAAGTGGCCGGCACCGTGCTGGCGGGACATTCGCCCGGCGCGATGGCCGCCTCCGCGAATCCGCCGTACCTCTTCGTCGCCAATCCCAAGGCGGGCGACGTCAGCATCCTGGACATGAACTCGTTGAAGGTGATCGCCTCCGTACCCGTGGGCGCCGACCCGGGATTCATCACTGTGACGCCGGACGACCAGTACGCGCTGGTGCTGAACCGGCAGTCCGGCGACATGGCGGTGGTGCGGATCGCCGCTGTGACGGCGAACCGCACCAAGTCCGCGCCGCTGTTCACCATGATCCCGGTGGGTTCGCGGCCTGTAAGCGTCGCCGTTCGCGCTGTGTGAGTCAGTTCTCCCTGCGCCACCTCTTCATGCTCCGGTGAATCGATTTCCAGCGCCGCTTTTCCGCTTGCGCGGCGGCGACGTTCGTCTGCCGTTCCGCGAAGGCGAGCTCCTTGGAGAGCTTGCGGTAACTTTCCAGGCGTCCCGGATCCAACGTGCCTTGCGATGCAGCGGCGATCACCGCGCATCCCGGTTCCGCGGAATGGCGGCAATCGGCGTAGCGGCATCCTTTTGCCAGCTCGGCGATTTCGCCGAAGGCATCGCCGGCGCCGCCGCCCCAGAACTGCAGCTCCCGAATGCCGGGCTGATCCAGGAGCAGCCCGCCGCCGGGGATCGGAAAAAGCTGCCGGCGAGTGGTGGTGTGACGGCCGCGATTGTCGCCGGCGCGGACCGGGGTCGTCTGCTGCTGGTCCGACCCGAGCAGGCGGTTCAGAAGCGTGCTCTTGCCCGCGCCGGACGAGCCTGCGAGGGCGGCCGTCCTGCCGGGTTGCAAGAGATCCCGCACGGCATCCAGGCCCTCACCGGTCTGGGCGCTGATGGCGAGCACCGGCGCGCCGGGCGCGATGCCGCGCACGGAGGCCACGGCCGCGCCCACGTTCGGGTGCAGGTCGGCTTTGTTCAGGATCAGGGCGAGGTCCGCCCCGCTCTCAGCCACTACAATCTTGTATCGCTCCAGCCGGCGGAGGTTGAAGTCGTGGTCAAGCCCCGTCACCACCAGCACGAGATCGATGTTGGCGGCGAGCACTTGCTCTTCGTCCCGCTTGCCCGGCTGGCGGCGCGAGAGCCGGGTACGCCGCGGCAGGATTTCATCGATGACCATCTGCGATCGCAAGCCGACCCAGTCGCCGGCGACCGGGGGTTCGGCTGCATAGAGCAGGCGTCCGCTCGATTCGGCGGAGCGCTCGCCCGATGCGGTGATTACCAGGTAATGATCGCGTTCCTGAGAAATGACCCGGGCGGGTTCCAACCCGGGCGAAAGTAGTTCTGCAAACGAGGATTGCCATCCCCAGTCTCGTAGAGACATGCCAAAGGCTCCTGATGAGACACGAAGGCTGCGGGAGACACGAGCGCCACATCAGCGGCCGGAAAACGGCCGGGTGCGGCTAGAGGATGGAGACAATTGTTTGCAGAGGCAGTGCCAAGCCTCAATGTAGCACTTTAGCGCGTCAGGCGGTAGATCATCAGCGCGGCGCGTTTCGTCTGGACCGGAATGCGCGACAGGTCGATGGTCTCGCCGGGGGCGTGCGCGCCGCTGCCGATTGCGCCGAAACCGGAAAGACTGTCAACGAACGGCGCAACGAAGGAGATGTCGCCAGCGCCGCGGAGGGAAGGCGGCAGAGCGTCCATTGCCTCCAGGTTCAGGTCGCGATTCACGGTGTTGAGAAGCCGCAGCAGGTTGCGGTTCCCCTCGGTGGGCGACATCGGCGGGTAGCCGTCCTCGAACTCGAGAACCGCGTTGGTTCCGGGAAGATGCCGCGCCACGATCTCGCGCATTTTGCTCTGCGTGCGAGTTACCTGCTCCTGGGTCAGCGCCCGCAGGTCGCCGTGCGCGACCGCCTCCGCCGGCACGATGTTCGCTTTGCTGGTTGCGGAGATCACCGCGGTGGAGGCGTCGAAGCTGGTCTTGGTGCCGCCCGCGATCAGGCCTGCGTTGAACGTCAGGTCGGGCTCGCGAAGCTGTTCCTGGAATGCGGTTAGAATGCGCGACATCTCATAGATCGCGCCGTACCCCAGCCTATCTCCGAAGATCTGGGAGGAGTGCCCGCCGCTGCCGGTGGTGCGCAGCCGCCAGCCGACGTAACCGCGGCGGGCTATGGTGGCGAAGTCACGGCCGTCGGTGCGGTGTCCGGCTTCGAACTCGAGCGCGGCATCGGCGCGCTTGCCGGCTTCGATCAAGTCAGCGCGCGCGATCGCCAAAGGCTCGCCGGGCGATTCTTCGTCGCCCGTAAGCACGGCGGTGATCCGGGTGTCGTCCAGCGCGCCCGCGGCGTGGAGCGCCTTCAGCGCATAGAGCATCACCACGAGACCGCCCTTCATGTCGTCCACGCCGGGACCTTCGGCGGTGTCGCCGCGCCTGACGAACTTCTGGAAGGGGCTGGAGGGTTCGAAGACCGTATCCATGTGGCCCACCAGGAGGACCCGCTTGCCTCGCGAGCCGGTGCGCTCCGCGATCAGATGTCCGGCACGCTTCACCCGGTCCATCGGCACCCAGCGGACCTGGAATCCGAGAGCTTCGAACTGAGGCCGGAAGACGTCCGCCACGCGGCGAACACCTTCCAGGTTCATCGTTCCGCTGTTGATGTTGACTACTTTTTCCAAAATCGCGAGGGACTCCGGAACGCCCGCGTCGACCGCTGTGGAGATCCTTTTCTCCACCAAGTCGAGCTGCTGGGCGTTTAGGAGTCCCGCGAGAATCAGCACGGATGCCAGGCGCATCCGCATATCGTATCGGATGCGGAATCGGGTTAGCGCCACACCCGTACGCGCTGCACGCGGCCGGTATCCGCGTCCACGCGGCACTGGAAACGATAAGTTTGATTGGACCAGTTGTCCCGACCCAAGGCATCGCCAGTTAGAATGGCCCACCTTCCGTTCGGACTGGAGTCGGTTTCCTGGTTGAAACGCACATCGACGTCATACGCGCGGAAGCGGCGCGAGGCTTCCGAACGAACCGCCTCCCGGCAGTTGCGCCGGACATCGCGAAGATCGGCTTCGAGCGGGGGATTGCCGGAAGGCGGCCAGTCTCCCCACCCGCCACCGGGGCGGTTCGGATTATTGGGATTGACGTTGCCGCCGGTGAAGCGGTCGGCTTGCCAGCGGATCTCCAGAACGTAAGTATCGTCGCCGGAATCCCGGTCGCTGATGCGGGCAGCAAAGACGTTGCTGCTGGCGCCGGGCTGCTGGATCACTTGCACTTCGCCGCGGCCGCCGGTTTTGCGGAAGTCGAAGTTGGTGATGCCCCGGCGCGGCATCGGACTGGTGCACTGGCTGCCGGCGTCGCTGCCGGGCTTGCCGCGCAAGGTGCGGATTTGCACCCGGTCCTGCTGCATCCGGACCTCGGCCTCTTCGTCGATCCGGAGGCGCAGCGTGCAGGAACCTTCCGGCGCGTTCGGATCGTACCGCTCGAAGTAAGGCCGGAAGTCGGCGGGGTTGCCGCCCCACTGCGCGCTCAGCGGCATCCAGGACGCCAATGCCGCCGTTGAAATTAGTAAGAACACTGTACGCATGGAAGCACTCCTCAAGGGACGTGCTGCAATTCGCGTTCCAGTGCCGGGTCAGGATTCGTACACCCAGCGTCCGCCGGCCATGGTGCGTTCGATGGGTATTTTCACCAGGTTCAGCGGATCCTCGCGGAACGGATCCCGTCCGAGCACCACCAGATCCGCCAGCTTGCCGGGTTCCAGCGAGCCTTTGTGCTTTTCCTCGAACGCGGCAAAGGCGCCGTGCAGCGTTCCCACGCGGATCGCCTCGTCCAGGCGGATCTTCTGCCGGGGACCCCAGACGTTGCCGTTCATGTCGGTACGCGTCACTTCGGACTGCAGGGCCATCATCGGCTCGAACGGGCCGGGCGGGTAATCAGAGGCTTGCGTCGCCATCACGCCGGCGTCCAGGAAACTGCGCAGCGCGAACATGCGATTCAGGCGCTCCGCGCCGTATTCGGCCATTTTCTCGCCGTGATAGTAAACGTAAGTGGAAAACGGCGTGGGGATCGCGCCCAGCGCCTTGATACGGCGAACCAGGCTGTCGTTGATCATGGTGCAGTGCTCCAGCCGGAAGCGGGGGTCACGGCGGGGAGACTCGCGATGCAGGCGCTCGTACACGCGCAGCGTCATGTCGATGGCGTAATCGCCGTTGCAGTGCGTGCCGATCTGCCAGCCGGCCAGATGCGCCTTACGAGCCTGCTCGTAGAGCTGGTCCTCGGGCGTGACCAGGATGCCGTAGTCGTCGGGGCGGCCGACATAAGGCTCGGCCAGGCGGGCGGTGCGCTCGGAGATGGAGCCGTCGCACATCAGCTTCACGCCGCCCACGCGGACCCATTCGTTGCCCAGGCCGGTGCGAATGCCGGCGGCGATCATGCGATCGAGGTTCGCCTGGCCGATGAAGCAATACACGCGCAGGTTCAGATCGCCGGACTCGAAGGCGTCCTGATAGGCGCGGAGGTCGTCCGGCGAGCCGCCGGTGTCATGCACGCTGGTGATGCCGGCGCGGGTCATCATGCCGGAGATGATCTTCACGCCTTCCCGGCGATCCTCGCGCGTATACGTGGATGGAATACGGCGGAGGAAGGAGTTGCGCGCGGTTTCGCGCAAGCCTCCGGTCAGCTTGCCCGCCGCATCGCGATCGAAGTGCCCGCCGGGCGGATCCGAAGTGCGATCGTTGACATCCGCGATCTGCAGAGCCCTGGAGTTCACATACGCGGTATGCCCGCCGCGATGCGTGATCATCACCGGGTGATTCGGAGCGGCGGCGTCGAGATCCGCCCGGTTCAGCTTGCGTCCCTCGGCGGTCTTGGTGTCGTCGTACTTGAAGCCCAGCACCCACTCGCCGGCGGGCGTTTTCGCGGCCTTGGCGCGAATCGCGGCTTGGATTTCCCCGATGGAGCGGAGATCGCAGTCTACCTGGCGCAGGTGGCTGAGCCCGGAACTCGCCGGGTGGCTGTGCGCGTCGACAAAGCCCGGCAGCACCGTTCTGCCGCCGAGGTCGGTCTGGCGGGTCCCGGCGGAAGCCAGCGCGCGGACTTCCTGATTGGAGCCGACCGCCAGCAGACGTCCGCCGGCGATCGCCACGGCCTGCGCGCGCGGGTTGGCGGCGTCCACGGTAAAGATATTCGCGTTGTACAGGATCAGCTCCGGCGCGACGACGCCCGCGCGCGAAAGGAACGGTGCGGCACAGGAGCCGAGAAAGGCACGGCGCGAAGAGGCTCGCATCATCGCGAGCGATTATACCGGAATTACTGTTCGGGCTCGACGGCGATGCTGTCCCGGACCAGTTCCCGCCTGAGCAGCTCGCTCAGCAGGGGGAACGGATTCAGAATTCCGATATGTTTCCACCACGCCTCGGAGGGATGCGCCTTCAGCACCTGGAAGTGCAAGTGAGGGGAAGTGTAGCGCGCATTTCCGGTGTTTCCGACGTAGCCCAGAAGCTCGCCGCGGCGAACCGGCTGGCCTTCGGCAAGGCCCGGGGCGTAGCCGTCCAGATGCGCGTAGTAGAAGCGGAAGTTCCGCGCTTCGTCCACCAAGTACAGCGTCGTGCCGCCCAGACGGTTGTTGTGCATCTTTTCCACCACGCCATCCACCACCGCCAGAAGGGGCGCGCCAATGGGCCGGAAGATGTCGATGGCGTAATGCACCAGGCCGCTCCGCCGCCGGTGGAAAAACGAATTCTGCAGATCGGAAGGCGCCAGATCGCCGATCGGCGCGACCATCGGCGGGAGCTCGTCGAATACCGGATTGGCCACCGCCCAGCGCGAGTACGCGGGCGCGACCGCCCTCCGCGGTCTCACCGGCTTGCGGTACGCCGCGCGTTGCACCACCGCTCCGGGCTTCTTGCGCGCGACGGTTTTCCCGGCGCGGGGCCGAGCCGCGGCGGGCTTTGTCTTCGAGGAGGTGGTTGCCTTGGCGCGCGGCTTCGACTTCGCGGCGGCCTTCGTAACGGGCTTTCCAACGGCCTTGGTGGCCGCGGACAATGCTCCCGCCGCCAGCAACATGCAGACAAGGCATGCCACCAGCCCGGGTCCGAAGGTGACGCGGTTCCTTCGCACGGTTTTCCAGCATATCAGGCCAAGGCTGTATGCCGCCATCGGCATTCATGAGAAAATAGAGAGTTCGCCTTCCCGTCCGGATCCCGTCCTATGCTGCGACAAATCACCGTCCATGGCGCACGCCAACATAACCTGAAGAACATTGACGTCCTGATTCCGCGCAACTCGTTGACAGTGATCACGGGATTGAGCGGTTCCGGCAAGAGTTCCCTGGCCTTCGACACCATCTACGCCGAGGGGCAGCGGCGCTATGTAGAGACACTTTCGCCCTACGCCCGCCAGTTTCTCGATCAGATGGAGCGGCCGGACGTGGATTCGATCGATGGGCTGAGCCCGGCGATCTCGATTGAGCAGAAGACTACCAGCCGCAGCCCGCGCTCCACGGTGGGAACCGTCACCGAGATCTACGATTATCTGCGGGTGCTGTACTCCTCCATCGGGGTGCCGCACTGCCCGGAATGCAACCTGGAGATTTCGCGCCAAACGGCGGATCAGATTCTCGAGCAGATCCTCGCGCTTCGGCAGGACGAGCGGGTGATGATCCTGGCGCCGATGGTTCGCGGCCGCAAGGGCGAGTACAAGAAGGAGTTGGAGAAGCTGGCCCGGCAGGGTTTCGTCCGCGCCCGGATCGACGGCGTACTGCGATCCCTGGACGAAGAAATTACGTTGGACCGGCGGAAGAATCACACGATCGAGGTGGTTGTCGACCGGCTGCTGATCAAGCCTGGCATCGAGAAGCGCCTGGAGGCATCCATCCAGACCGCGACCAAGATGGCCAACGGTCTGGTGCAGGTGGCGGTGGTGAACGGCGAGGAGCGCCTGTTTTCACAAAAACTCGCCTGCCCGCAGTGCGGCGCAAGCGTTCCCGAGCTGGAGCCGCGTTCCTTCTCCTTCAACAGCCCGTTCGGCGCGTGCGAGGCTTGCTCCGGGCTCGGCAGCAAGTGGAGCTTCGATCCCTTGAAGGTGATCGTCGATTCCTCAAAACCGCTGTTCGATGGCGGCCTCGGTCCGGGCGCGAGTTCCAGCTACATGAGCCAGCGCCTGACGGATCTGGCGGCGAAATCCAAGATCCCGATGCAAAAAGCTTTCGGCGACCTGACCAAGAAAGCACAGAATACGCTGCTGCACGGCGCCAACGGGACGCCGGGGATTCTGGGAATCCTGGACGAGACCTACGAGGAGGCGAGCCCCGGGTACCGCGACTGGCTGATGGACTACATGTCGCCGGCGACCTGTTCGGAATGCGGCGGGAAACGGCTGAAGCCATCCAGCCTTGCCGTTCGCGTGAAGGGGATTTCGATCGCGGAGTTCACCTCCATGCCGGTGGCCCGGGCGGCGCCCGCGGCGCGCAAATGGGAACTCACCGATCGCGAGCGCCAGGTGGCGGGACGTGTGGTGGAGGAGATCAGCAACCGCTTGGGATTCCTGGAAGCGGTGGGGCTCGATTATCTCAGCCTGGATCGCTCCTCGGCGACGCTCTCGGGAGGGGAAGCGCAGCGTATCCGCCTGGCCACGCAGATCGGCTCCAAGCTGCGCGGCGTGCTGTACGTGCTGGATGAGCCCTCCATCGGATTGCATCCCCGCGATAACGGCAAGCTCCTGGAAACGCTGTCCGCCTTGCGCGACCTCGGGAACACGGTGCTGGTGGTGGAACACGACGCCGAAACCATTGAACGCGCCGACTATGTGATCGACCTCGGACCGGGCGCGGGCCGCCTGGGAGGCGGCGTGGTGGCGCAAGGTACGCCGCAACAGATCGAAGCCTCGCCGGAATCGCTCACCGGGCAGTATCTCTCCGGCGCGCGCAGGATCCCCGCCCCGGCTTCCCGTCGCAAGCCCTCACATGGCAAGCTGGCGATCCGCGGCGCGGCCGAGCACAACCTGAAGAACGCCGACGCCGAGTTCCCGCTCGGCCTGCTGACCGTGGTGACGGGGGTCAGCGGCAGCGGAAAATCGACCCTGGTGAACGACATCCTGTACCGCGCGCTGGCCGCCCACGTGTGGGGCTCGCGAACGGAACCAGGCGCCCACGGCTCCATCGAAGGCCTGGACCTCGTGGACAAGGTGATCGACATCGATCAATCGGCCATCGGCCGCACGCCGCGATCTAATCCGGCCACCTACACCGGCGTGTTCACTCCCATCCGCGATCTGTTCGCGATGCTGCCCGAGGCTCGCGAGCGCGGCTACAAACCCGGCCGCTTCAGCTTCAACGTCAAGGGCGGACGCTGCGAAGCCTGCCAGGGCGACGGACTGAAGCGCATCGAAATGAACTTCCTGCCGGACGTCTTCGTCACCTGCGACGTCTGCCGCGGACGCCGCTACAACTACGAAACCCTGCAGGTGAAGTATCGCGGATACTCGATCGCCGACCTGCTGGAAGCGACCGTGGAAGAAGCGTTGGGCGCGCTCGAGAATATCCCGCAGATCAAGAACAAGCTGGAGACCCTGGTGGAGGTCGGCCTCGGATACATCCACCTGGGACAATCCTCCACGACGCTTTCCGGCGGAGAAGCGCAGCGCATCAAGCTGGCCCGCGAGCTGAGCCGGCGGCAAACCGGCAAAACCGTCTACATCCTGGACGAACCCACCACCGGGCTTCACTTCGAGGACGTCCGCAAACTGCTGGATGTGCTGCAGCGCCTGGTGGACCTGGGGAACACGGTGATCATCATCGAGCACCACCTGGATATCATCAAGGCCGCCGACTGGATTATCGACCTGGGCCCCGAGGGCGGCGACCGCGGCGGCCACATCGTCGCCACCGGCACGCCGGAACAGATCGTGAAGGCGCGAAAAGGCCACACCGCGCAGGCGCTGTCCAAGGTTCTGCGGTGATCTAAACTAAATGGAATCCCGTGAGTAAATACCGGCACGCGCCACTTGAATTCGACAAGCTTTCCACCATCCCCATCGCGGACCGCGGCGGCAAAGTGCAAACGCAGCACTTTGCTACGCCGCACCAGAAGGGCGCCGGCTTCGCCGCGTGGTTGGATTCGCTGCCCAAGATCCTTGCCGCCGATTCTTTCCGTGCGGTAGTGGAGGCGATCCGCCGCGCTCGCCGGCAGAAGCGGGCGATTTTATGGGGCATCGGCGGACATGTCGTGAAGGTCGGACTCGCGCCGGTTCTGCTGGACCTGATGCGCCGCGGGTACGCCACCGGGTTTGTGATGAACGGCGCCGCCTCCATCCACGACTTCGAGATCGCCATCGCGGGCGCGACCAGCGAGGATGTCGAGGCCGTGCTTCCCGACGGCCGCTTCGGCACCGCCGAGGAGACCGGCCGCGAAATGAACCTGGCCATCACCGAGGGCGCGGCGGCCGCCGTCGGCATGGGGGAGGCGTTGGGCGCGAAGCTGGAATCGCTGGCCGATCCGCGCTTTGCCCAGGACAGCATTCTGCTGGGCGCTTACCGCGCGGGCGTTCCCGTCACCGTTCATGTCGCCGTCGGCACCGATACGCCGCACACCCACCCCGCGGCCAAGGGCGCGGCGATCGGCGCCGCCACCCATCGCGACTTCCGCCTGCTCTGCTCCCTGGTGCGTGAGCTGGACAACGGCGGCGTGTATCTGAATGTCGGCTCCGCTGTCGTGCTCCCGGAGGTGTTCCTGAAGGCGGTCTCCGTGGTCCGCAACCTGGAGCATCCGCTGGCCGGCTTCACTACCGTCAATCTCGACTTCCTGCAGCACTACCGCCCGGTCACCAACGTCGTCAACCGGCCGCATTCCAAGGCCGGAGGGAAAGGGTATTCGATCACCGGGCATCATGAACTGACGGTGCCGCTGCTGGCGGCGATCCTGATCGAAAGCGAATCATGACGCCTGGGGACCGCGAAGCGCGCGCATTCTGGGGGTTCGAGGATGTCCTGTTGTTCTTCGGACTGTCGCTGCCCGCGCTGCTGCTGGCCAACGGTCTGGTGCGGCTGCTGCAGTGGTCCCTGCCACAGGTCTTCGCCACCAAGGCAATGCAGGTGCTGCCGATGCAGTTCGTCTTTTACCTGCTGCTGTTCGCGATTCTGTGGACTCTGATGCGGTTGCGCTACCGCCGGCCGGTTCTGCGATCGCTGGGCTGGACGTACCCCTTCCCCTGGCGCTGGACGGTGATGCTGCTGGGCCCGGTGCTGGCGTTCGCGCTATCGGCCCTTGGCGCCGCGCTGAAGGCGCCTGTGCTGCCCATGACCTTCGACGAGATGGCGCAGGACCGCCTCTCCATCGTCCTGCTCGGGATCTTCGTCACCACCCTGGGACCCATCTGCGAGGAAGTAGTGTTTCGCGGCTTCCTTTATCCGGTGATCGCGGGGGTAGCGGGCGCCGCGGCGGGGATCGTCTTCGCCGCGCTGATCTTCGGCATGCTTCATGGACCCCAGTATTCCTGGTCCTGGCAGCACGTCCTGGTGGTCTCGGCCGCCGGCATCGCCTTCGGGTTCGCGCGCTGGTCCACCGGTTCCACGGCGGCGTCGGCGCTGCTGCACGCCACCTACAACCTAACGGTCTTCGCCGGATTCCTGCTGCAAACCGGCTGGCCATCCTGATCCCGCCTGAAAACAGCGGAGCTGCGCTTCGATCGCGGCCGAGGGCGGCGCATCAGCGGGGTAGCGTCCGTACGCCACCGGCCAGTGATCCGCTTCCAGAACCCACACCAGACCGCCGTTGTGGCGCGAAATGCGCACTGCGTCCGTCCGCTCGGCCGCGGGGAACCGGCTGCAGCGGCCACGCGCATAGCCGGTGTTGCAACACTCCTCCATGGTCCGCGCGTCCGGCTGCGGTTCCTCCGCGGGAGCGCTGCACCAGCCCCGGTATCCCACGCCCAGCGGCAGCCGCGGCGGCTGAATCCAGGACGCCGACCGCAGAAGCTCCGTGGGTGTGAAGAACGGACAAGCCACTCGCTTCAAATTGTAGCGGCGCGCCTGCTACTCTGACCACTGACCCTATGAACCGGCTGGAAACATTAAAGCAACTAGTGGCGCAGGACCCCAACAACAGCTTCGTCCGCTATGGCCTGGCCATGGAACTTGTCAATTCGGGTGACCTGCGGGCCGGCGTGGCCGAATTCCAGGCGATTCTCGGCGTCAACCCGGATTACGCCGCCGCGTACTTCCACGGTGGGCAGACGTTCGAGAAGCTCGGCGACTTCGACCGCGCGCGCGAACTGTACCGTAGCGGCATCGAAGCCACCACCCGCACCGGCGACGCGCATACGCGTTCCGAATTGCAGGCGGCGCTGGATATTCTGGGCGACTGAGTTCGCTTCAGCGCCGCGGCCTCACGATCGCGATGCCCCACGGTCCATTGCCCACCGGGATGGTTCGCACCACGCGCATCGCGGCCACATCGATCACCGACACCGTGTTCGACAGGCTGTTCGCCGCGTACAGCTTGTGCCCATCCGGCGTCAGGGCGATACCCCAGCATCGTTCTCCCACCGCTATTTCGCCGATCACCTTCGCGCCGGGAATGTCCACCAGCACCACGCTGTTCCCCCGTCCCGTGGCGACGAACGCGCGATCGCCACCCGGCAGGAACGCGATCCCCACTGGCTTTGCGTTGCCGCCGAGCCGGATCACGCCGGTGATCGCCTGCCGCGCGGGATCGATTATGCTGACCGAGCGCCCCAGCTCGGCGGTTACCAGCGCACGCGAGCCGTCGGGCGAAAACGCCACCGCGCGTGGCCGCGCGCCCGTCAGCAGATGGTTCACGATCTTTTGCGCCTTGGTATCGAGTATGGAGACCGTGCTGCTGCTTTCCCCCGTCACGTAGACCCAGCGGCCGTCCGGACTCACCGCGACTCCCTCCGGTTCGATGCCCGTGGGGAAGCTGGCCAGAACCAGGCCGGTGCGGAGGTCGACTTCCGAAGTAAGCCCGGCGTCCTCGTTGGCCACGTAAAGGCGCTTCCCTTGGGGGCTGATGGCGAGCTGCTCGGGATCATGCCCGGCGGCGAATCTGCGAACCACGCGCCCCGTCGCGACATCGATCACCGCGATGCAATCCACATCGTTCTGCTTGCGGCGGAGCTGATCGCTGACCGCAACGAGCACCTGCGCGGCGGCGGGATTCGCCTGGATGCCGCGGGGGCGGCCCCCGGTGGCGATGGTCCGCACCACGCGGTCGGTTCCCGCATCAATCATCGAGACCGTCCCATCCCGCTCATTGCTGACGAACACCTGCGCCAGCATCAGAACCTGCAGCACCGTATTCATCGCAGCGTATACAGGTAGCGCGTTACGTGCCGGGCCTGCTCCGCGCTGATGCCGGTGCGCGGCATCGCGGTCTGGCTGTCCACCGATTTGGGATCGTGAATCCAGCGGATCATGTTCTCCGGCGTGTTGGCGATCCGTCCCGCCAGATAAGTCCGGGAGCCCACTCCATCCAGCGGCGGGCCTACGTTCCCGACCGCGCCCGGAACGCCCGGAATGCGGTGGCAGGAGGCGCAGCCATAGGCGGACAGCAACTGCACGCCTTGTTTCGGATCGGCGCCCGGCACCAGGCCGTCGGCCGGGATCTCGAGTTGCGGCCCATACGCGCAGGAGCTGGCGAAGAGGATCGCCAGGAGCGCCGGGGCTGCCCTGGCATAGCGCTCCACGCGGGACCCTTGTATCCAGCGCGCGAAGATCGCCAGGAAGATCACGAGATAGACAAAGCCGGGCGGCACCCACATGATCACCCCGCCCAGTTGTTGATCCTCCAACGGCGTGAGTCCCCACGCGGCGGTGGTTTCCGCGTACACCGGGTACCAGGGGGTGTTCGAGAACGCCAGCAGCGCGCCGAGGATGCTGGTGTGCACCGCCGTCGCGAAGATGTAGAACAGAGCGGCGCCGCGTTCTCGCCTGGCCGCAGCGGGGCGTAAAGTGGTCCACCAGAACAGCAGCGCGGTCCCGAGGAAACTTGCGTGCTGCAGGCTATGGAGCAGCGCGCTGGAGACGGTGGCGCCGTACGCCGCCGGGATATGCCAGACCCAGATGGCGGCGAAGTGAATCGCGAAGGCAGGCAAGGGTCGCGACACGAAGCCCCACAGCGCGCCCCACCAGCCGGTAGCGGTCCAGGCCGCGGCCGGCCGGCGATGCTCGGGCCGCAGCGCCCACAGGAAGGCGATATGCGGCCGGCTCAGAATCAGCAGCGGCGCGGCGATCACCATCAACAGCTCATGCTGCGTCATGTGCGCCCAGAACAAGGCCTCGCCCATGGGATGCAAAGGCGAAATCAGGGCGATCACCAGCACCGCCCATCCCCACCAGAAGCAGTGCCGCTCCAAGCGCGTGAAGCCGCGCCCCGCTTTGGCTCCCCTCGCATACAGCAAGGCGGTGACCAGAAGCGGGAGCACAATCCACGGGTCCCATACCCACTCCGTCAGCAGGTCATGAGGTTCGAAAGCCCGCCCTTCGTGGGCGCGAGCCGGCCAGGCCGCTGCTGCCGCAAGCCCTATTCGACGCATGGGCTCACCAGAAAGATGGGAATCCACTGCATGGCGATCATGGCGATCGCCGTTCCGCTGAACAGCAACCCGAATACCGCCAGAAAGAGTGTTCGAGGCAGCGGTCCCGCGTGCTCCGTAGGCCAGTCCCGCCCCGCCGCGCGCCACACGCTCCAGGCAGCGGCGAAGCCGGCCGCGGCGGCGGAAATGGCCAGCAGGGCCACGCCATGCAGCACCAGGGTCCATCCCGACTGGCAGGCGAACGGCACCAGCATGTAATTGCTTTGCGCGTGGATCGCCGCGGCGATCGGCGCCAGAAACATCCCGGTGAATACCCTCCGCGGTTCGGCGGGGCTGGAAAACGGCAGTTGCTCAGAGGACACGGCCCGCCCCCCAGATCACGGCGAAAATCACGGCCCAGGCGGCCACCACAAAGAACCAGTAGACCGCGTTCACATTCAGGTCCAGCCGGTGTTTCTCGTCCAGCGGCACGTCTTTCAGGAGCGCGGCCATTAGGCCTGTCTCCACCGTGGAAGCCGCCAGATGGATGGAATGCGCGAAGACCAGAGCCCATACGATCGAGCCGTAGGAGTGCTCCTGCCAGTCGCAATTCAGCGCGCGGAAATCCCAGATGCGCAGTACGCAGGCCGCCACTCCGAAGACGGTCGCGGCAATCAACAACTTTTGCAGCAGGGGCCTGTCCCCCGCTTCCGATGCCGCGTCGATCCGGTACTGCGGATACACACTGGCCAGCAGCAGCAGCATCTGGATTCCCGGCAGCAGCAGGTCCGGCGCGCCGGCGTCCGCGGGTGGCCATTCCGTGTAGCGCATCCGCAAATAAAAATAGCTGGCGATCAGCAACGCGAACACCGTCGACTCGATCACCACCAGGCCCATCGTGCCCCACCACAAGGGAGCGCGCGGTCCGGTCGCGCCTTCCTGCATGTGCGATACGTCGAGTGAGTGCCTGACGTTCATTGGTGTTCGTCCAGTTCGCCCGCGGAGCCCGGCACCCATGCGTTGTGCTTGAACCACGCCAGCAGCGCGGCGCCGCCCAGCGCCACCATCGCGTAGAAGGCCCACGGCGTGTAGATCAGACCCCAGAAACCCAGGAACAGAATCGCCGACAGGATCAGCGGCCAGGGCGTCGACCCCGG
>CAYOQB010000082.1:0-23690 GCA_964406035.1 uncultured Solibacteraceae bacterium | reverse complement strand
CGCATCAGAGCCTCTGACTAGTGTACGTGAGCGTCCCGTCAAAACTCAATGACAGGCACAGGATTGGATCAGAGGCGAGTGCCGGAATGCGACGCGCGGCTCAGTTCACGACGTCGGAGGGGCTCAGTTGAGCCACTGCCGGACCGTCCTTGCGCACGTTGGAAAAGCGGATGTCCAGTTCGGCGCGGCCGACCACGCGCGTGTCCACCTGGCTCAACAGCCGGACCGGAACGGCGACGCCTTCCCGGATTTCGTAGTCACGCACGAACTCTACTTTTTTCAGGAACACCGACGGCGTCTTCACCAGTTGGCCGGACTCGCGCAGCGGCAGGTAAGTGTCCGGGTCCACCCATAGCTCACCCTTGAACAAACCCTCCACCTTGCGCTTCGGCGTCACCTGGAAAACGTGCACGATCAGCCCTTCGCGGGTCGCCATGCCTTTGTACTTGAACTTGTAGTTCTCCGGCGTCAGGCCCAGATTCGATTTCTCCTGCCGCGCCTGCACTTCCGCCGAGAGGAAGCGGGTAATCACGTCCTTCTTGATGGTGTTGTCGCCCGCCCACTTGAGCGCGCTGTACGTAACCTCACCCACGCGGGAGATCGAACGCATTGCGTGCAGCGTGCCTTCCTTGCGCAGCTTCACCAGCTTCGCGCGGATGTCCACTTCCATCTCCACGCCGCGAAGCACGGAGTTCGGAATGGCCTGCAGGTAACGGGACAGAACCTCGTCGCCGGATTCGGAGACGGAGACGGCGGCGGCCGCGGGAGCCGCGGGCAGCATCCCCGGCGTATCCGCCGGCGCCATCCAGAGTAAGAAAATTGCGTATGAAGCGATCACCAACTGCTACCCCTTCTTCGGTTCGCGTCTCTCGGTATATACCTTTGGACGCTGTTTCTCATCCGTTCGGACCTGAAAAATGCAGGTTCGCTGGTGAAAACCGGATGAACTCTGTTGTCCCTCTATACTACCGCGTTTTGGGTACCGAAGTTCAAGTGAACCGAACGGCTCCCTGTCAGGTAACGCGTATTTTCCGCGTGAAATCAGCTCAACCGGAAGTTACCTGTTTGTTTGCAACTAGATGCGATGAAGTGAACGCACCAGTCGGAACACGCGCCATCGCCCCGGACACTGTGATAACCTGTAGATGTTATGGGAATCCCGAATGTGAAGCGCTTCCGTATCAGCAGCCCGGATGGCGCTCAATCCGCCACTTTGATGGCTGTGCTGCCCAAGGGCGCCGATGTCGAGGCTTACCTGGCGGACGCTTCGAAACGCTTCGATTGGAAGGCTTACGAAGAAGCCAAGCAGAAGCAGTTCAAGATTCGCGTCGGCCAGCAGAAGCAGAAGAAGGCCAAGTAAACCAGTTGTCGCCCGGCTGCCCGTCGCGGGCCGCCGGGACCTCCCTTTACCGGATCCTTCCCCGCAGCGTGCGCAGCGCCCGGATTCCTTCCTGCGAGATCGCCGTCTCCTGATCCTCCGACATCGCCTGCAGATACTGCAGGCTTTCCTGCGATCCGGAGTACGCGAGCACCCATCCCATCCCGATCCGCTCGTCCTTGGTGTGCCCGTTCCAGTTTTCCAGCAGTTTCCGCCGGACCCGCTCGTTGCGCGCCGCCTCGATCAGGAACGCCTGCGCGACGCCCCGCCACGACCGTGAGTTCAGCGTCTGCACCAGGTAGCGCAGCGGGCTGAACGACTCATAGTCCAGCGACCCGAGGGCCACCAGCGCGAAAGCTTGCGCCATCTTCGCCCGCGCGGACCGCTCGTTATCATAGATGGCCTGAATCGCGGGCTTGTCCTCCGGGTTGCCGATGCGGCCCAAGCCCTCGGCGGCCGCGGCCCGCACCCCGTCCTCCCGGTCGGAGAGGTTCTGCAGGAAGATCTGCCGGTTGGCCGGGTCCGGGAGCATGGCCAAGGCGGACAACGCCGCCTGCCGCACCTTCGGTGTCCGCGCCCGCTCCAGCGCCTCTCGGACTTCGGGCGCGGCTTCCGTCGCGCGCAGCAGTCCCACCGTCTCCAACGCCGTGATCTGCACCCGCTCTTCCAGATCCCGCACCAGGAACGCGACGCGAGGTCCGGCGGACGGGTCGCCGATCTTCTGCAGCGCGATCATCGATTCGATCATCAGCCGGTCGTCCTTGGACCGCAGCGCGTCCAGCAGGTCCGGAACCGCGGCCTTGCCCCGCAGGACACCCACCGCGCGCGCCGCCGTAGCCCGCCCGATCAGGCTCGCGCCGTTGCGAACCAGGCGCGACAGCGCCTCGATCACCTCCGGGCGCACCTCCACATAGGATTCCACCGCGACCGTGTCCGTCGCGTCGATCCACTTGGTCTGAATCGTGTTCCCCATCCGGCGAATGGAGCCTGAGATCCCTGACCTGACGTAGCCGGGCACGTAAAAATTCACCAGGCCTTCGGTGGCCCGGATCTGGATCTCCGCATCCTCGTCGGCGGTGGCTTTCACCAGCGGATCGATGCTCCCCAGCGTGCCGATGTCTACCAGTTGGCGCACGGCCTCACCGCGGACTTCCCACTCGGGATCCTTCAGGAACACGCTCAACTGCGGAATCGCATCCGAGCCTTTGCGCGCTAGCTCCTTGATTTGACGGACTTTCTGCTTTCCTTCGGTGGAGGTTTGGGCGGATAGAAGAACCGCTGCCGCCAGCAGCGCGGCGATCCGGAAGGGCATAGCTTCATCCTACCGCACCGGAGTCAACGCACCCGCCCTTGAAGAACGGGGAGCGGGTCGCGGAAAGCCGCGCGTGTGGCAGGGATCGCAGCCGCCACCGACACGATGCCCGCGAACGCGATTGCGGCGGCCGTAACGTCGCCGGGCTCCACCCGCCCCGTTCCCTCTGCGATACTTGCCAGCCAGCGTGAGGATGCCACGGCAACGACCGTCCCGGCAGCGAGCCCCACCAGGGTCGCGAGCATCATCGTTCGCAGCAACCGGAAAACGATCGAAGTAGCGGCGCCCCCACAGGCAAGACGCACACCGATTTCATGCATCCGGCTGATCGAAAACATCGCGGCAAGTGCGAAGCTTCCCGCGCCGGAAATCAAGAGCGTGGCTGCCGCGAAGATTCCCAGAATGGATGCAACCGCCCGCCAGGGCGCCTGCGCTGCCGCGACCAAGGAAGGCATGCTCTGCCAGTCATCGACCGGTAGCGGGAGTCGCAGAGCGTTCAAGCGAGCCCTCAACGCCGGGATGACAACCTGGCATTGGGAGCCGCAGCGAACGATCAAGTGGACGGAGGTGGGCGACCTGGGGAAGGCGCCCTCGATCGGGATGTACACGCGCGCCGAAGAATCGCTCTCCTCGAAAGCGGATCGAACGTTGGCCGCGATCCCCGCCACGTTCCTTGGGCTTTTTTCACCCTCGAAGTGGATTGTTCTGCCGCGATCCATCGCGATGTCCCCGAACAATAGCCGGCCTGCCGCTTCGCTGACGACCGCCTGCGCAGGCGAACCACGTTCGAACGAGCCTTGGACTGGAATCCCCAGGGTGCCGAAGTAGTCCCCGGCCACGGCGCTGACTGTCACCATGGTTCCTTGCGCGGACAGCCGCCGGGAATCCGCGCCGAAATACATGGGCAGATCTCCGGCCAGGCCGGCGCTGAGAACGCCGGGAACCTGCGTCGTGAGGTCAAGAATCTCGCGCTGCGTGCGTGCCGCGCGCTCCGCATCGAACGCGGGCGGCAGGAACGCGAGCCGAAGTTGGTGAACGCCGGCCGGTTCGAAGCCCAAGCCCGCGGAGCGGACGTCGCGGTAGGACCTCGCCGTGGCGGACGCGCCCGCCCCCAAGGCGAGGCCCAGCGCCAATTGAAGGGCGAACAAAGCCACGAATGCTCGGGTGCCGATCGCGGGTATCCATTGCGACCCGCTGTCCCGAAGCGCATCGAGATGATCCTGTCGCGCGAGGCGGACACAAGACAACGCCGTTGCTGATATCACCAGGAGAAACGCAATCGCGGCCGACAGCAATGCCGGTTCCACGCGCGGCTCAAGGATGGCGAGCTGGGCGGACATGTTCGAGATCGTCTGTTCGAGAAGGCGTCCGAACCAATGGCTGGCAAGCGCCGCCGCGGCCGAAGCCAGAACGGCGCCCAGCATTCCAGCCCGCATTTCGGAGCACACAATTCGTGTCAGACTGGCGCCGAGGGCCGCGCGCACCGCGATTTCGTGTCTCCGGCGCGCCAGGGCGGCGCGAAGGAGGCCGAACACATTCACGAAGGCGATCAGGAGTACCGCGAGCGCGGCGAGCGTCACCGCCAAAATGGACTCTCTCGTCCCAGTGACCAGCCGCTCGCGTAGCGGGACTACATTGACGCGATCGCCAAACCGGATACCGGTTCGCGCGGTGTGCAGTTCCCCCAGTCTCTTCAGCAGCGAATTCATCTCCTGTGCGACGGCGACAAGACTAATTCCCGGCTGCCCTCGTCCCACCCAGCCGGATGCTGGGCCTAGGGATGTCTCCCCGGCGTTCTCTAAGCGCACGGGCTGGGCGGCCCAAATCTGAGTCGCCACCGGGAATCGGAACGCCCTCGGAGCCACGCCAACAATCTCGAAGGCTCGGCCATTCACTGTCAAACCTTTGCCTAAGAGGCTGCCCGCTTCCAGCCGCGCACGCCAAAAGTCGTGGCTCACCGCGACTTCGCCCGCATGCCCGGGCCAGCGGCCGAGCAGCGGTTGCATCCCGAAGACGTCGAAAAAGCTGAGCGAAACGGAAGTAACAACGATCCGAACGGTTTCCGGCTCAACCCCTACGTTGGCAAAGCCGCTGGAATAACGGGCCAGGTGCGACAGCGTTTTCGCCTGGCTCCACCAGTCTTCCGGCCTTTGTGCCGGGGGATTGGAAAGCCCGCTCAGGTGATACACGCCGTTGAGGTCAACCGGGAGCGGGCGGTGAACAAACTGATCGGCCAACAGGAGGAGTGTGGCCAGAATTCCGGCCGAGGGGCCGGCGAGCAAAACCGGCCAAACCGCTCCGCGAAGTTGCCGCGAAATCCTCGTCGGCTCTGGTCTCGGAAGGCCCCATTTGCCACTCCGCGGCGTCCAAGCCCGATTCATCCCAAGAAGTTCCTCCTTGAGAAAAATTAAAATTGATTAATTACTTTGTCAAGGGAATTCTAGAGAAAAACCGCGCCTCCGGAGAGGCGCGGTTTGTGCGATTCAGTCGTGGATGAAACTCAGTCGTCCGCCCGGACCCAGCCATCGGCCCAATTGGACCGCTGCCCGCCCTGATCCAAGTACGCCGACTTCAGCTTGTCCAGCGCATCCGCCGGCAGCGCCTTGCGCTTCTCGTCCCACTTGATGCCGTAGATCTTCGCGGCGTTCTGACCGAAGATCTTGGCCTTGTCCGACTTGCTCAGCTTGGGGTAGCCGAACTTCTCGTGCATTTCATCGGTGATCTGGAAGCGCTTAAACGCGTCGATCACCCACTGCGGCGAACCCCACCACAAGCAATCCGTGCCCCACACCACGTGATCCGCGCCGTAATACTTCAGGTTCTTGCCCATGCCGTGCTGGCACATCACCGGGTTGGCGATCGCCAGCACGCCGAAGAAGCTCCCGATCTCCGCGTAAACGTTGTTCATCTTCGGATTGCGCTTCTTGATGTCCATCAGAATGGAGTGCCACTCGAAGTCGCCGGTATTGGGGTCGAAGAACTTCGGATCCTTGAACTCCGGCTCGCTGGGCCCGTGCTTCAGCGCCGAGTGGTAGACCACGAAGGTGCAATCCGGATTGCGTAGCGCGGCCTTTTCAACGTCCTTCGGGTTGGCGAGGTGGCCCAGCGTGCGCGACTGATACGAGAAGCCCTTGTGAGTCGAGATCAGCTTGATCCCGCGCTTCTTCGACTCCTCGATGAACCACTGCGAGTTGTCGTCGTCCAACTGGAACCCGACGCCGGAGCGGCCCGGATCGGCGTGGCAATACCACTTCCAGCTCTTGATGCCGTACTTCTGGATCTCGCGCTCCATCTGCTCCAGCGTCTGGGCGCGGTCGGTGGCGTTCTTGGCCTTATCCCAATAATGGTTCGGCGCCAGGTTACCCTGCGGGACCGCGCGGGTGGTGCCGCCGGCCAGATCGTTGATCTCCTTGGCGGCCTGGGACATCAGCCAGCTCGGCAGAATGCCGCCGCCGCGGGCGCGGCCTTCCAGCACGTTGCCCTGCTCATCCTTGTTGCGCTCCCGTCCCGGAACGCCCGAGATCACGACCGTTGACGTCTCCGAATCGAAGAACATCTCCTTAACGAAGTTCTTGAAGGAATATGCATCCGGGGTTTCCTTCAGGTTGAACCCCATGTTCTTCATGAACTCGTTATTGCGGAAGCCGATGGCGAAGCCGTTGGTGAAGTGGGCCTGCACGTCCATCACGAAGTACTCGCCCTTGGGGAACTTCTCCTCGGTGGCCTGCGGCTCGTAAGCTTCTTCCTCGTCCACGTCCCAGTACTTGCCGTAGACCTTGTTGGAAGCCAGGAAGCACGTGGCCATGCCCATGGCGGTCCGCATGTAATCGCGGCGATCCATTCCCAGCTTCTTGGAGTTCTCCTGACCCATTTCGGTGATCAGGGTTTCCACCTGCTTCTGCTGCTCATTCTGCCGCCGGGGAATGATCTCCTCGTTCGACACAACCTGAGTCGGCATCGGCGAATCCACGCCTTTGCGACGGTCCCGCTCTCCCTTGCGAATCCACATAGTGCTGAGTCCCTTCCGGCTACACGCCTGCGCGTCTCAAGAAAACATCCAGTTCAGACGCAGTATATCTGACGGCAGCCCGCTGGGGCGAGTTACCCCTTGCCGGTCTCCACCAGCAGCGTCACCGGACCGTCATTCACCAGGTGCACCTGCATCATCGCCTGAAAGACGCCGGTCTCCACGGACACCCCAAGGGCGCGCATGCGGTCGGCGAAGAACTCGTATAGCGATCTGGCTTGCCCGGGCGGCGCCGCGAGGTCGAAGGAGGGGCGGCGTCCCTTGCGGGTGTCGCCGTAAAGCGTGAACTGGGAAACGATCAGCGCGCTTCCCGACGTGTCCAGCAGGCTGCGGTTCATCTTTCCCTCGGAGTCAGGGAAGATGCGCAGTTGCGAGACTTTGGCGGCCAGGTACTCCGCGTCAGCCTCGGTGTCCCCGCGGGCAACTCCCAACAGGATCAACAATCCAGGGCCAATCCGGCCGGCGGTGATCCCGTCGACATCCACTCTGGCTTCGGAGACGCGTTGCAGGAGAGCGCGCATGACTCTCAAGATTATCCGCGAAGCTGCCGATGGATCGAACTACCGAACCTCGGTACGGTAAGTAACGAATGGGGGGCCGGGGCGCTAAGCCCCGTCAAGGTGAGCAAAGGGGGCCCGGGCGCCAAGCCCCGTCAAGGTGAGCAAAGGGGGACCGGGGCGCTAAGCCCCGTCAAGGTGAGCAAAGGGGGACCGGGGCGCTAAGCCCCGTCAACGTGATCTACGAACGCGAGCGAACTCGAACCACCGAACCCGGCGGCTTCTTCCACCTGGAAGAAGAAGCCACCAAAACCCGCATCTGGGGCTACGGCTACGGCAGCAACATCAAGCTCACCGACGAGTACGGCAACACCTGGGTCGGCTCGGCCGAACGCATGGGCGACCGCACCGTCACCTATCGCTTTCGCGACGGCCGCGGACGCACCATCAGCGGCGTGTCCGATTCCATGTCTGTCACCCTGCGCGACGACCGCGGCAGCACCTTCAAGGGCTTCGTCGACTGACATAATCGGAGGATGCTGCCTTGGCTCCTCCTTCTGCTTGCACTTCCCGCTTTCGCGCAGACTTATGCCGAGAGGCTCGGCTTCCCGGCCGACGCCCGCGTCCTGATCCTGCATATCGATGACGCCGGGATGTCGTATGACTCCAATCAGGGCGTGATCCAGACTGTGGAGAAGTCGCCCGTGCGCTCCATCTCGGTGATGATGCCGACGCCGTGGGTGCCGCAGATGGTGCGGTATATCAAGTCGCGGCCCGATGTGGATGCAGGTTTGCACCTGACCTTAACCTCGGAGTGGAAAGAGTACCGTTGGGGTCCGCTGGTGGGAACCGCGGGCGCGCCGGGCCTGGTGGATCCCGAAGGAGCGATGTGGCGCGGCGTCGAACAGGTGGTGCGCAACGCGACCCCTGATGAAGTGGAGCGCGAGATCCGGGCGCAGGTGGACCGCGCGGTGAAGATGGGCTTCACGCCCACCCACCTCGACTCCCATATGGGAACGCTCTTCGCGACGCCCGAATTCCTGGAACGCTATGTGCGCGTGGGAATTGACCGCAAGATCCCGGTGATGATGCCCGGCGGGCACAACACGTACCTGGCGAAGGACTCGCCCGGACGCGATCTTGCCCCGGTCCGCAAGCTCGGCGAACGCCTCTGGGCGGCCGGGCTTCCGGTGCTCGATGACCTGCACAACACCAGCTACGGCTGGAAGCCGGCTGCCGGCGCGAGTGACGCGGAGTTGCGCAAATGGCGGACCGCCAAGTACAAGGAGACGCTGCTGGAGCTGAAGCCGGGGCTGACCATGGTGATCATGCACAACACCGCGCCCAGCGAGGTCTTCGCCCACATCTCCGATTCCGGGGTGCTGCGCAAGGCCGACATGCTGGCCATGACCGATCCGGAATTCCAGCGCTTCTTGGTGGAAGAACGCTTTGTGTTGACCACCTGGCGCGAGGTTCACGAGCGTCGCGGGAAGCTGAAGTAGCTACAGCTCTTCTTCCAGGCATCCGCCGTTCATCAGCTACTGGCTACCTTGCCTTTCCCGTCAAACCGCACCAGCACGCCGGTATCACGACCGATCATTCGGAAGTTGAAGTACACTGTCCACGGTTCGCCATCGCTGAGCAGCTTCTCCAGGCGCTGCTCGAAATCCGCCCGCGATATCTTTCGCAGGTCAGTCTCCCGGCCGTCGGCCTGAATGGGCGTGAGCACGTAGACCTCACCCGAGTACCCAAAAAACTCCGGCCCGGGCTCCGCGCGATTCTGGGTGCCCCGTCCCTGCGGATGCGCGTTAATCATCGCCCAGCCATCGAGCTGCCGGGACACTTCGGCAAAGGACATTCCCGCCCGAATACCGCTCGCCTTCCGCCCAACGGTCCTGGCCTCGAGCGCCGCGATGCTCGCGAACGCGACCACGGCGATGGTCACTGCGCCGGCGATTACCTTCGTCCGAATGCGCATGCGCAACAGCTTACCGCGGACTCTCCATGGGAGGATTGACTCACAACATCTCCGCCAGCACCTTGGCCAGGTCGGCGATCAGGATGTTGCCGATGTTGTCCATCGAATAGTCGGTCTTCTTCATGCCATCGACCGTGATGGCCATGGCGATGCGCCCGCGCGGGGTATACACGATGCCCACGTCGCTGCGCAGCGCGTCCAGCGATCCCGACTTGCTGGCGGTCCTGTGCGCGATGCGCCGGCCGATCCCTTCGGTGTACTGCTGGCGCTTCAGAATCGCGATCATCTCCTTCGATGCCTCCGGACTGACGATCTCACCTTTCTCCAGCTTCTCCAGCAGCATCACCATTTCGCGCGGCGTGGTCACGCCGATGCCCCACTTGCGGTTCTCCTCCACGGAGCCGAAGCGGGTCCAGCCGCTGGCCGCTTTTAGTTGATTGGCGTCGCCGCGGATCTTGCGCAGAACGTAGGTATTCTTCAATCCCAACGACTCCATGCGCGCGTTCACCGCGTCGCCGCCGAACTTCTCCAGGATCAAATTGGTGGCGGTGTTGTCGCTGACCACGATCATCAGGTTCACCAGATCACGCACCGGCAGGGCAACGCCGTCCGACAACTCGCGGACCACTCCGGAGCCGGACACCTTGTCGGCGTCGCGCAGCGTGATGGTGTCGGTGAACTTGGCCTTGCCTTCCGCCACCTGGGCGAACACCTCGATCATCACCGGCAGTTTGATGGTGGAGGCGGTGCGCACGCGCTCGTCGCCGTTCAACGTGTAGACCGCGCCCGAATCCAGGTTCTTGGCATAGATCCATACGCTCGCGGGGAACGCCTTGGTTTGCGTCCGGATCCTGGAATCGAGGGTGGTTTGCGCGGGAAGCAGTCCCGCCAGCACAAGCAGCAGCGCCAATCGCATGACAGCTATTATGCGCGATGCGTCAGTTGTTCGACTTGGGCCGCTGGTACGGGCTCTCGACGTACTTCTGCGCTTCCTCGAGCGCGCCTTGCGTGTTGTCCTTGGTGCGCAGCGCCTGCTTATACTCGTTCACGGCGCGGACGCGCTGGTCGGTGATGTCGAAGATCTTGCCGAGCTGCACGTGGGCCCACACCTCGGTCCACTTCGGCTCCAGATCGCCGGAGAGCGCAGCGCGAAACTCGTTGGCGGCGGCCTGGTAGTTGTTCTGCAGGAAGAACAGCTCGCCGACGCGATAGTGCGCCAGCGAAGAGTTGCGGCTGACGTCCAGCGCCTTCTGGTATTCCTTCAGCGCTTCGGTGAAATCGCCGATCTCGGCGAACTGCTCGCCGCGCCGGATCGCCACCGCGAGGCGCGTGGAGTCGTTGAACTTCAACACCTGATCCTGCGGGTCCAAAGTGATCTTCTTGGGTTTGCCGAAGGTGTCGATGGCGAATTCGCTGGAGGTGCCCACTACTTCCACCCGCTTGGTCTCGGGGTTGCCCTCGGTCTCGATGCGAACGTCGAGCGGCATGCGGAACGTGTCCAGATCCTGGGCGACTTTGCCCACCACGCGGAAGCCCTTGGAGGTGCGGAATACGGTGTATTCCAGCTTGAACTCCGGCGCGCCGGAGGATTCCACCCACTCGATGAAGAAGTAGTTCAGGCTCTCGCCCGCGATGTCTTCAGCCACCTTCTGGAAATCGGCGGTGCTCGCCGACTGGAAGCTGTAGCGTTCCGGGAAGGCTTTCAGGAGCTTGGAGAAGTTGTCGTCGCCGATGACATGGCGCAGCATGTTCAGAATCGCGGCGCCTTTCCCCGCGGTTGCCGCCCAGAACTCCGGCGAATAGTCTTCCAGCCGCGCGGACTGCGACAGCGGGGGATTGTCCACGGTCAGCGCTTCGATGTAGGTGTCGCGCATTTCGGCTTCAAACGCCGGCGGACCCTTGGCTTCCCGCACGTAAAGGAACTCGGAATAGCGCGCCAGCCCGTTCTCCCACCACATGGAGTTCCGCGTGGTGGGCGACACCAGCATCCCCCACCATTGGCGCGAAATCTGATTCGCCAGCACCTTGGCGTTCACTTCCTTGCCGATGGTCCGCGGCGACAGGAACAGCAGTCCGGGCGCCGTGTATCCGTTGGGCGTGCCGGCTTCGGTTTCCACCACCGTCAGGCCGGCCTTGGGCGGCAGTCCGAACAGCCCGGTGAAAAACGTCATGATGCGTCCGATTTCCTGGCCGTACTGCGGCGTCATCGGCGCGCCTTCGCGGAAGTAGAAAGTAGTGTTCACTCCGCCCGCCGATTCGCGGCGCGGATCGCCCTTCACCACCGCCACGCTGCCGGGGAAGGATGCCTGGCGGTACTCGAACTTGTATGCCTGCTTGCCCTCCGGCGCCGCGTCAACGCTTTCCGTGCCGCTCGCCACCACGCGGAACCCCTGCGGCACGGTGACCTTGATGTCGGCGGCAAAGCGGTCCGTGGTGTATCCGCTCACCGGAAACCAGCGCGCCGGGTACAGCAGATAGGCATAGTCGGCCTGCACGGCCGCGAACTTGATCCCGAATACCGGCGACTCCTCATTGCCGGTCAGCGTCCCGTCGTAGGTGAAGGTGAACGTCGCGGGCTGGCCCTTGGGCAGCGCCGCCGGGAGGCTCAACCGCACGCTCGAGTCCTGCTGCAGGCGCGACGCCGGAACCTGGCGGCCGCCGGTATCGGTCACCCGCGCCAGATTCAGGGCGTTGTTCAGCTCGAATTGCAGCAGGGAGGTTTCTTCAAGCGGGGTAAACTTCACCCGGACTACGGCGGCAAGGGATTGCGTCCGGGGGTTTACCTCGGCTTCGATGGAGTAGTGCTCGACGTCAATGCGGCCCGCGCCGGTGCGTCCCTGCGCCCAGCCCGCCGCCGGAAGCAGCAACGCCAACCCGCCCGCCAACGCGCACACTCTACGAAACATGAATCCGGTCCTCTTTCAGAAATGGGGCCACTGCATCCGCCGCCGCCGCCATGGGATCCTGCCGGGTTGCCAGCACGCGCGAGACCTCCCGCAAATCCTGCCGCATGGCGTCGCGAGCCTCGGGCGAGTCGAGCAGCGCCAGCAGTGCCTTCGCCAGCCGATCTCCGGTCATCTCGTCCTGCATCAGCTCCTCGACGATCTTCCTGCCCGCCACCAGGTTGACCATGGACAAAAACGGCGTCCGGACCAGCCTGCGGCCTACTTTCCAAGTTAACGCGTTTACCCGGTAAAACGTGATCAGAGGCGTTTCCAGCAGCGCGGCTTCAATCGTCACCGTGCCGCTGGCGGCAAGCGCCACGTCACAATGGGCCAGCAAATCCCAGGTAAGCCCTTCAATGCGTTGGATGGACGCGGCGGCAAGGGGTTCCGAAAATTTTCCCGGCGCGGCCCCTTGCGGCACCCCCAACGCCCATTGAACGCGGCTGCCGACAAGGCTGGCGGCGGCAATCAGGTGGGGCAAATGACGCTGGATCTCGCCTTTCCGGCTCCCCGGCAGCAACGCCACCAGCCGACGGCGCGAATCCAGCCCTGTCGTGGCGAAGAATTGTTCCCGCGACAAGCTCGCGCGGACCGTCCTGGTCAGCGGATGTCCGATATAAATGGCCTCCACGCCGCGATCGCGGAACCACTTCTCTTCAAATGGGAAAATGCACAGCAGGCGGTCCACCACCTCGCGAATGGTCCGTACGCGCCCCTGGCGCCAGGCCCACACCTGGGGAGCAATCAGGTAGACGACCGGCACCCCCATCCGTTTCAACCGGCGAGCCAGCCGAAGGTGGAAATCCGGACTGTCGGTAAGGATCGCCAGGTCCGGCTTTTCGCGTTCCGCCGCCGCGACCAGCCTGTCGAACTCCCCTTTGATGCGCGGCAGGTGCGCGATCACCTCCACCAGCCCGACCACGCCCAGACTGGCGGCGTCCACCACCATGCGGACCCCCGCGTCCCGCAGCTTGGGTCCGGCGCAGCCAAAAAAATCGAGGCTGGGATAGCGGCGGCGAAGCTCGTGAACCAGTTCGGATGCGTAGAAATCGCCCGAGGCTTCGCCCGCGGAGACAAGGATCTTGCTGGCCACGTGACTTCAGTGTAGAGCACGCGGCGGCGGGGCTGAGCTACTTCGCCAGCGTCATCTTCAAGGCGGAGTTCGCCCGCTCCAGCAAGCCCTTCCGCAGATCCGCCAGCCGGGCGCCCTGTGCGCCTTCCTTGATGACATCGGCGGCGGCGACGCCGTGCGGCGCCAGATCCTCCAGGTATATGATCATCAGCTCGTTGCGCCTGCTTTCGTCCAGGTACACCAGCCGCTGCAACACGCCCTCCGACGGCAGTTTCAAGCCCTTAGCCGCCACCAGCTTGCGCATCCACTCCCCGTCGGACCCCGCCCGTTGCCGCGCCGCCGCTTCCGCCGTCGAAACCCGCGTGTCGGCGTAAAACTCGATCCCCGACACCGTGGCTCGCCCGCTCGCACTGTAGTTATACGTGTTCGTGTTCTCCGGCAGATAGCCTTCGAACTGGAGCCAGAGCAGCCGCTTTACCTTGCCGTCCGGTCCCGCCTCCGCGAAGAAATGCTGCTCGGCATCGGCTACCCCATAAAGGTTGAACCGCTGGGCGCCCAGGTAGCGGAACTCCTTCCCCACCTCAATCCGGATCGCCGGGTTGCGGGCCGAGGTCACCACCTGGCCCTCCACCTTCCGTTCCGGAGGCGGCATCTCCTGCGCGGTCAGCAGCGAAGCGAGGGCAAGGCAGCCCCAGATGCGGAGAGTCATGTAGGCAAGTACGCGCCACTTCGCCGCCCGTTACGCCTTTTACTTCGTTTTCGCCAGTCCGTGACCCCCCACCGGCGTCGTGATGGTCCTGGCGCCGAATCCCGCCAGCATCGGCCTGGCGGCGGCGATGGCTTTTTGGACGGACGGAATCTTCAGCGACGCCGCGTGGCTCTCGCCGCTGTCCCACACCTCGGTGATCCAAATCGTGTCTTCCTGCGCGGGATCCTTGGCGACCACGTAGCTCAAGCATCCGGGCATGCCGGCGATGCCCTCCAGCAGGATCGCGATCAACTCGTCGCGCCGGCCCGCCGCCGCCGTCATGCTGCCGATAATTCCATACATTTTCGAATCCTCCAACGGTTCGGACCGCCCGCTGCCTGCAGCGAGCGTCGCGCCCAATGTCCCGATCAGTTCGCGGCGTCCCAATCTCATCCCTACAGGATAGCTTTCCATTTCTCCAGCACCGGCTAACCGTTCGACCCGTATCGAGTTTCATGTCCATGCTTGACGACGCCCGCTTCGGCCTGCGGCTCCTGCTGCGCCAGAAATCCTTCACGATCGCCGCCATCGCGGCGATCGCTCTCGGCATGGGAGCGACAACCGCGATCTTCAGCCTGGTGGACGCCGTGCTCCTCCGCCCGCTCCCGTTCCCGGAACCGGATCGCCTGGTGCGTCTCTACGAAACCCGGCCTGATGGCGGCACGAACAGTCTCTCCCCCGAGAACCTGCTGGACTGGAAGGAACAGACCCGCGTGCTGCGGGATTTCGCCTGGATCTTGTTCGGCAGCGGAACCCTCACCGATGGCGGCGGCGCGCCCGAGTTTCTGCGCGGCCTGCGTGTCAGCGGCTCCTATTTCGCGGCCGCCGGTATTCCGCCGGCCGCCGGGCGGGTCTTCACCCCATCGGAGGAGTCGCAGGCGCTGCTGGTGATCAGCGAAGGCTTGTGGGAGCGCCGCTACGGCCGCGATCCGGCGGCCATCGGCCGCACCGTCCACATCGACGGCCGCCCGGTTACGCTCATCGGCGTGATGCCGCGCCATTTCGAGCTGCTGCAGAAAGCCGACTTCTGGGAGCCCAGCCTCATGTTCCGCGGCCGCTCCGTGCGGCAGGCGCACTTTGTGCGAGCCCTCGCCAGACTGATCCCGGGCGCCACCGTCGAGCAGGCCGATGCCGAGGCGAAAACGATCGCGGCGCGTCTGGCGGCCGCTTATCCCGATACCAACCACGGCTGGGGCGCGAAAGTCGTCCCTCTGCGTGACTCGCTGGTCTCGACGGAGCTCCGGACCACCACGCGGCTTCTGTTCGGCGTGGTGGCGGTCCTGCTGTTGATCGCCTGCGTCAACGTCGCCAACCTGCTGCTTGCCGCCGGTTCGGCCCGCAAGCGGGAGTTGACGGTTCGCGCGGCGCTCGGGGCATCGCCGCGACGGCTGGTGGCGCAACTCCTCACCGAATCGCTGGTGCTGGCGGCATTGGGAGGTTTGTGCGGGCTGGGGCTGGCCGCGGCGCTCCTCCGCGCGGCGCCTTCGATGCTTCCCGCGGGAACCATCCCCGCCGGCATGGCCATCGCGCTGGACGGCCGCGTGCTCGCCTTCGCGGCGGCGGCTATCCTGTTCACCGGAATCGCCTTCGGATTGCTGCCCGCCTGGCAGGCGGCAAAATCGAGCCTGGCCGTCGGCGCCGCCGCCAGAGGCTTTTCCGCCGCCGGAACCGGCTTCCGCAACACGCTGGCGGCGGTCGAGATCGCCCTCGCGCTGGTCTTACTGGCCGGATCGGGACTGCTGGTCCGGACCCTGCTGCGCATGATCGATCAGCCCTGGGGTCTGGACACTCGCGACACGCTGACCTTCACCCTGCAGCCCCCGCCGCGCCACTACGACACCCCGGAAAAGCTGCTGCAGTTCTACGACGGGTTGATCGAAAAACTGGAGCGCCTTCCGGGCGTGCGGGCGGCCGGGATGTCCATGACCGCGCCCATGCTGGGTTCCATGGTCTACATGAATTTCGAGATCGCCGGGCAGCCGCCCCGCCCGGCCGCGCGGCAGGATGCGAGCCATCTGCAGATTGTCAGCTCCCGCTACTTCGAGAGCGTGGGCATGCGTCTTGCGGAGGGGCGGAGCTTCGGTCCCGGCGATCAGCGTTCCGCGCCCGCGGTCGCCATCGTCAACCGTCACTTCGCCGATCGCTTCCTGGGCGGCGAGGCGCTCGGCCGGCGGATTCGCATTTCCAATCCGGTGGGACCATTGCGCGGCGTTCCCAGGGAACGCGAAATCGTCGGCGTGGTGGCCGACGTCAAGGTGGAAGGCCCCACCGACGCCGGCTCGCCCGAAATCTACCTTCCCAGCACGCAGGAGGGCTCCTACAATGCCTTCTTCGCAGTGCGCACCGGCGGCGGCGATCCCCTGCTGCTGGCCGCGGCGGCGGGCGAAGCAGTGCGTCAGGTGGACCGCGATGTGGCCGTGGCCGACCTGCGGACGCTCGACTCGCTGTCCGCGCTGTCCATGGCCCGGCCCAGGTTCCGCGCGGTTCTGGTGGGCGCCTTTGCCGCGATCGCCCTGGCGCTGGCTGCTTTCGGCATCTACGGCGTCCTGGCCTATAACGTAAATCGCCGGTCGCGCGAATTCGGCATCCGCCTGGCCATCGGCGCGCGGCCCTGGGAGCTCGCTCGCCTGGTGGTTCGCGACGCGGTGCTGGTCTCGGCCGCCGGGGTGACGGCGGGCCTGATCGCCGCCGCCGTCCTCAGCCGCGGCCTGGAAGCCCTGTTGTTCGGCGTCAAACCTCGAGATCCGCTGACCTTCGCCGTCGCGCCGCTGCTGCTGGTGGCGGTGGCCTTCGCAGCCGCGCTGGTTCCCGCGCTGCGGGCGTCGCACGTGGACCCGGTTACCGTGTTGCGCCAGGATTAGTGCCTAAGTGCTGATTCTTCAGTGCTATCCAAAGTACAGTGCTTTTCGCGGGGCGGCGGACCATCGCGGTGCTAAACTAAAAACAGCTTCTCGATGTCCGCTCAACCTGACCTCTCAAAACTTAGCCTGACGCAGTTCGCGGAGCGATTTCGCGGCGAGATGATCCCGCTGAGCAATCAGTTCTCGTACTTCTGCGCTTCCGTTCCCATGAGTGAGGAGGAGTTGAAGGAGTATCTTGAGGAACCGGTCGCTGCCCTGCCTCCCAGTATCGCCGCCGCTCTGCCCAAGATCGCCATCTTCCTGGTTCCGTACCTGGAAAAGAGTGACAGCGCGGAGCCTTCGGAGTTCATAGCGGTGGAGCGTCCGCCCGACAACCGCTCCTCGCTGAATTCTCAGGTGCGGCTGGGCAACGAAACCGTGCTCGCGTTCGCGCTTAAGGGTCAGGAAGTCGCCGAGTATCACTACCGCTTCTACAACCGGCTGGCGACCTTAATCGGCGAGAACTGGACCGAGGAAGTGGAATCCGCGTACTCCGGCCTGATCCGCGAGGAGTTGAACGGCGAAGTCCACGGCGAAGTCGACGAAGCCTCCTGGCGGCTGAAACAGTCCATCCGCCGCGGCAAGGCCGGTCGCAAGGACACCAAGGCTTTCCGCGAGTACGCGCGGCAGTCCTTCATCGACACGCTGACGCTGTACCTGCACGGCATCTGCTGCGATATCGACGTGGAAACGGGCCCGCGCCAACTGGCCAGCCGCTATCTGCGCCGCCGCCTGCAGGTGATCCGCGGATTCTATCCGCCGCCCAAGGGCTATGCGGTGTTCCCGGAAGAACTGAAGAACGCCGAGCGGCCGAACTGACCTTTACCGCCGCGCCTGCGCGGGCACCGCTTCAATCTGCACGATCTGGGTGGGATAGTCTCCGGTGTAGCACGCGTAGCAGTAATTGCGATCGCGATCCTCCACCGAGCGCTTCAAATTGTCCATTGAAAGGTACGCGAGCGAATCGGCTTCCACGAACTCGCGGATGCCGTCCACGGTGTGATTCGCCGCGATCAGTTCGTTCTTCGAAGGCGTATCGACGCCGTAGAAGCACGGCGAGATGGTCGGCGGGCAGGAGATCCGCAGGTGAACTTCCGTGGCCCCCGCCGCGCGAACCATGCGCACGATCTTGCGTGACGTGGTGCCGCGGACAATCGAGTCATCCACCAGCACCACGCGCTTGCCTTCCAGCAGGTGCCGCACCGGATTCAGCTTCAGCTTCACCCCGAAGTCGCGGATGGCCTGCGACGGTTCGATAAAGGTCCGCCCCACATAGTGATTGCGGATCAACCCGTGGCGGAACGGGATCCCCGATTCAAAGGCGTAGCCGATGGCCGCCGCCACTCCGGAGTCCGGCACCGGAACCACCACATCGGCGTCCACCGGCGATTCATGCGCCAGCAGGCGGCCCATCGTTTCGCGCGAAAGCTGCACCGAACGGCCGAAAACCACCGAATCCGGTCGCGAGAAATACACGTGCTCGAACACGCAGTGGGAGGACTGCCGCCGCGGCGCATAACGCTCCCGCGTCAGGCCTTCCGGTCCGGCCATCACCATTTCGCCCGGCTCCACGTCGCCGGTGTACCGCGCCCCGATCAGGTCAAAGGCGCAGGTTTCGGAGGCGAATACGTAAGCTTTATTGCCGTGCGGCAAATCCAGCTCGCCCATTGCCAGCGGACGGAAGCCATAGGGATCGCGGGCGACAATCACTCGCTGCTCCGCCAGAAACACCAGCGAAAACGCTCCTTCGATCTCCAGCAGCGCCTCCCGCAGCGCGCCGGAGATGGTCCGCTCGCGCGACTTCGCCACCAGGTGCAGGATCACTTCCGTGTCCGAGGACGCCTGAAAGATGGAGCCTTCCGCTTCCAGCAGTCCGCGAAGCTCCTGCGCGTTGGTCAGGTTGCCGTTGTGAGCCAGCGCGATCGCGCCCTTGTTGCAACGGACGGAAAACGGCTGCGCGTTCAGCAGTACGGTGTCGCCCGCCGTCGAGTAACGGGTATGCCCGATGGCCAGCTCGCCCGGAAGCTGATTGAGCACAGCCGGCGTGAAAATGTCGGCGACGTGGCCCATCCCCTTATGGCTGTAGATCTCGCGGCGGTCGCTCGACGAGATCCCCGCGCTTTCCTGCCCCCGGTGCTGCAAGGCGTAAAGCCCGAGATATGCGAGGTTAGCGGCCTCGGGATGGCCGTAGATGGCGAAAACGCCGCATTCCTCGTGGAACTTATCGAACATCGCTATGCTGCAGCAACCGGTCGAGCGCGGCCTCCCAGGTGGATTTCATTTCCTGAACACCGCAGTCGATCAGCGTAGTCGATCCTTGACGAATCCGCAACCCGTCATTCACGGTCCTGCCCAGGCGGACACACTCCACCCCGTGCTTCTTCGCCACTTCTTCCACTTGTTGGACGTGCGCGGTCGACAGGAGGATGCGGGAAGGTCCTTCGTGGAACAAAAGCATTTCGGGCGAGAGCGTCGACTCCGGCAGCTCGATCTCCGCGCCGGCGCCTCGGAAAGTCGCTTCCGCCAACGCGACCGCCAGCCCGCCCAGCGACAGGTCGTGCGCGGACTCTGCCAGCGATCCCGTTACGATCTCCCGGATGGCCTGCTGCACGCGCTTTTCGTAGTCCAGGTCGAGCGCCGGCGGAAGACCCCAGAGCTGATCCATCACGACTTTGGCGTATTGTGTTCCGCCGAACCGAACCGGGTCGCAGCCGCCGATGCCGCCCAGCAGGACAATGTCGCGGTCCGTGGCGCGGAACGGGATCCCCACCGGGGCCGCGGTCTGCATCAGGCCCACGATGCCGACGACGGGCGTGGGCCAGATGGCCTCGCCCAGCGTCTCGTTGTAGAGGCTCACGTTGCCGCCGGTGATCGGCGTCTCGAAGAACTCGCAGGCCTCGGCCATCCCCTCGATGGCGTCCACCAGTTGCGCCATGATCTCCGGCCGCTCCGGATTCCCGAAATTGAGGTTGTTGGTGGCGGCCACCGGTAGCGCGCCGACAGTGGAAAGATTCCGGCAACATTCAGCCACGATCAACTGCGCGCCCTTGCGCGGCGACAGGTAGCAGTAGCGCCCGTTGCCGTCCAGCGACATCGCCACCGAAGTCCCCGTCTCCTTGATTCGTACAATCGCGGCTTCGGCCGACTCCGGACCGGCGAGCGTGTTGGAGCGGACCAGGTAGTCGTACTGCTCCCAGATCCAGCGCTTGGAGCAGATGTCGCCGGAGCCCAGCAGTTGGAGCAGATCGGACTTCAGATCGCGGGAGGTGAAGGCGGGCGCCTCCAGGGGCGCCGTTCGATACGGCGCGACCCCGTGCGGCCGGTCGTACAGCGGAGCCTCGTCCGCCAGGGGGCGATTCGGAATCTCAGCCACCACTTTGCCGTGATCCTTCACCCGCATCATGCCGTCGTCCTTCACTTCGCCGATCACGCGGGCGTCCAGGCCCCACTTGGCGAAAATATTCAGAACTTCCGCTTCGCGTCCCTTTTCCGCAACCAGCAGCATGCGCTCCTGCGACTCGGAGAGCATGATCTCGTAGGGAGTCATGCCGGTTTCGCGCTGCGGCACGTACTGCAGGTCGATCTCGACGCCGGTTCCGGCGCGCGAGCCCATTTCGCAGGTGGAGCAGGTAAGTCCCGCCGCACCCATATCCTGAATGCCGACCACCGCGCCGGAGTGCATCGCTTCCAGGCAGGCTTCGAGCAGCAGCTTCTCGAGAAACGGATCGCCGACCTGAACATTGGGACGTTTCTGCTTCGATTCCTCGGTGAATTCGGCCGAAGCCATGGAAGCGCCGTGGATGCCGTCGCGGCCGGTCTTCGCTCCCACGTAGATCACCGGGTTGCCGACGCCCCTGGCGCGGCCATAGAAGACCTCGTCATGGCGGAAAACACCCAGCGCGAAGACGTTCACCAGCGGATTGCCGTCATAGCAGCTTTCAAACACAGTCTCGCCGCCCACCGTGGGCACGCCGAAGCAGTTTCCGTAGTGCGAGATCCCGCTGACCACGCCTTCCAGGATGCGGCGGTTGCGAGCTCCGGTTTTCGGATCGTCCAGCCGCCCGAAGCGCAGCGCGTCCATCACCGCGATGGGCCGGGCGCCCATCGTGAAAATGTCGCGCAGAATGCCGCCGACACCCGTCGCAGCGCCCTGGAACGGCTCAATAAAGCTGGGATGGTTGTGCGACTCGATCTTGAAGGCGATGGCCCAGCCGTCGCCGATATCGATGATCCCGGCGTTCTCCCCCGGACCCTGCAGGACCAGACGGCTGCGGGTGGGGAGCTTCTTCAGGTGCAAACGGGAGCTCTTGTAGGAGCAGTGCTCGCTCCACATCACGCTGAAGATGCCGAGTTCGGTCAAGTTGGGCTCGCGGCCGAGGATCTGGACGATGCGTTCGTATTCGTCGGGCTTGAGCTGGTGCGCGGCGATGACCTCCTCCGTCATCGCGCTCATTTGCCGGCTCCGGCGAGCGCTCCGGCCAGCGACCGGAAGATCACCAGGCCGTCCTGAGAGCCCATCAGCGGCTCCACCGCGTCTTCCGGATGCGGCATCATGCCCAGCACGTTGCGGCCTTCATTCAGGATTCCGGCGATGTCGCGCAGGGAGCCGTTGGGGTTCTCGACGTAGCGAAAGGCGATGCGGTCCTCGGCTTCCAATTGATCCAGCGTTCGTTCGTCGGCGAAATAGCAGCCGTCCCCGTGCGCCACCGGAACGCGCAGAACGCTGCCGGGGGACGCTTCGCGGGTGAACGGCGAATTCGCGGTCTCCACCCGCAACTCCACTTCCTTGCAGACGAACTTCAGGCTCCGGTTGCGCAGCAGCGCGCCGGGCAGCAGTCCGCTTTCCACCAGGATCTGAAAGCCGTTGCAGATGCCGAAGACGAGTCCGCCGTCGTGGGCGAATTTCTTCACCGACTTCACCACCGGCGAGAACTTGGCGATCGCGCCGCAGCGCAGGTAATCGCCATAGGAGAAGCCGCCCGGCAGGATGATGACGTCGCAGTTGCCGAGCGACTCGGAATCGTGCCAGAGGAGTTCGCAATCCTGGCCGAGGGTTCTGGAAACCGCATACCACGCATCGTGGTCGCGGTTGCTGCCTGGGAACACGACAACACCGAATTTCATGGGAGAAATACCAGTGTACCGCGCCCGGGCTTCCGGGGAGAATCCGGAACTGAAGTTACTTGGCCTTCCTGGCGCTCCACTCCATGTTGGCGGGCGATCCGCCCATGTCCGTTTCCGCCGTGCCGCTCATGGAGTCGCCCTCGATGGTCGCCTTCATGTCGTAGGTCATGGCGGCGGAGCCGTCGGCGCGTTCCCGCTTGACCAGCATCTTCAGGTTCTTGCCTTCGAGCGACGATTTCTCCACCTTCAGCCGCGGGTTCTCGAAGGTGGCTTTCCCTTCCGAGGACAGCGTGAATTTGAACTCCAGCTCGCCTTGCGGGCTTTGCATCTTCAGCACCCAGTCGCCGGCGGCCGAACCCGCCTGAGCCGCCAGGATCGCCACCCCGGCTGCCAACGTCAATATCGCTTTGCGAATCATGAACCCTCCGTTCCGATCATAGATTCTTCCGCCGCTGGGCCGGCGCACTTTTGTTTTCCTGTTTCAGAATCAGGTTGCCCGCGGCGTCCACCCGCGCGGACCAGTTGGGCGGGATCACCACCGTCGATCCGTAATCCAGGAACAGCGCCGGACCCGGCTTGCGGCGCTTCCCGAACCGGGCGCGCGAGTACACCGGAACTTCGCTCCAGGCGCCCCCAATGTACGCGCGGCGCCGCGGGACCGGCCCCGCGGCGCGGGCAACCCCCGCCCGGAACTCAGGCTTCTTCACCGCGATACGGGCGCGGACGCGCAGCGTGACCACTTCCACCTCGCGGCCCGGGGTGGCGTATCCATAGGCCCTCTGATGCGCCTCATGAAACGGCCGGGCCGGATCGCCGGGCTCCCACGGGACCCGGATTTCATAGCTCTGCCCCGGATAACGGATGTCCGCGGAACGTTCCAGAATCGCGCCTTTCAGCTCCATGCGGGCTCGCTTCTCTAACGAACGGAAGGACTTCTCGAAATCCGACCGGCCCAGGACGCCGGCCGAGTAGTCGCGAATCTTGTCCGCGGCGAGCATCCCCAGCGCGGATAGAACTCCGGCGTGTTCCGGGGCAATCACCGTCCCGATGCCCAACTCCTCGGCGATTTCGCAGGCATGGAGCCCGCCCGAACCGCCGAAGGCGACCAGCGCGAACTCGCGGGGATCGTGACCCCGTTCGACGCTGACCACGCGGATGGCGCTTTCCATGTTGGCGTTGGCCACACGCAGAATGCCGGCCGCAGCTTCCGTCAGGCTCAGCCCGGATTGCCGCGCCACCCGGTCCACGGCAGCGGCCGCGCGCTCGCGGTCCAACGGCATGGTCCCGCCCAGCAGCGCATCGAGCCGCCCCAGAACCACGTGAGCGTCGGTCACCGTGGGCTGATCGCCGGTTCCATAGCAGGCCGGCCCGGGCGCGGCGCCGGCGCTCTCCGGCCCCACCCGCAGCAACCCGCCTTGATCCACGCGCGCGATCGACCCTCCCCCCGCGCCCACGGTATGGATGTCCAGCATCGGCACGCGAATCGGCATGCCGTCGATGTACGCCTCCGTGGTCTCGTGCGGCTGCCCGTCCACCAGGCAGACGTCGGTGGAGGTGCCGCCCATGTCGAAGCCCAGGATGCGCGAATAGCCGGAGGCGGCGGCGGCCGTCATCGCGCCAATCACGCCTCCAGCGGGGCCGGAAAGCACGGTTCGGACCGCCTCCAAACGGGCTTGCGACGTGCTCAGAACGCCGCCGTTGGACTGCAT